>PMSX01000190.1 GCA_003167495.1 Bryobacterales bacterium | reverse complement strand
TTTTCTGGCGGTGGCATTTGCTGAACACAAAATAGACTTGGCTTTACGGAGGACCAGAGGCAGCCTCCCAGAAAACCTCGATAGAGTTCCCGCTCCTCACTGCTGGCAAGTTTGCGGACACGAATTGCGCCCTGCCAGTGTCCCGCTGCACTATTGTAGACAACGTATGCGATTTTCGTGCCATCCGGAGACCATGCTGGGAAATCAAGTTCGCCGTCGTTAACGCCCATCCGCGTCCAGCCGAGTGAGCCGTTAGCCGACCGCAGCGTCCCGAGCCAGGAGGTATACCGGCCGGCCTCGGGAACCACCTGATAGACGACGGCCCCACCGGCAGTGGTACGCCCTTGCTCAAGTGAACCATAGCGGATGAAAACGGGGTCACCCGCTCGCTGCCCATCTTTGACCGGAAGCAAGTAAAGCGCATTCACACCAACGCTGCGAAAATCGCTTTCAAAAATCAAGTATCGACCATCGCACGTCCAGTCCACAGGAGACGCCCAGTCTAAAAGCAACTGGGGCTCTCCGCCTTGGCTCGACATGATAAAAATCTTCCTGTAACCGGAGTAAACGATGAACCGGCCGTCTGGCGAGAACAGATTGCGGGTTCCTTTGACCTCCCCCAATTTGTGGACCTGGCCATCCGCGATGGAAATCTTCAGCATCTGGAGTGTCTCGCTATGATCGCAAACGAGAATCGATTGGTTATCCCAGGACCATGACCCCGGGCCGCAGGAGAAGTCCCCTCCGATCTCGCGATAACCGGTGCCGTCCGTCTTAATGACGGCATTCGTCTTGGACCCGTCCGGCTTGGTCAATTGCACGTAAACCATTGAGAAATCGCGGGAGGCTGCAAAGTCCTCCGAAATGCTGCCTTTGGGCTTCAGGATGACTCGTTTGTCCTTACCTGCCAGATCGCTGATCATCAACGCACCAGTGGCATCGTCCTTATAGATGGCGCGTTGGCCGTCCGTTTGACCGACCGGATTGTATGAGAAGTTCGGATAAGGCAACTCGATCTTGCGTTGCGTCATACTGGCTGTCACCACAGGCGCGGGACTGTCGCCTCGCTTCAGCACAGCCAGCCTGGCGCTCGAATACAACCCAGCCATCAATAAGGCGGCGGCAAACACCGTCCCAAACGAGTAGGTGAACACCCGCGCGGGTCGCGCACGGCTAGATAGTTGGTCCAGCATCAGCCTGATTTCGGCGATGCTCTGGCAACGGTGTTCGACATCCTTACTGAGGCAGCGGTCAATGATCCGTTCGATAGCGAGGCGGGTTGCGAGCGCCGTTTTGCGCGCCCGCGCCGGCTCAGCGTCCAGAATCCGCGCAGAGATCGAAATCGCTGACTTACCCGGAAGCGGCATCTCCCCGGTAACCATTTCGTGGAGAACACAGCCAAAGCTGAAGATATCCGAACGCTGATCGGTCTTTTCTCCTCGCATCTGTTCGGGCGACATGTAAGCAGCGGTGCCTAACGCAGTGCCGGGATTGGTCAACTGGGAGGCTTCGTCCTCATTCAACCCGGGAACGGTTTTGCTATCCGCCTCCGCATCGGCTCTGTCGGAACGCCTCGCTAGTCCGAAATCCAGCACCTTAACCAGACCGCGTGTCGTAACAAAGATATTCGCTGGCTTGATATCCCGATGGATGATGCCGTTGGCATGAGCTACATTCAGCGCATCGGCAATCTGAATGGCCAAGTCAATCACCTTGTCGACTGCCAAAGGTCCGCTGGTAATCAGTTGTTTGAGGGTCGCGCCATCCAGAAACTCCATCGCGATAAACGGCCTGCCGTCATGCTCGCCAATGTCGTGAACAACGCAGATATGAGGATCGTTCAGGGCCGAGGCAGCCTCCGCTTCTCGTCGAAAGCGGCTTAGCCATTGCGCATCTTCAGCAAAGCTCTCGCGCAAGAATTTGAGAGCGACAAAGCGGTGCAAGCGGGTATCTTCGGCTTTGTAGACGACGCCCATACCGCCCCTGCCGAGCTCTTCAATAATGCGGTAGTGGGAGACTTCACTGCCAATCAGGGTTGCAACCGACGTGGCCTCTTCATTTGCGATGAGTCTTCCGAGCGCTTCGAGTGCAGGTGACTCAATGAAGTTTCCGGCGGCCTTGTCATGAGTCAGCAGCGATTCCACTTCGCGCTGAAGCGTTTCGTCGTCGCCACAAGATTCCTCCAGGAACGGGACGCGACGCGGCGGGTCTAGCTCCACCGCCCGGTGGTACAAGTCCTCAACCCGTTGCCAGCGTTCCCGCTCCAAGTCAACTTGCCTCGCTCAATTCTCTCAGCAGCCAAGCCTTGGACAATCGCCAGTCTCTAACCACCGTCTCCACGGAAACGTTCAGCACCACGGCGGTTTCCTCAATGCTCAAGCCGCCGAAGAATCTTAGTTCCACGACTCTGCTTTTCCTGGCGTCTACGGCGGCGAGCGCCTTCAGCGCCTCATCCAAGGCCAACAGGTTTGGGTCGGGTTCGCTGCAGACAGTGGCGGCTTCGTCCAAGGGTACATTCACCACGCCGCCGCCTCTTTTCTGGTAACCGCGCGAACGGGCGAAATCGACCAAGATACGCCGCATCAACTGAGCCGCGACAGCGAAGAAGTGCGCCCGGTCTTGCCAATCTATTTCTCCGCAGTCCACAAGCCGAAGGTAGACTTCGTGGACCAAGGCGGTAGTTTGCAGGGTGTGGCCGGGCCGTTCTCCAGCTATATAGCGTTGCGCTGCGCGATGTAACTGCTGATAGACCAACGGCGTG
This sequence comes from Bryobacterales bacterium, assembly GCA_003167495.1. Taxonomy (GTDB): domain Bacteria; phylum Acidobacteriota; class Terriglobia; order Bryobacterales; family Bryobacteraceae; genus Bog-105. The sequence continues at coordinate 30,458 of PMSX01000190.1, read as the reverse complement.
AGCTTTTCCAGGGCTTGTCCGTCGCCGGCTGTCCACGCCTTCAGTAACTGTGTCACCTCTGCTTCGTGACTAAAGGGCAGTGCCATTGGCTCCTCGACTTTCCTGAAATCTTTTGCACCGGCCCGTTACTACTTTGGACCCCGTTTCGCGCATAAATAAACAGGGGGGGATCACGCACAGAAATGGCAGCAGTGTAAGGGGGCCTGCTCGGAGGCGGCCTCCTTGCGTATCATTCGCTGAGCTGACCATGAGCACAGCACCTCCCTATCCGGCAAGGATAACATCAACGCCGGCGGCTGCGCATGCCTTCTGGGAAGCGCTGGCCATCGCCGCGCGCTCGGCCATTAATGACCTCCGAGACGCGCTTGCCGATCTCGTCAGACGGAAGGCAGTTGGAAGAGCCAAATAATTTCCGAAATGGCAAGCGCCAACGCATTATGATGTTGATGCGCACCGCTGTCGATCTCGATGATCATATACTCAGAGTTACCAAAAACATCTGGCCCAGGAACACGCACGAAGCCGGGGCTAAAACAAATGCCCCATCTTGTCCCGCTTAGTCTTTAAATATTCCGTTGTCGTATCCAGCTCCGGCGCAATAATCGGTGCCCGCTCCACAACCCGAATCCCCGCCTTCTCCAACGCCGCCACTTTCTCCGGATTGTTCGAAAGCAAACGCACCTGTTCAATCTTGAAATAATTCAAAATCGCCGCCGGCAGCGCATAGTCACGCAAATCAGCCGCAAATCCTAACTTTTCGTTGGCTTCAATCGTATCCAGCCCCTGATCCTGCAACTCGTATGCACGCAATTTATTCAGCAAGCCGATGCCGCGGCCTTCTTGATGCTCATAGATGAGCATGCCGCGCCCTTCGGCCACAATTTTGTCGAGCGCAATCTCAAGCTGCGACCGGCAATCGCAGCGCAAACTATGAAACACATCGCCCGTAAGGCATTGCGAATGAATGCGAACCAGTGGCGCGGGAGAAGCTGGGCTCAAATCGCCCATCGTAAGAACTACAGCCTCTTCTGTTTCAGTTGGACGAATGCCGGCAAAACCAAAAATACGGAACTGGCCGAAACGGGTAGGAAATTCGGCTTCGGCTACCTTGTCAAGCTTTAATTCAGGCAAACCTCTATTATAGAAGCCAAAGCTCATGCTGAACCAAGAGCAGCTCGCCGCGCTTTTGTTGAAGATCGCCGTATCCACTTCGTTGGCGAGTATCGTCATGCGTTTCGGTCCCATGCAGCGCATGCTGCTGCGCGATGAAAGAACACTGCGCGAGCGGCTGCATCTCGCCTTCATTTTCGCGATTCTGTATGGCGCCAGCGCGGAGTTCCGCATTCTCAGCAACGGTAAATATCAAGCCATCGATCTAGCGCTCGAAGGTTCCATGATTTCAGGAATTCTCGGCGGTTACGTGAGCGGTCTTATCACCGGGCTGATAGCCTCTATTCCCGATATGCTCGTTGGCAAGTGGATGTCCATGCCTTTATTCAGCGCCGCGGGCATCATGGGTGCGCTCATCCACGATCTGGCGCCGCGCCCGGAAGACATCTGGGGCTTCTCTCCGTTCGTCGATCTGAATCTCTGGCGTTTCTTCCGGCAGCTTCTCCGCCTGAAGCGCGATCTCATTCACCGGCGCTTGATTGAACTAGCGGCCTTTAACGTAGCGTGCAATTTTCTGGTAGTTCTCGTCGAGGCGCTGCGCTGGGGCGTGTGCGCCACCTTCCCTGTACATAATACGTTCTTTCTTTTTGAGAGCGTGCACCTGAAAGATTGGCTCTTGTTTGCCTATTGCGCAGGCACCACCCTGTTTGCCGTGTCGCTGCCCATTCGCGTCTGGGGTAGTTTTCGAGCCGAACGCCAGCTCGAAACGCAGCACGCTCGCCTGACCGAAGCCCGGCTCGCGGCGCTCACAAATCAGATCAACCCGCACTTCCTCTTCAACACGCTCAACTCTATTGCCACGTTGATTCGGATCAACCCCGACAACGCGCGCAACATGATCTACCGGCTTTCGAAAATTCTTCGCCGTTTGCTCCGCAAGGCTGAAAACTACTCTCCCTTGCGCGAAGAGATCGCCTTTATCGACGATTACCTCGCTATTGAAATGGTCCGCTTCGGCGAAAAGCTCAAATTCGAAAAGGATATAGAACCGGCCACGCTCAGCCGTCTCGTGCCGAGCATGATCCTCCAGCCCATCATTGAGAACTCTATCCGCCACGGCTTGGCGAACAAAGTGACGGGTGGCACTGTGCGGCTGCGAACTTGGCTGGAAGGAACGCGGCTGAATATCTTGATTGAAGACGATGGTGTCGGTATTGATGAGGAAAAGCTGCAGACCCTCTTTGAATCGGGTGTCGGCGTCAGCAACGTGAACGAACGGCTGCGCGTGCTGTTCGGCGCCGGCTATCGAATCGCCGTCGATAGTAACCCCGGCAAAGGTACCAAGACGCGAATTGAAATCCCTGAGGTCGAGGCCGCCGATGCGATATTGACAACGGTATCTCGTGGCTAGCTGAAACCTTCTAACAACCGCTAACGTCTTTTCAGGAACTCGCTTGGTATGGATGATCCGCTATGGGTGTCTTCAAGTTTGGACCGCAGACGCGTTTTGCGAATGCTCGCCGCGCTGGGACTCGGCATCGCTAGCAAAGCTCTGGCTCTGCAAGACGGCAAATCTGACGGAAAATCGAAGGATAAAGACAGCAAGTCCGCGCCCATTGTTTACACTCCAGGCGGCGACGTCAAGCCGCCTAAAGTGGTTCACTATGTTGAGCCGTCGTTCTCAAATTCGTCAAAGGAAGCATTTGTCGAAGGCGTGGTGAAACTCAAAACAACCGTAACGCCTGAAGGCCTGCCGAGCGACATTGAGGTGACAAGAGGATTGAACGCCGAAGAAGACCGCACGGCCGTGGACGCCGTCAAGCAGTGGCGCTTTCAGCCCGGCACCAAGGACGGTGAGGCGGTGCACGTCAGAGTGAGTATTGAAATCGCCTTTCACCTCATGTGACCAGCACAGCGAAAACTTCTATTTTGTGGTCGCGCTGGCCGCCGCCTTCTTGAAATCTCCCGCCTTCACAATCGAAATATGGTCGGGATCAATCACCGCCCGCAGGGCCGCCGTCACTTGGTCCGGCGTAAGTTGCCGCACCGTGTTTTCAAGTTTCTCCGCAAACGCGAACGTTCGGCCATCTTCTTCATTACTGGCCAGCATTTGAGCCAGACTCCGGTCATCGGATCGGTTCACCTGTCGCGATTGCAGCCAGCCTACTCGATCGTTATCCACTTCGCTGGGTGTGAATCCATCCTTCAACGCTCTTGCCAGTTCTTCTTTGAAGGCAGATTCGACTTTCGCGACATTCTGCGGAGCCGCAATCGCATACACCATAAACTCGCCGTCTGCTTCATGAGTAGAAGCGGTCAGGCGCGAACCGACGCCGTAGCTAAGCCCGTCTTTCACCCGGATCCGCGTCGCCAGACGCGAATTCAGAAAGCCGCCGCCCAGCATGTAGTTCGCGAAAACCATACCGGGATAATTGGCGTCGGTATCGGAAAGATTCAGCCGCTCGCCGGCCACAAACATAGCGTTCTGTTTGTCCGGGGTTTCAATGGTCTTATTGATGACCTCAGTCTTCTGAAAGCCGAATTTGACCCTCTCGTAAGGAGCAGAATTCCTGAACGAGCCAAACAGCTCGGTGAGCGCCTTCTTCGCTTCAGCCGGATCAAAGTCCCCCACAATCGACACCTCCCCGTGGTTGGCGCCGTAGAACTGCTTATAGAAGGCGCGCGCTTCTTCTACTTTGGCTTTGCTCACATCCTCAATCTGCTCCTCAAAGGAGACGGCGCTGCGCACATCGCCACGTGGAAACGGACGAAGGGCCCGAGTCAACTCAAGAGGTGCAATCGCTTGCGGTTCAGACTTGCCGAATTCAAGGGATGTCAATTCCTCCTTGCGAATCTCTTCGAACTCAGATTCCGGGATCGTCGGCTTCTCTAAAATTTCGCCGGCTAATTGCAATACCGGGATCAGGTTTGCCCGAACTGTCTCAATGGAAACACCCACGCTTGTCGCGCTGCCGCCCACGCTCACCTGCGCCTTCAGCCGGTCAATCTCGTCTTGAATCTGCTGGCGGTTCTTGTCGCTCGTGCCGCGGATGAGGACGCTTGCCGTCAGCGAGCCGAGAACGTCTTTATTCTTCAGCGTTTCCACTGTGCCGAAATGCAAATCGATCTTGGCGTGCACGGTCGCCCCGCGTGTTTTCTTTTGCAGTAGAACCACTTTCATCCCGGAAGGCAGCGTGAACCGCGTAGTACGCGATTCGATATTGGCCGGCGATGGATCAAACGCTTCGCCTTGCGCCATGGCCGCTTCACCTTTGTAATCCTTGACTTCGGCAGCCACATTGGTTTTAGCCGGTATTTCGGCCCGATCCGGTTTCGCATCTGGAATGAATTCGCCAACCGTCCGGTTGGACAACTTGATATACGCGGCCGCGACACGCTTCACGTCGTCGGGTGTAACAGCCTTAATGCGGTCACGATCCAGAAACAGCAACCGCCAATCGCCCAAAGCTACCCATTCGCTTAAGAAAAGGCCCACCTGTTCTGAATTGCTGAGAGATAGGTCAATGTTTTTCAACAGGCGAGTCTTGGCACGGTCTACTTCTTCCTTGCTGGGCGGTTCCTTGGCTACTCCGCTGATCACATCCAGCAGCGTCTTGCCCGCGTCATCGAGCGAATCGGTTGAGCGCAGCACTGCGTAAGCTATGAACAATCCAGGTTCGTTCAGCTGTAGAGCGTCCGATCCTACTTCGCTGGCCTTCTTGTTGTCCACCAGCGCTTTGTAAAGACGCCCCGACGAAGGCTCCCCCAGGATGCCGGACAGGACTTCAAGCGGGGCCGAATCCGGGCTGCCGCCATCTGGAATATGATAGGCGGCCAAGACTCCTTGAATTTCGCCTACCCTGCGAACTGTAGTTGTGCGCTCTCCGTCCTGCGCCGGTTCTATGGTGTGGGTCGGTTCCAGCACCCGCGTGGGCCGTGGAATTTTGCCAAAGTATTCGTTCACTAAAGAGACAATCTGTGCTTCGTCTACCTTCCCGGCCACTGTGAGAACCGCGTTGTCAGGTTGATAGAACTTGTGATAAAAGGCCTGAAGATTGGTGATCGGCACGCGTTCCACGTCGGAGCGGTTGCCAATCACCGGGCGGCCATATGCGTGGGCCGTGTAAGCCGCCGCCATTGTGTGTTCAAATAGAACGGCGAAGGGATTGTTCTCTCCCATCTCAAACTCGTTGCGGACCACCGAAAATTCCTTGTCGAAATCTTCCTTTTTGATGAATGAATTGACCATGCGGTCGGATTCCAAATCGAGCGCCCAGCGCAAATTGACGTCCGACGCCTGGAATGTTTCGAAGTAGTTGGTGCGGTCCCAACTCGTAGTGCCATTTGGTCGGGCGCCGTGCTCCGTTAACTCCTGCGGAATGTTGATGTGCTTGGTGCTGCCTTTAAAGACCATGTGCTCCAAGAGGTGAGCCATACCACCCTCACCAGCCCCTTCATGGCGCGAACCCACCAAATAAGTGATGTTGACAGTAATGGTGGATTTCGAAGGATCGGGAAAGACCAGCAGCTTCAATCCGTTATCGAACTGATACTGCGAGATGCCCTCCACGGAAGTTACTTTGGTCACGCCCGCAGGCAATGCGCTTTGCGCGCCTCCCGTGGGCACTAGAAGAAAAAAGAGCGAAAACGCGGATAAGATAATGGCGCAATTCTTCACTGGTAGCCTCCCTGGCAAGAACCGGAACCTTTAGTTTAGCGAGGTGCTGCCAGGAATCTGCCAGACCCTGTGACCGTTTTTCCATGCCATTTTCCGAAAAGCGCCCGCCGAGGCCGATTGTTTCAATAAAGAAAGAGTTTCGCGAGCCACGCATTTGCCCGCCATGCGGCTCGCAACGGGATTGTTGCTTTGCGAAATGCCGCCGCCTTTGCCGTCGGAACAAGAGCAATCGCTGCCAAAAATCAGCTTCTCTTGGTGGCGTGCCAGGAAGCCGTGCGTGAATTCGGCGTCACGCGAAAGCGCGTTGTTGCACGAATTAGCCGAAAGATCTCCAAACAGGTTGGGGTAATCGGATAGCAGTTTGTCTGTAATGCCACCAGGTTTGACTGGGCCGCCAGGGTAAGCCGCCTCGTTGTGATAATCGGCGCTGATGTTGGCCCAGAAAGCGTCGGCGTGGCCCACGAACTTCGTTTTCGGGTATGCCTTCAATATCGTTTCGAAATGTTGAAAGCCCGTACTGAAAACGCCTTCCCCGTCAAAGTGCGGCACTTCCTGAAAGTGAATTAGAATCGGGACGTTCAGATCGGCCGCCAACGCGTACATGCGGCGCAGCTCAGGGCCGCCGCTAGCCACATGAAACTTGATCTCGCCCAAGCCCAACGCGCCCTGTTTTACGGCTGCGGTCAGAATCGCTTCGGCGTCGGGTTTGGTAATGTCCGTTGTGGCCGTCCAAGCAAAAACGCCCGGATATTTAGCCTGCATCGCCTGAATCTGCTCCGTCGCGTTCGCTCGTGAAAGCAGCAGCGCATTCGAAACCTCGCAGCCTTGCATATGGACGTAGTTGGTATCCAGGCCTGGGCGAAGATGGAAATGGCAATCAACCACCGGACCTCCCCAAAGTGCAGAAGGCTCTGCCTGCGTTTTCTGGACGACGGCGGCGGCGAGCGTGGTTGCAAGAACTTCGCGCCGAGTCATGAGCGTGTGTAACATCAGTGAAGTTGTATCACGGATGTGTGATCCGCTAAGCGAGCATGGCTACTCGTGCCTTGCCGCAGACCCAGTACGTTTCGCTTCGCGTTCAATTCCTTCGGCAATCCACATCCGCAATTGCGTTTGATAGCCGCCCGATTTTGCAGCGGCGATTTGTTCAGGAACGAGACGGATTGAGATGGGAGACTTTGCGATCGCGTGGCGCTCGCGAATGGACTCCGCAGGGCCGCGGACAGCTGGCTGGTTTGGCCGGAGGCAACTGATCCCAGATATCGGCAATGGAGTGCGTGTCGAAGTACTCCGCAGCCTCTTTGTCGGAACGGAACTTGGGAAGAGGGAGTTTAGCGGAAGGGAGTTTTTTCTTCATGTGTTTTGAACTACTTGCGGAGGAATAGCCGTCGATCTTCATCTTCCATGTCGCGAGCCGTTACAACTCGAATCATGGGCGGCATACAGCTTCTGACGGGCTCGCCGAACTTTGTAGTCGCCCTCAAAGACCTCTTCGGGAGTCACTTCATGCAATTCCGCCGTTCTGTTTTGGGCGGTCCGTCTTTGGCCTTCGGCATCCACTCAGTAACGTGCTAAAGCTTACCCTCTTTTTTCAGGGCAGTCTCGATTTGGGCGACTGGAATCACAAGCGACCATGATGCATCGAGAAGCGGCACGGCTCCGTAGCCGCTATACCATTTGGCTGCCTTCTCATTCTTCGCGTCGATGACGAGCATGACCCCACCCACTTCTGCCGCTGCCAGCAGGCAACGTTTGCCAGCCGCCATCAGAAGTTGGCCGCCGAGCCCCAGACCCTGGAACCTGCGATCTACCGCCAAGCGGGCCAAGCGGAAACCCGGTACGTCGTGGCGAGCCAAGCCGCGCCGAACGAGTTCTGGAGTCCGTGCGTATTCCACCGACACAGGACTTAGGCTGTAGAAGCCAAGAATGGTTTTCTTGTCGGCATCGTCAATAGCGAGAAAAGTCTTCACGCCTCCCAAGTCGTGGCTCTTGCGCGCATGGCGTCGCAAGAAATCGTTGAGTGCGTCCTCACCGCAATCGAATGCTTTACGGTCGTGGCTCTTGTTAATCGGCTCTTGGTGCCAAGCCGTTACGCTCATTTTTTCCGCTTGGGAAGCGCCCGCGCTGCAGCAAGCATCTTACGATTAGGCGCGGGCGGATTTTCCAAGAGATCGAGAACCCGCAGACTGTCCCGTTCAGAGAGATGCAGATGATCTGCTTCTTCGACTACAGTTTTGGCGGCGCGTAGCGCGTGTTTTAGGACGAACTCGGTTAAGTCGGTGTGCTGGAGCGAGACGGCTCGCATGAGGAGCGCCTTTTCCTCGGCACGGATGCGCAAGGACATCCGGCTGTTATCTTCGATGGCTAGTCTCGGCATAGGAGCTCCGTTTTGTACGCATTTAAATAGTACAGGATCGGAAATACTGGCGTCAAGTCGTCCGTATTGATGACGTACACGTGATTCTTCGATTTTGACCTGGGGTGTTTGAGTGTTAGGTCGTCTTCTACTATACTGATTGATGCCGATCAATATTAATCAAATGAGCACCGTCGTACATCGTCTGCCAATCACGAAAGCAAGGGTAAACCTGGGCGAACTCGTCCGGCGGGTCAATCGCAATAAGGAATACTTCATCCTGGAGAAAGACGGCATTGCCGTTGCCGGTATCATGGGCGCTGGCGAGCTTGAAGACTATCTTGAACTCCGAGACCCCAAGGTTCGGGAGCATATCCGGAAGAGCAATATAGATTATATGGCTGGCCGGAGCCGCGCGGCGAAGGACTTTCTAGCGGAACTTCGTGTGGAAGCTGCGATGCGAAAGCCGGTAAAAAAGCGTCCGCCGTCGAAATGACGCCGTCTTCCTTCTTAGTTGTCAATGCTAAACACTACGAGCGGCTCGCTCGTGCTCTCAACAAGCGACAGCCGAAGTTTGTGGTGGTGCAAGAGAGCGCAATTGAGATCTTGCGGCGAGATCCCACAAATCGATCTGGATCGCACGACATCAAGAAGTTAACGAACGTGGCTCGCGGCGAGGGTCAGTGGCGTCTGGCCATAGGTCGTTTTCGCTTCCGCTATGACATCTATGAACAGGAGGTGGTGCTTCAATACTGCGGCCTGCGAAGGGAAGATACATATTGAAATGGTGGTGTTTGACTGTGCTGTCCCGGGTTGCGGACCTCGGGTTGCGGACCATAGTGTGGAGTTTCAACCGACATCAAACGAAGGTGTGCCGCATGTTGGACTTTCTCTCAGGATGTTCAGGTCTGACCGAATCTAAATTTGAAATGGTGCAGTTCAGGCCTGTCCTGAGTTCCCGCTCCTGTCCCGAGTTCCCGCTCTCCGAGTTGAACGGGTTGCGGAGCGCGTTGCTTAGGATTGCTTTCCGCTCTCGAGGTCTTCGATGCGAGTCTGGTGCGCGGCGGCGATGTTGGCGAGGCTGCGAATGTTGGCCGCGTCCAGCTCCAGTTGCTTGGTGTGCTCCTGGATCTGTCCGGTCATCTGCTGGACGGTGGCGTGCAGTGATTCGGTAGATTGTAGTAAAAATTCCAGACGTTGGTCGACTGTCATTTTGTGGTTCTCTCTTTATAGTTGCACGACGCATGGTTCTTTCCAGCGTCGGAATGGTATTTGAGTGCCCTGGCCCGACTTTCCCCCCGAGCCGGTTAGTTTGATGACGAGATTCGTCGTCCGTGATTAATGAGAGCCGGATAGCGAAATAGCTTCGAAATGTGAAAATCAGGAGGTGGGGATGAACCTGCTGGCGGAATGGCGAAGCCCTCGTCATAGGCGAAGAACGTGTACCCGCCTCCAGTAAAAACGCCCTTGATGGAGACAATTGCGTTGGTCAAGTACAAAAACTGGAAGACAACATCACCCCGTTCGTTTACAACTTCAAAGGCCGTGTCGTCAAAGTTTTTGTCCCAGAGCCGGTTATTTACCGTAAATTCTTGGCCGTCCATCACTATACTGGGGGCCAGTTCGTCGGAAAGGAACACTTGAACCTGAACAATATCCGCCTCTTTTAACCAGCCGAATAGGTGCGAAGCCACTGAAATTTGTCAATTTGTACGGAGTTTCCGTTATGCCCGCCACGGGAACCAATCAGCGGCTGTCGTGATACTCTTTACTGTCTTTTCGATGTCCACTTCGAAACTACCTCGACTGCGGCGGTGCTCGGGATCGTATGTTGCTTTTTTTAACCGTATCAGTGGGTCCGCCGATCGAAGAATTCCTTGCCCTGCGGCGACGGCTTCTCATACCGGCGGACGGCCCTAGTGAATGAGGCCACTTCAAAGCAGCTAACTACACCCGCTCGTCCCCCCACAGTTCTCACACTTATAGCAACTCCCATTCCGCGTCATCATACTCCCGCACTCCGAACACAAAGGCGCGTCGCCAGCATTGGCATCAAACGGCAATGCCTGCTGCGGTTCAACAACCGTCGGACGAAGCCTGTTCGTTTCCCCTGCTTCGTTGTTCTCTGTAATCCCTAAGAACCGCGCACCGAGCCAGCGGAAGATGTAGTCGATAATCGACTTCGCATACGGCACCTGCTTGTTCCCCGTCCAGCCGCTGGGTTCGAAACGGACGTGGCTGAATTTATCCACAAAGAACTTCAGCGGAACACCGTATTGCAATCCATAGCTGATAGAAGTCGCCAGCGTATCCATGAGTCCGGAAATGGTTGAGCCTTCCTTCGCCATCGCGATGAAGACTTCACCGGGCGTCCCATCCTCATACATCCCCACGGTGATGTAGCCTTCGTGCCCACCAATGGAGAACTTATGCGTGATGGATTGCCGCTCATCCGGCAGCTTACGGCGAACCGGACGGTAGACCACCTTCTCAATGGTCTGGGGCACGGGAGCCGCCATCACGGTCATCTTCTTTTCCCCTTTGCCGGTGCCAGAGCTGAGGGGCTGCGCTCGCTTGGAGCCGTCGCGATAAATCGCCACCGCTTTCAAGCCGAGCTTCCAGCTTTCGATATAGGCGTCCATGATGTCTTCCGCCGTGCATTCTTCCGGCATGTTAATCGTTTTTGAGATCGCACCCGAAATAAACGGCTGCACGGCGGCCATCATCCGGATGTGGCCCATGTAATGAATGGAACGCAGGCCGTTTTGCGGGCGGAAGCTGCAATCGAAAACGGGCAGATGCTCAGGCTTAAGTTCGGGCGCGCCTTCGATGGTCCCGGTGGAATCGATGTGAGCGACGATCTTCTCCGTCTGCTCGGCCGTGTAGCCGAGCTTGATAAGCGCTTGCGGCACGGTGTTGTTGACAATCTTGATCACTCCGCCGCCAACCAGCTTTTTGTATTTCACCAGCGCCAAGTCAGGTTCAATGCCGGTGGTATCGCAATCCATCATGAAGCCGATGGTGCCGGTGGGCGCGAGCACACTGATCTGCGCGTTGCGGAAGCCAGCGATGGAGCCGACCTTGTGAGCCTCGCCCCAGCAAGCTTCGGCAGCTTCGTACATGGCGCGTGGCACGCGGCGGCTATCGATATTGTTCACCGCGTTCCAATGTATGCGAATGACTTCCAGGAAGGGGTCTTCGTTGACGTTATAGCCAGGGCACGGACCCACACCTTCAGCAATGCGCGCGCTGGTGAGGTATGCCTGGCCGCTCATGATGGCGGTAATGAGGGCGGCGAAATCGCGGCCTTGATCGCTGTCGTAAGGAATACCCAAAGCCATCAGCATCGCGCCCAGGTTGGCGTAACCCAAACCGAGCGGCCGGAAATCATGCGAGTTCTTGGCGATGCGCTCGGTGGGATAGCTTGCATTGTCCACCAGAATTTCTTGCGCCAGTGTCACCGTATCCACCGCGTGGCGGAACGCTTCGACATCGAACGTGCCATCTGGTCCGAGAAACTTCATTAGGTTCAATGAGGCCAGGTTGCACGCGGAATCGTCGAGGAACATATATTCCGAGCATGGATTGGAAGCGTTGATGCGCGCCGTGTTTTTGGACGTGTGCCACTTGTTGATGGTGGTATCGAACTGCATGCCGGGGTCGCCGCACTGGTGGGTAGCTTCGGCAATCTGCTTCATCAGGTCTCGGGCTTTGTAACGGTTGATGGGTTGACCGGTGACGACGCTGCGAGTCCACCAATCCGTATCCGCCACCACGGCCTGCATGAATTCGTCAGTGGCACGGACGGAATTGTTGGCGTTCTGGAAGAAGATGCTGCCGTAAGCGTCGCCGTCGAGCGACGCATCATAGCCGGCGTCGATCAGGGTATGCGCCTTCTTCTCTTCTTTGGCTTTGCACCAAACGAATTTTTCGATGTCGGGGTGGTCGGTGTTCAGAATGACCATTTTGGCGGCGCGGCGGGTCTTGCCGCCGGATTTGATAACACCCGCAAAGGCGTCAAAGCCCTTCATGAAGCTCAGTGGGCCGGAAGCGCGGCCACCACCCCACAAGTGGGCATCCTCTTCTCTGATGGCAGACAGGTTTGTGCCCGTACCCGAACCCCACTTGAAGAGCATTCCCTCGGTTTTGGCGAGGTCGAGAATTGATTCCAGCGAATCGCCTACTGAATTGATGAAGCAGGCCGAGCATTGTGGATGATTCTCGCCAGGAACGAGCTTTTTGACTACTTGTTCCGCCTCGTCGAAATAGAAGCCGTAGCCGCGCGCTTCACGGACGCCCACGTTGAACCAAACCGGCGAATTGAAACAGGCTTTCTGGGTGAGCATCAGGTGCGCCAGTTCCAGGCGGAAGTTTTCGCCGTCTTCCTTGGTCTGGAAGTAGTTGCCGCTTAACCCCCAATCGGCTATGGAATCGACAACGCGATGGACGAGTTGGGCAACGCTGGTTTCGCGCTCCGGGGAACCCATGCGGCCATGGAAATATTTGCTGACAACGATATTGGTGGCGGTCTGAGACCAATCGGCTGGCACTTCCACATCGCGCTGCTCGAAAAGCACCGAGCCTTTGTCGTTTCCGATGGTGGCCGTGCGCCGTTCCCAGGAAACTTGATCGTAGGGAGTGGCACCCGATTCGAGTTTAGTTGTGAAGAAGCGGGGGAACGACACGCCAACGCGCTCCTCTTTCTTCAAAGAGCGATGTAACTCTTTCACTTTAAGGGCTAGATTATCACTGAGCTGTCCCATTATGATCCTTGGGGGAGATTTTTTCCGTCAGAATCAATTGTAGGCCGTTTTTCACATGCGTCAATAAGAATTTACCAGATGCCGCTAGATGTTGTGGATTTTCTGTTAAGAACCACTACTGGGAGGGTTGAATATCTTGATTGTACTAGATCGCAAGTTTGATAAACCGGTACGCGCTTCAGAAAAATACTAGTGCTTAAGGCCTGCGCGCGAGTTCGTCCTCATACTCTTGCTTCCTCTTAGCCCAACTGGCGGCGCGCTCCTCTTTGTCCTTCTTACCTTCTTCGTAGGAATCGAAAAAGCAGTTGTCACGCTGGTATCTTCCTACAATTTCGAAGCCGCCGTCTTCCTTCTGGAACACCAACTCTTTAGGGTTCTCCGCCACCACGGTTGCCATGTAAGGGTCTCTGAAATCTCCGCCCCACCAAATACACATTTTACGCCCAATCAGACTTTCGGCCTGCCGTTGCTTCTTACGCTCGATTTCTTCCCGCGTTGGCATTTCGCTCGGCATCGAGCGATATTTGAGGGCCGGCTCTTTTCTGTTCTCGATTTCCGTGATCTCGCTGATCTTGCCGTCGACAAACACAGCCAAGTATTCCAAGTGGTGCGCGTCTTCACCGTCCGCGGTGTAGATGCCGGGTCCGGCGACAATGTTGTTCGTGTAAAAGTTGATGCTACCCGTGAAGTGTTCCTTGCCCTGCAGAACGCCATCCTTGGTGATGGTGTATTTCTCCAGCAGGCAATCCAAGTCCTTGGTTTGAAAATCGAGATCCGCCGCGTCGGCAGGAGCGTCGCCCGGCAGCGGATATTCGCATCGAATCTCATCAAACATGCCCATAATTAGTGTTGTTCTCCGCTCGCAATAGAAATCTCAGATCTTGCCAACCCAGAGCAACGAAACGTCCTGATATTACCGGAACGCCTCATCCGCGCTGACAATCGTCATAACCTGAGCCTGTGCGATCAGCGTCCCGTCAAAAGGATCTTGTGATGCGGCCGTAAGGCAGCGGCGCGCAATGCGTGCGTCGCGGTAGGTGTAAAACTGCGATTGGGAAGTGCTGGCCGGTGAAGCGCTCGGCGACGTAGACCCCGACGACGTTGAAGCTGCTAGAGCCGGTTGATCGCTTCATTGGAGGGCGTCTACAAACTTAGTTTACAAAAAATACAGGATAATGCCAAAAAGCGATTGCATTATACCCGCTAATGTGTAATTATTCATAAGAGTGAATAAAAATTCAGAGGAGATCCTGCATGGCCGCTTTTGCTAATAGCCCAAAGCCCAACCCCGCCCCTGTACGGATTGCGAACTTTCGCCATGACCTCGACTTCTCCGTCGACCAGCTCAACGCAGTCCTCGACCTCACGAAAGAGGTTAAGCAATCGCGCAGTCGCTTTTCTTCGGCGCTTAAGGGTCGTTATGCGGCTCTCCTTTTCGAGAAACCGTCGCTCCGCACCCGCATGACATTCGAACTAGCCATGAAGCAGCTTGGTGGCGATGTTGTCACACAAATTGGCATGATTGGCGATCGGGAACCGCTCAAAGATGTCGCGCGTAACCTCGCCCGTTGGACCGACGTGATTATCGCCCGCACCTTCAGTCAGCAAACCGTTGATGAATTGGCACAATGGTCGGGCCTTCCGGTAGTAAATGCTCTCACCGATCTCTACCATCCCTGCCAGGCCCTTGCCGACATGGTCACCCTCAAAGAGAAATTCGGCCGTTTGCGTGGTCTCAAGCTCGCTTATGTCGGCGATGGCAACAACGTGGCCCATTCGTTGATGCTGTGTTGTGCGCGCCTCGGTATAACTATGTCAGTCGCTACGCCCGCCGGCTACGCACCCAAAACGTCAGTGATCGCGCAAGCCATTGAGTTGTCGCGCATCTCTGGCGCCCGCATCGAAACGATGACCGATCCCGTCGACGCCGTTCAAAACGCTCATGCCGTTTACACTGACGTCTGGACGAGCATGGGCCAGGAAAGCGAAGCGGAACAGCGCAGGAAACTGTTTGGGCCTTATCAAGTGAATGAGATCCTTCTCTCACTCGCCCGGCCAGATACTCTTTTTATGCATTGCCTGCCCGCCAAGCGCGGCCAGGAAGTTACGGATGAAGTCATGGAATCGCCGCAGAACGTCGCTTTTGACCAAGCCGAAAACCGGCTGCACGTTCAAAAGGCCATTCTACTGATGCTCCTGCAATAGCGAGGGCGAAACGAAAGCCAACAGCGGCGACCGCGAGGAAGCGGTTCCGTAGTGCGCGTCTGCACTACTCTAACCACTGAGAAAACATGAACAAAATAACAGCTAAGAAAGTTGCGCTCGCCTACTCAGGCGGCCTAGATACATCCATCATCATTCCCTGGTTGAAAGAACACTACAACTGTGAAATCGTGGCGGTGTGCGGCGATATCGGTCAAGGCGGCGAAGAGCTAGATGGCCTCAAAGAGAAAGCAATCAAAACCGGTGCTTCCGAAGTATACGTCGAGGACATGCGCGAAGAGTTCGTCACAGACTATCTGTGGAAGCTCGTCCGTTCCGGCGCAGTGTATGAGCACAAATATCTGCTGGGCACATCTATCGCTCGTCCACTGCTGGCCAAGCGCCAAGCCGAAGTCGCTCTCAAGACCGGCTGCGATGCGCTCGCTCATGGCTGCACCGGCAAAGGGAACGACCAGGTTCGTTTCGAACTCACCTACAAGGCCATCGCGCCCCATTTGAACGTCATCGCTCCCTGGCGCGAATGGGATATCGTCTCGCGTGAAGACGCCATCGAATACGCGCGCAAGCACAACGTTCCAATCGCGCAATCCACCACCAAAATCTACAGCCGCGATCGCAACATCTGGCACATCTCGCACGAAGGCGGTGAACTCGAAGACCCTGCCAACGCCGCGCCAAATCATATTTGGATGTTGAGTAAGAGTCCCGCCGACGCGCCCAACAAGCCCGCCGATGTCACCATTGGATTCGAGCACGGCGTTCCGGTCTCTCTGAACGGCCAGCACCAACTAACCGGCGTTGCGTTGCTCGAGCAGCTTAACCAACTCGGCGGCGAACATGGCGTGGGCCGTATTGACTTGGTAGAGAACCGCTTCGTCGGCATGAAATCGCGCGGCTGCTACGAAACTCCCGGCGGCGCCATTCTCATGGCGGCCGTGCGCGAACTCGAAGCACTGACGCTTGACCGCTCTATGCTTCACTACAAGCAAAAACTCGCGCTCGATTACGCCGAAATGGTCTACAACGGCCTCTGGTTCACGCCCCTGCGCGAATCGCTTGACGCATTCTTCGAAAAGGTCTCTGAGCCCGTCACCGGAGACATCACGCTCCGCTTGTTCAAAGGCAACATCGAACCCGTTAGCCGCAAGAGCCCGAATTCTCTGTACAATCTCGACATTGCCAGCTTCACCATGGGCGCGAGTTATGACCAGAAGGACGCGCTCGGCTTCATCAACCTGATAGGGCTGCCCATCAAGGTACAAGCCTTACTCAAGAAATAACGCTATGAAACTCTGGGGTGGGCGCTTTGAAACGGGGCCTTCCGAGGTCTTCGAACAATTCTCCGGATCGCTGCATTTTGACGGCAAGTTGATCTTTGCCGACGTGCAAGGTTCACAAGCGTTTGCGCGCGCACTCGAACGTGCGGGCATCCTTACTTCCGTCGAGTGCGACCAGATTGTCGCGGCGTTTGATGCCATCGCCCATGAAGCCCTCAACCCCGACTATCTGCGCGGCGCCGCCGACGAGGATGTTCATACCTTCGTGATCCGCCAGCTCCAGGCCAAAGCGGGCGCACTTGCCGGGAAAATTCACACTGGCCGCAGCCGCAACGAACAGGTATCGCTCGACGTACGTCTGTATCTGCGCGCCTCTGCTGAAACAATTCTCGAGCAATTGACCCATCTCATGAGGGCGCTGCTTTCACTGGCTGAAAAATACCCGCAGGCCGTCATTCCTGGCTATACTCATCTGCGCCGTGCACAAGCGGTGCTATGGCCGCATTACCTGCTCGCCTATTTCGAAATGCTGGCGCGCGATTTCGAGCGCATGGAGCAGACACTGGCGCGCATCAACGTCATGCCGCTCGGCTCGGGAGCGCTGGCCGGCAGCGGATTCCCCTTTGACCGCGCGGCCATTGCCAAAGACCTCAGCTTCCCCGCCATCACGCGCAATTCCATGGACGTCTCTGGCGACCGCGATTTCGCGCTTGACTTCCTCTACGCATCCAGCATGATCATGCTCCACCTGAGCCGTCTAGCGGAAGACTGGATTCTCTATTCCAGCGAGGAGTTCGATTGGATGTCGTTGGGAGATGGCGTCACCAGCGGTTCCAGCCTCATGCCGCAAAAGAAAAATCCCGATTCACTGGAACTGATGCGCGGCAAGTCAGGCCGGGTCTTCGGCGATCTCACAGCGCTCTTCGTCACTATGAAGGGCCTCCCCATGACCTATAACCGCGACATGCAGGAAGACAAAGAACCATTGTTCGATGCCTTCCACCAAACGTCAGGCTCCCTCGCGATGGCCAAAGTGGTAGCGGATTCAATCGTCCTGAATCCAGCCAAACCTGCCGCGGCAGCAGAAGACAGTTGGGTGGTTGCCACAGATCTCGCGGAAGAGCTCTCACGCAGCGGCGTTGCTTTCCATCGCGCTCACCAACTGGTGGGCCAACTCGTCCTCGAAAGCCTGAAGAGCGGCAAGAAGCCAACGCAATGGACAGGGGACACGCTCGCCGCCTTCGCACCCGAATTCAAACCAGAAATGGCGCGCCTGTTGAACCCGATTGAAGGGATGAAGTCCCGCTGCCTGCCTGGGGGAACGGCGCCCGCCGCCGTCGTACGCGCGCTCGCCGAGGCCAAAACCCGCCTGGAGACATTCGAACAAAGGATCCCCTGAAGATGAATAAGAGTTTCCGCCAAGGCCAGATCCTGCGCATCATCCGCAACAAGGAAATTCATACGCAAGAAGAACTGGCCCGCGAACTCGGTTCGGTGGGAATTCAAACCACCCAGGTGACGCTTTCCCGCGATATCCGTGATTTGGGCCTGGTCAAGACAACCGAGGGCTACCGTCCACTCTCTACTGAGGAAAGCGGCCCCAAGCTCAGCGATGTCGTGGACGAGTTCATGCAGGATATCCGCATTGCCCAGAACCTGGTGGTCGTGCGAACGTCTCCCGGAAACGCCAACTCACTCGCCATAGCTATCGACAACGAAGAACTGGAAGAGGTTGTCGGCACCGTTGCCGGCGACGATACGATCCTGGTCATCACGCCCGACTCCGCCACTGCCGCCCAATTCCGGCAAAGGTTACTTGATTTTATTTCTTAAGGGAACGCGCGCCGTACTCTCCAGGTTTTCCCAAGATCCCTGGAATCTCCGTCTGGCATGGAATAAGATCAGCCGGAGTTGTTCGCGGGTCACCCCGTGCTTCGCACAAACGTCCTCACGCGGCAGTTCCTCGTAAAACAAATCGACAAGCATTGCACGGTCGCGCGAACTCAAAGAGCTGAGTACCTTCATCGCGGCTTTCGCTGTTTCCCGCTCAATCAAGTTCTCCTCGGCGTTTTTTGCAGTCGTCGGGACGCGATCAAAATCGAGCTGCACAGGCTCCTTACGATACTGAGACCGCCTCATCTCCACTTTTGTCAAATTCGAGCAGATTCCGCGAATGTATGCCGACAAACGAGTCGCATCACGCGGCTCTCCCTGCAGGATATTTTCTACCGCCACTGTCATCACGTCGTCGACTAAGTCTTCCTGTCGTTGCTGGTCAAATTTCCCCCAGAGCTGAGCGCGAAGAAGCCGTCTAAAGTGGCGCTGGAAGTGGCTTGCCGTATTGTCATCTCCGGCACGCAGCCGGGTTAAGTACTCCTCGTCGAAGATCGGCTGTTTGGGTAAACTGCTCTGCTCTTCAACGGTCATTTCCAACGCTGGTCGTTGCATAGAAGCAAATCCATACGAAATATTCAGAACGTTCGTTTTCATAGGTTGTCTACGTCCCCTCCTTTTGTTGCCTGAATCGTTGCTCGCTGCGTCGAAGAGTTTAAAGACTCCCTGTCTTTTGAGCCTTTCTTGAGATTCCTTATTAAAGAAGGCGCTAAATTTGAAGAGAACGCGCCTTCAAATCGAAAATATTCTTAAAAAATCTTCGTTTTGGCTCGTTGAAACGGTTTGCCGGTTTTCGTCACCGCCTTCGCACGGCAGGACCTAAGGCTAAAGCTTTAGCTGTCTTCTACCGATCTGACCTACGGGGCTATCCAAAGGGACCGTGAGTTTGATGGGAGCAAACAGGGTTGCCAAGTGTAAAAGCACTATTACCACCTCGACCAAATCGCGCTACGAGCTACGCGGCTGTTGTCGGGCTCCTCATCAACCTCTCCCCCCTCTTCGCAATCTCCGCATCGCAAGGCCTTCGGGTTCTGACTCAGGCGGATCAAGTGAACCGTCTAACGATTGAACAAGCTGCTGCTGGCTACCCGGTCGATATTCACGGTGTAGCAACCTACGCTGACGTGAAATTGGGACATATCTTCCTTCAAGACAACACGGCCGGGACGTTTGTTTATTTCGATCCTACCGGCTCTGAGCTGGAGTTGGAGGCCGGCCAAACAGTTGAGATCACTGGCACTACTACGCCTGGCGATTTTTCTTCCTGCATTAAGAACGCGAGATATAAAATCACCGGTCGCGCACCGCTCCCAGAACCTAAGCGACTGCCGTTCGATCAATTGCTGACGGGCCGCTGGGCCTGCTACTGGGCCGAGTTGAAGGGTATTATCCTATCGGTTCGTGTCCAGAGCGGAAGCGTGCAGCTGAATTTGGGAGCGGATGGCGGAAATGTTCTGGTCATCATGCGGGAATTCCCCAATCCAGGCCGTTTCTCCATCGGCTCGAAAGTATTGCTCCATGGCGCCCTGAGCGCTTTGTACAATGATCGCCGACAAGCACTGGGCGTGAAGATTTTCGTGCCTGGTCCGGAATACATTACCGTAGTGAAAGCTGCGTCGGCGGATCCCTATGCCACGCCCTTGGTGCCTTTGAGCACGATTGGCCAGTACGATGTGACGTCCGATCTTGAATCGCAAGTTCGGGTTCGCGGCACAGTGACTGCCATTGAACCCGGCTCGCGCATTTATGTGGCGGACACCGATAGCAGCCTGGCGATTGAAACCCTTTCAACCTGTTTACCCCGTCCTGGCGATTTCATCGAGGCTGTGGGGTTCCGCGGATTTATCGACGGTAGACCTGGTGTTGTCGCCGCAGCTTGCCGCACTGATTCCAGCGGCGCTCAACCGGTTCCGCTTACTGTGAACGCGCATGAGATTCTTGCTCTACAAAACGAACCGACGGGCGACCCAACGGTTTTTCTGCACAACAGCACAAAATTCGACCTGCGGTTCGTCCAAATCGAAGGCTCACTCGTAAAGATTTCTCGTTCTCCGCAAGAACTCGATTTCTTGATGTTGTCGGCGCACGGCGACTTCACGGCGCGTCTGGCGACGCCCGCGGGCAAGTTGACGGCGGAGCCCGATGTGGGAAGTCTGCTGCGCCTCACCGGAGTGTGTGTTACCACGTTCGATAGCTACAAACGGCCTGTGGCATTTCGGATCATGCTGAGTGGTCCGGCGAGCATTTTCGTCGTAGAACGTCCGGCCTGGTGGACTCCCGCACACCTGGCCACCCTTTTGGGGACGGTATTGGCAGCGACTCTCATCGCCGTAGGCTGGATCATGCTACTGCGCCGGCGAGTGCGCCAGCAGACTGCCACCATAAGGAGCCAGTTGGGGCGCCTGGAGGAGCTGAAAGAGCGTGCGGAAACGGCCAACCACGCCAAAAGCGAGTTCCTCGCCAACATGAGCCATGAGATTCGCACGCCCATGAACGGCGTTCTAGGCATGACCGAGTTAGCGCTCGACACAGACCTCACGGGAGAGCAGCGGGAATTGATGGAGACCGTCAAATCCTCGGCTAACGCGCTGCTCACGCTCATCAACGATATCCTCGATTTCTCGAAAATAGAGGCTGGCAGGCTTGATTTGGATCCTATCCCGTTCCGGCTGCGGGAAAGCATCGCGAGAGTCATGAAACCATTGGCGTTTCGCGCCGACGACAAAGGCTTGGAGCTATTGTCTAACGTTCGCCCTAATGTGCCGGACCAGATTATCGCCGATCCTACCCGGCTCACCCAAATCATTATCAACCTGGTTGGAAATGCCCTGAAGTTCACCAGCGAAGGGGAAGTAGAGGTGTCCGTCGGGCTGGATGGCATCGAAAACGAAATAGCCCGCTTACACTTTTCGGTACGCGACACGGGCATTGGCATTCCGCAAGAGAAGCAAAAATCGATTTTTGATGCGTTCTCGCAAGCGGATACGGCAACGACGCGCAAGTTTGGTGGAACGGGCTTAGGCCTCACCATTTCCACGCGGCTCGTGGAGATGATGGGGGGACAAATCTGGGTGGAAAGCCAGCCGGGAAAAGGAAGTTGCTTCCACTTCACAGTAGCCGCGCCCATTGCCCAGGTGGCGGACGAGAGTGAACCTAACCGGGCCGTCCAATTGGAAGGCGTACCTGTGCTCATTGTGGACGATAACGCCGCCAATCGCCGCATTCTGAAGGAGGTGGTTGAGGCAGCGGGAATGAAGCCGACCTTGGCGGAAAACGCTAAAGAAGCAATGCGCGAATTACAAGCTGCCGCCGGCACGGACGAATCCTTCAAATTGGCCCTGCTCGATTGTCATATGCCGGAGGTGGACGGGTTCACTTTGGTGGAACAGATGCGGCAAGGAGAGGTGTTTACCGACACCGCGATGCTGATGCTCACCTCGGCCGGCCAGCGAGGCGACGCAGCGCGCTGCCGCTCGCTCGGAATAGCGGCTTATCTCACGAAGCCCGTATCTCAGTTCCAGTTGGTGGACGCTATGAGGCTTGCTCTGGGACGCAAGGCCGACCGAACCGCCGCAAAGGAACTGATTACGCGGCATTCGTTGCCGGCGAATCCGTCCGAACTACGCATCCTCCTGGCGGAAGACAATTTGGTAAATCAGAAAGTGGCTTGCCGCATGCTCGAAAAGCAAGGTCACTTTGTCACGGTTGTTGGCAATGGGTATGAGGCGCTTCAGGCTCTGGAACGGCAAACCTTCGACTTGGTCCTAATGGACATCCAGATGCCAGAGATGGACGGTCTTCAGGCCGCCGCCGCGATTCGTGATAGAGAGAGCACCGGGGGCGGACACATCCCGATCATCGCCCTAACGGCGCATGCAATGGCCGGCGACCGGGAACGCTTCATAGCAGCGGGGATGGATGGCTACGTCACCAAGCCCATCCGTGTTCCGGAACTCGTCAGCGAGATCAACCGTCTACAAGGCGTTGATCAGCTCGCGCCCACAGCGCAGTGAGTGACGGTCCACCTCTAGTGATGGTGTTGGTGCCCATGCGCGTGATCGTGGTCATGATGGCTATGATCGTGTCCATCTTGATGCACATGATCCGCACCCATTTTGCACCCGTTATCGGACATCACACACGGCACATGCTCGAACTGAATCGTCGTATGGTGAATCCCCAGTCCGCAGCACACCTCTGCCAGCTTCTTCAGAATCAACTCACTCTCGGAATGCGGCATATCGTCAATGAGCACATGTGAACACAACGCATGCGTCTGTGACCCCAAAGTCCAGATGTGCAGATCATGCACATCCAACACGCCTTTGACACCGCCCATTGCCTTGGTCACCTTGTCTAATTCAATGCCGCGCGGCAACCCTTCCAGCAGGATATTCAGCGATTCGTGCACAATATCCCAAGCCGTGTATAAGATCAAGCAGCCCAAAGCCATCGATAGGACCGGGTCAATATAAGTCCAACCCGTGTAGCGGATCGCAATCGCGGCCAGAACAATCGCACCAGCGCCGATGGCGTCTCCCAGCATGTGAATGAACGCGGCACGCACATTCAAGTCGCCCTTCTGGCCGCGATTGAGCGCCAGCATGATGCTACCGTTCACCGCCAGCGCCAACAATGCCACCCAAAACATCAACCTGTCGTCCACCGCCTGCGGATGGATCAAACGCGTAATCGCTTCCCAGAAGATGTAAAGCGAAATCACAATCAGCGTAACTGCATTCACGAAAGCCGCGATGACGCCCGCGCGTTGATAGCCAAACGTTTTGATTCGATCGGCTGGCCTGCTCTGGAAGTAAAGCCCGATGGCTGCCAGCAGCAAAGCAATAGCATCCGTAAAATTATGTCCGGCGTCTGAAAGCAGCGCCAAGCTGCCGGCGCACAGTCCGGCGTAGACTTCAAATGCGGTAAAAGCTAGCGTTACAACGAGCGACGTCCACAAAATCCAGCCGGTCGCCGTGGTTGGGTGATGATGATGTTGGTGACCCACACCTTAAATGTACCGCTAAGCGTCGGTTATTGCGGCGGGTCTGGCGGCTTTTCGCCCGGCCGGTACAGGGTGGGAATCTTCTTCTTTTGCTCGCCCGGATCCTGCGCATCCGCGTCCTTTTTGCGATCCTTTACTTCTTTGGAAGGCATCATCGCGTCGCGCTCCTTCTTTTCCTTCTGATCGGTGGCTGCCAGTTCGCCGGCGCGCTGCTTGGAATCTTCCATGTTCATTTCGCGGCTATCGCTGGTGGTGTCAATCGCTTCCGTGAGCACGAACTTGTAGCGATCCATATCTTTCGGATTGGCGTCCTGAATTTTATTCAGCTTGTCGAGAAACTCCTTTTCGGCAGTCAAAACTGCAAGCAGCCCTTTATCGATTTCTTTGTGACGGCGCAAGGCGTCCTCGGAAACGGTGTCAATGGCTTCGATAATGTGGCTATAATCTTCCAGCGCGTTGTGGACGAAAATGCTGCGGCCGGATTTCTCTTTGGACAAATAATTTTCCACCAGGTCCATCCGCTGTTTGGCAAAATGGACATAGAGAGCTAGTCGCTCATTCGGCTCCTGCACATCCCGAACCTGCTCGACTTCGTCGGGCGTTAGAAAATCGCGATCCTGCGCCAGACACACTGCGGCCGCGCCAGCGAGCGCTGCCACCACCAGCGGCCATTTCATCGGCGCATCACTCCATCCAGCAGCTTGCTGTGAATCTCTTCCACTCGCCGGGCGGTTTGTTCAGCCCAACCCCGTTCGGTTACGCTCAGATCATCCATCAGGCCAGAGAGCCGCCGCTGCAACATCGCCACCTTCATCTCAGCCTTTTTGTAGAACTTGGTTTTATTAGCCGCCGCCACCGATTCCGCGCACGCGTTCAGGGCGCTCGTCATATTTTCCAGCGCCACGTCACCTTGGTGAATGTCCCCTTTGTGGTAGTTGCTCTTCGCCGAATCGAACGATTCGTCCGCAAAGGAAAGCGCCATCTCCGCTCGCTTGGCCGGATCACGCTCGGATTTGAGCTCCGCCAAGAACGTTTGGGCGGAAGCAGAAACGGCAAACGCCGCTGCGAGCAAACCCAGTTGCATCGCTTTGGTTGCTGTGAAGGAAATTGTCATCGATTTGCCTCCTTCTCAAGTATTCTGCTGCGTTGTCGAGCGATAAACTCCTGATCCGGGTTCTTGCCCTGGCTCATTTCCAAAAACCGCTGGTAACTCGCCAACGCCGGTTTCACTTGCCGCAGTTTATCAAGAACAATCGCCCGGTAGTAAAAGTCTCCCGCTGTGTCCGCATTTAGATTATGCACCTTATCGAGGCAAGCCAGCGCCTGGCGATACTGCTCTGCTGGTACCAGAACCGCCGCCGCTTCGTTCCAAGCCTCCACTGAATCCGGCTTTAAGCCGGCGGCCGCCAGGAATTCGTCGGCTGCCGGAAGGTACTCGTGTTTATCCCGATGCATACGCCCGACAATCATCCGCAAATCGTAGTTTCGCGGTTCCTGCGCAACAGCCCGCTCTAACAAAGGCTTGGCGGCCTCATCTTGCTTGTTGCGCAGCAGCGCCGTGGCCAAGGCCAACTGGTTCGCCGCTGTGGGCGCCAGGTTCACGGCAGACTGAAACTCGGTGACCGCGTCGGCTGGCCGGTTATCCGCCAGATAGATTCGCCCGAGTTCTTCACGCGCGCCCGGATTGTCCGGGAACTCTTTCAGAAAATCGATGGCCTGGTCGTGTTCATTCGCCTGTAAGAGTGCGCTGGCTAGTTCAAGAAGATAGCTCTTCAGCCGTGGGTCGAGATCCGCTGCCTGCCGGTAGTGGGGCGCGGCCTCCGTTAGCTGCTTTTGCTTGAGCAACGCCTGGCCAAGACCCAGTTCCGCGGTTGCAAGCTTAGGGTCGGCAATCAATGCGGCTCGATAGGCCTCGGTTGCGCCCGCAGCGTCGTCAGACGCTAAGAGCGCATCGCCTAAATACCGTTGTGCTCGCGCGGCATTGGGTTTCTGCTTGACGGCGTCGCGCAGTACCGGTAACGCTTCCGCGACGTTGTGATTGCGCAGTTGGAGAATGCCCAAATTCAAATCTGCTTCGTATAATCCGGGTTTCAAAACGAGCACCTGTTTCAGGTGTTCCGTCGCCTCGGCATCACGCTTCAAGCCGATCTCGGCCAAAGCCAAATTGAAAAACGCGGAATAGTCTTTCGGGTCGGCTGCTGCCAGTTTTGCAAAGATTTCTTGTGCTTGCTGGTAGTTCTGCTGATCCAGCGCCTTCAACCCATCGTCTTGGAGATCAAAAGGCGCACCTGTGGCGAGTAGCGCGCCAAGCAACAAGACGGAGAACAAGTGCAAATGCCTCTTGCATTTCATTCTACTCGCGTGCTATCAAGCAACTTGTTTGCGCTCTTTGGCGGCGGTGGTGGCGTCGCGTTGCAGATGGCTCATATTGATGCCTTCCATCGTCACCGCAACAAAGCCGATGACAATCAGCGGAATCGTAACGCCGGCCCAAAGGATAATCGTGAAACGGCGCGCCAGTTGCCCGTCCAGCCCGAACATCATGAGCGCGCGCGCGGCTACCCAGTGGAATGAACCGATATTGCCGGGCGCTTGCGGAATCACCGAACTCAGGCGCAGCAGGACCATGGCCATAAAGCTGGCGGTCCACGGAACTTTGAGGTTGTATGCCTGAACCAACCCGTAAATCGGCAACATCTGCGCAGCCAGGTACAATCCACTTACGAAAAAGGAATAGTAAAGATAACGCGAGTGCCCAATGAGATGCAGATCTTCGATCAGCGTGTTAAACCAGCGCGGCCACGACAAGCCGAAAACCAGATCGAGCGACTGTTTGCGCGCGTACATCGCGTAACCGAGCACAAGCGCCAGCACGACAAGCAGGAGCGCCAAAGCATAACCACCACTCACCAGGATTCCCGGCATGCGGTGCATCCGCAGGCAAAACAAAAAGAACGTGATCAGCCAGACGCCATCAAAGAGACGTTCGATTAACGCCGAAGCAAAGGTCACCGAAATGGGCAACTCCGTCGATTTGGAAAGCAGGAAGCAGCGAATCAATTCGCCGGCGCGCAACGGGAACACTTCATTGGTGAACAAACCAACGTAGATTGCTTCCAACGTTTGCAGGAAGGGCACTTGCGCAACCGGCCGCAGCAGCAACTTCCAACGCCACCCGTGCAGCAGATAAACCGTGATGTCGCAGACCACCCCCAGGCACACCCAAGCCCACTTCATGTGGCCGACTTCGCCCCAGATGCGGTGCAGTCCGGCGTTTTTCAGCACCCACACCATGCACACCAACGACAGCAGATTGGTGATCGCAATGATCGCCCAAGATCTGAACCTATTCGTGCGCTCAACAGGCCTCAGGTCGGTGGTCTGAGTGCTCAAAACAATCCCATGATACCGCGCGAAGACAACCTGTGGTAATTTCCGATTTTGATGGCGAGGAAATCGCAGGCCGGGCGCACGGCCTACGGTGCCGGCTCTTTGACGACAAGATCGTCATCGACTTCCTCCCTGCTGCGGCCCGGCTGGCGATTCGACGCCGATGGATTCGTGAGTCTTTGGAGTGGGTCAATTCGCCAAGGAATTGCGGAATCTAAGCTTTCCGAGAAAATGGCTCCAGGGGCTGTAAATCTGCGCGTGGCGCGGGGTTGGGCGAACGAAGTTCCTAAATAGACTCTGGCTTTCATCAATCCTACGCCTTCGGATGCGCCCGATCGTAAACCAACTGCAAATCCTTCAGCGACACCTGCGTATACTTCTGCGTCGTCGAAAGCCGCGCGTGGCCCAGCAACTCCTGAATCGACCGCAAATCCGCCCCGTCGCTCAATAAATGCGTCGCATACGCATGCCTGAAACTATGCGGGTGCACCGTAGAGTCGCCCGCCACTAAAACAGCGTAGAGTTTCACCAGCCGTCTCACTTGCCGGTCGCCCAGCCGTGCGCCACGTGAATTCAGAAACAGCGCCCGCTCGCTTGGCGGCGCCTGCCGTTTCTCTAAATAGACATTCACCGCTTCCACCGCGCACCCACCCACGGGCACCTGCCGTTCCTTGTTACCCTTGCCCCGCACCCGCAGCCATCCGCCGCGCAAATCAATGTCTTCCAAGTTGATGCCCACCAGCTCGCTCACGCGAATGCCGCAGCCATACATGAGTTCGAGCAGCGCCACATCTCGCTCTTTGTCGGGCATCTCCACAACCTCGCCCGATTCCACCGCATCCAGCAAATTGTTCGTCTTTTCCGCGCTCATCACTTCCGGCAACCGTTGTTTCACCTTTGGTGTCCGCAAGCGGGTAGCCGGATTCTTAGTAATTACGCCCTCCTGTAGTGAAAACTTGAACACCGCGCGCACCGCTGCCAATTTGCGCCGTACGCTCACCACTGTCAGCTTGTGATCGTAAAGGCCGCCGAGCCATTCGCGCAGCAACCCTAAATCGAGTTGCTCAAACGCCGGCGCCACCCCGCCCGCTATTTCGAAATAGCTCGCGAACTGCTCCAAATCAGAGCCGTAGTTGCGCAGCGTGTGCTTTGACGCGCCTCGCCGTGTCAACTCAGCCAGATACTTGGCAATACACTCCCGCATGGTTGGCATTTATGAACTCTTCGAACGCAGTCTCCGCCCGCCGGCAAATCTCCGCATGCCGCGCTTTTTTGTCGCGTTTGAACTTCTGCTTGGCGTCATCATCGAGCGCCGGCAGCAAATCGAACGTTATGTTGGCTGGTTGAAAATGACGCGGGTCGGCCGCTGTAATGTAATGGCACAAACTCCCAAGCGCCGTCGCCCGCGGAAAGACAAGCGGGTCGCGGCCATCAGCCACCGCCGCCGCATTCCGCCCCGCAATCAGTCCCGTTGCAATTGACTCCGCATATCCTTCCACGCCCGAAATCTGCCCTGCGAAAAAGACCCGCGCATCCGTCTTCAATTGCAAAGTCGGCAATAGTAGCGCCGGCGAATTGATATAGGTGTTGCGGTGCATCTGTCCGAAACGCACAAACTCCGCAATCTCTAAACCCGGAATCAAGCGAAACACCCGCGCCTGATCTCCAAAGCGCATGTGATTCTGAAATCCCACCAGGTTATAGCTATCGGCCCGCTGATTCTCCTGCCGCAACTGCACAATGGCATAGGCCCAGCGGCCAGTGCGCGGATCGTCCAAGCCCGCCGGTTTCATTGGACCAAACCGCAACGTGTCGCGCCCGCGCCGGGCAATCTCTTCAATCGGCAAACAGCCTTCAAAGAAAGGCGTCTTGTCTTCCGAAATGTGCGGTTCGTAAGATTCTGCTTTCAACAACTCATCGATAAATAAGTTGTACTGCTCTTTGTTGAATGGACAGTTGATGTAGTCGTCGCTGCCGTCGAGCGATTTGCCATAACGTGACGCGCGAAATGCCACATTCATATCCACTGAATCCGCCGCCACAATCGGGCTGATGCTGTCGTAAAAAAAAAGCCGCTCGACGCCCGTGACACGCGCAATTTCCTCGGCCAGTGGTTTGCTCGTCAAGGGCCCGCTCGCCACAATCACTACACCCTCGTCGGGCAGCGCGCGCACTTCCTGGCGCTTCACGGTAATGTTCGGGTGCTCCTCAATCACTCGCGTGATTTCGGCTGAAAACATTTCGCGGTCCACTGTGAGCGCATGCCCCCCGGGCACCCGCGCCGCATTGGCAGCCCGCATCAACAGCGAATCCAAGCGCCGCATTTCCTGCTTCAAAAGCCACGGGGCCGAATGCTCCTGCTCGCTTTTGAGCGAATTGCTGCAAACCAGCTCACCAAATGCATCCGTCTTATGCGCCGCACTTCTTACGTCCGGCCGCATCTCGTACAACTCGACCCGTGCCCCTGCTTCCGCAGCCTGAAAAGCCGCTTCACATCCCGCCAACCCGGCACCAATGATTCGTACGAGTCTCAAACCCCAGTCTAACGGGATAGGAAAACAAGATCCAGATCCACACTCTCCGTTCAGCTAACCTCCCGAGCGCTTATCTCATACCGAAACCCCTCCGGATCAAGACTGTCCACTCTCCCATCCGCCGTCTCTGCCTGCGGATACATCAGGAAGTGCACCGGCGCCCCACTCGATCCCGGCAATGTCACGTCTTGCGCAAAATTGTACGCCATCCAATTCATTTCCCACGAACCAAACAGTCGCGCACGAGCCTGTTTCACCATCTCATCGTCGAGTGTTCGGTTTCCCGGCGTCTCTTCCAGCATCACTTTTCGCACATCCGCTGGATCGACAGGCACCCACCCATACTCACTCAGGTAGACCTCCGCCCGGCAGTGCTGCGCCTTCGTAACGTTCTCCGTAGCAGGCCCTAGGCTCTTGCATCCCATCTCCGATTTGGCTACCCGGATGCCATACACATCTCGCGCCGGGAGGCCAACCGCGCGTGCGAGTCCCACATAGAGCGCATTGAGATCCGCACACTTCCCTCCCAGATCTCCCGACTCCAGCATGAACCGGATATCGCCGGTGCCACACCCGCGCGTCTTCGGATTCCGATAAGTATTTTCCACAATCCACTCATAGATCGCGCGTGCTTTGTCTAGATCTGTCCTGGCCCCTTTGGTAATCTCCGTCGCCCGCTGCTTTACAATGCCGTCGGTGGGCGCCATTTTAGTGGGCCGCAGAAAATCGTTCAACTCGGAAGTGTTCACCCTGCGCGTCTGGCTTGGTGCGGCAAGATTCACCGCCCAGTTCCGGGTAGCGGCGCGGCTTGTGACCGTCAAAACCGGCCTCACTCCAGCCGGAAATTCCGCCGCAATCATGTTCCCGATGGTCTCGCAGGTCCCACCTTCACCGCTAAAAGTGTTTTTGATCGTCCTCTGAAACTGCGTTTCGCCCGCGAGCGCCATCGGCACCCAGATGCGTGTTGCCCCTGACGCCCTCAATACCTCTATCCGCGTCGTCACTTCGAAAGTGCGCCAACGTTCAACCGGGCTCGAAAAGGCCAGCCTTGCTGATACAACGCTTGCGGCCTGCAGAAAGTCGCGGCGGTTCATAAGCCCCAGCTTACATCCCCGTGATGACGGCGGTCACAGATCTCAAAAATAATCCAGAGATTGTTTTACCCCCTCCATTTCAATATCTTACAAGGGCTTCTCCCACTCACAATTCTTTTCATAGTTCGTTTTCCA
>PMSX01000269.1 GCA_003167495.1 Bryobacterales bacterium | reverse complement strand
ACAAGATCCGAATCCTAGCTTGTCGGTTCCATTATTAGGCCGGCGGGGGCCCTCGACGACTAGGTTGTTTGCGACGCCTGCGGTCGTCTAGAGCACCCAGAGGGATGGGCTGAGCTGGCGGGGGGCAAATTTCTAGATTTGAGGAGCGTCGTTCCCGGGACCAAGTTCGAAATGAGTCCGATGCCGACGGCGCGAACCGCATCTCGCCGAGCGCAATGCATCCGAAGCGCTCAGCGCAGGTAGATATCGACGTGAGCAACGCAAAAAATGGGGACAGCCAGCACGCGATGGTTGGGCAGGCGGCTTTGGATCGGGCTGACTCCGGGCGCTGTGGCAGTCCCCATTTTTGCTTGGTCGAGGCTTGAAAAACTCGCCAGGTGGCCGGGGGCAGTCAACCGCTCGTTCACGCTCACGGCTCGGCTAGAATGAGGCGATCAGACGGGTTAGCGGCGGGTAATGTCATAAAATTCTCCCAGATGAACAGACGAACGTTCTTAGCAACTGGCAGTAGTTTGATGATGGCTGCTGCGGCGGCGCCGTCGGATCAAATTGTGCTGGGAGTCATTGGGAGCGGCGGGCGCGGGACGGCTGTGATGGCGGTGTTTCAGAAGCACGCGGATGTGAGAGTTGGTGCGATCTGCGATGTGTACGAGCCAAACTTGGAACGGGCGTTGTCGCAAGCCAGCAAAGCCGGGTCGCAGCCGAAGGCGTATCGAAATTACAAAGATCTGCTGGCTGACAAAGATATTCAAGCCGTCCTGATTGCGACGCCGGAGCATTGGCATGCGCAGATGGTGCTGGATGCCATCGCGGCAGGGAAAGATATCTACGTCGAAAAGCCGCTTTGCCATACACCCGAAGAGGGAGTGGCGTTGGTGGAGGCGGAGAAGAAATCGAAGAGTGTGATTCAGGTCGGCATGCAGCGGCGGAGTTACGACCTATATCTGAATGCGCGGAAGATTGTGGCGGCGGGTTCATTGGGCAAAGTGAGGATGGTGCGGTCGTGGTGGTTGAATAATTCGCTGGGTGCGACGCCGGCGCAGACCTTGGATGGCAAGTTGGATTGGGAGCAATGGCAGGGTCCAGCAGAGCGCAAACCGTTTGCAGCGGACCGGTTTCGCAATTGGCGCGACTATTCTGAATATTCAGGCGGGATTGTGGCGGACCAAGGGGCGCACGTCTTCGATGGGATTCACTTACTGATGAACGCGAGTTATCCGCTGGCGGTGAATGCGTCGGCGGGGCGGATTCATAAAGTAGGGGTTGATACGCCTGAGTCGGTAGTGGTGATTGCGGAATATCCGGAGGATTTTCTGGCTGTGTTCACCATTAACTATGCGGCGATGCACTACAAGGCGAAGAACGATCAGCTGAGTCAGTTGGATGGGGATCTAGCGCGGTTGGATGTTGGGAGAGAAGATTTTAGAATGTTCCGGCAAGGGAGTGAGGAGCAGGTGGAGATCTCACAGACGTCGGAGTTAGGGTTTGGACACGCGACGGAATTACATGTGGCGAATTTTCTGGAATGTGTGAAGACGCGCGATACGCCCACTGCGCCCATGAAATTGGGATTTCAGGCGGCGCTCGTGATTCAGATGGCGAATTTGTCTCTAAAACAGGGGCGGCGTTTGCGCTGGGACGCTGCGACGAATAAGGTGGAGGGATGATGATTCGAATTTTCGCGTTGATGCTGGGGGGGACACTGCTGGGTTTGGCGGGAGGTGAAGGTGCGCATGTAATGCTGCGGTCACGGGTGCAATTGTTTCACGGCGGTAGTGAGTGGAGTGAGGTCCGCGCCGATTACCGATTCGATCCGACTAAGAGCGCGGTGATTGTGTGTGACATGTGGGACAAGCATTGGTGCACGGGCGCTAATGTGAGAGTGGCCGCGCTAGTGAAGAGGATGGAACCGTTTTTAGAAGATGTCCGGCGGAAGGGGATGATTGTGGTGCATGCGCCGTCGGAGACGATGGCTTACTATGCGGGTGCGCCGCAGCGGGAAAAGATGCTTCAGCTACCCCATTTTGCACCGCCAGAGGAATTGAAGCTGAATACAGCGCCGCCGCTGCCGATTGACGATTCACGAGGAGGATGCGACACACCCGGCGAGACGGAACACAAGGCCTGGCAGTGTGAGAATGCGGGACTGCGGATTGCGCCGGAGGATTACATTTCCGATAACGGACAGGAGATTTACAATTTGCTGAGGGCGCGTGGGGTTGAGACGGTTTTCTATACGGGGGTGCACGCGAATATGTGCATTTTGAACCGCACGTTTGCGATCCGGCAGATGACAAAGTGGGGCGTCCGTTGCATTTTGCTGCGAGATTTGACGGATGCGATGTACAACCCGCAAGATGCGCCGCACGTGAGTCATGCGGAGGGGACGGAGTTGGTGGTGGAGTATATCGAGAAATATTGGAGTCCGACGGCGGTATCGGGAGAGTTGCGTGAGGGAATGCGTTAGGTTATGAGCCTGCGAAAATGAGCCGTCTAGAAACTATCGTTTTGAATTTGTTCTCGCGGACTCGGAAAAACCCTCCCAAATAAAGAGAGAAAGAAACTTAGACTACGGGCGATAAAGAGGTTAATGCGATTTGCAACATCTTTCGCGGCACTCGCCTTCCTTGTTGTAGGCCTGTGTTTGGCCTCGCCTATGAGTCCTGCGATGAGTGGCTGGACTGGCCAGGCAACCGCCCATTTCGCAATCTTCACCGCCCAACATGGCGGTGGCGGGAGAGAGCTTTTGGAGCGCCTGGAGATGGCCCGGCTGTTTTTTGAAAAGACAGGTTGGGCGTCGCGCGATTTAAAGCAGCCGCTCAGTATTCTGGCTTTCAATTCGGAAAAAGAGTTCGATGCCTATCGGCCTATTTCGAGCGCGTTCGCGTTTTATCAGCACACTCGCGAGGGTGATTTCGTCTTGATGCGCTCCCTGGAGCCTGAACACTACTCCGCAGTTGTGCATGAGTACACGCATTTCATAGTCGAACATTCGGGCCTGAAATTGCCGATTTGGTTGAACGAAGGGCTGGCCGATTTCTATTCGACACTGGAAAGCCGCCAGGCGCAGGCGATAGTCGGGGGGGCTCCGGCCGGTCGCGAGGAGACCTTGCGCCACAACGATTGGATGGATTGGCAGGCGTTGACTGCCGTTGACCACGATTCCCCTTACTACCGGCAACTCGATAGAATGCGAATCTTTTACTCGCAAAGCTGGGCGCTTGTTCACCTACTAGCCCTAAACACGGCCTACGAAGATAAGTTGCATGGCTTCTTAACGGCAATTTCGGGCAGTTCCCCGGCGGCGGACCCTTGGTCGCCTACCTACCATAAGACTTTGCACGATCTAGGGTCGGAAGCAGAACAGGACTTTAGAGCGAACAGACTGAAATCCCAAGTGGTTGACTTGGACATTAGGCCCGGCGCTTTGCAATCGGCAGAGGTGGCGGATCCGATCAAGCAGACGGAATTTGCCTTGGCGGACGCGCAGGCGGCCAATCCGAGCGCGTTGGAAGATGCGAAACTCCGGCTCGAGATGCTGACGGTTAAGTACCCGGACGACCCGCGCGCCGAAGAATCGCTCGGGTTTCTGATGTGGAGAGTCGGCCGGAAAAGCGAGGCCGAACAGCATTTTGCCTGTGCTGTGAAGAACCGTTCGCAAGATCCCGAAGTCTTGTTTTTGCTGGCACATATAGAGCTCGCTCGGGGCGGCTCGAGCGACGAAGCGATAGATTTGCTGCAGCGGTCGCTACTGGGGAATCCTACGTACTACAACGCCCTCTTGGAACTCGGCTTTGCGGCGGCCAAAAGGGAGAAGTTCGAGCTAGCTGCCGATACTTTGGGGAAAATCACCGAACCTAGGGCCGAGCACGCCTTCCAAATCTCGTACACGTTGGCCTATTGCTTATCGGAGTTGCATCAAAACAATCGGGCGCGCGCATCCGCTGAGCAATCGCGAAAAATCGCTAGCAATCCGAATGATAAGCAACAGGCGGCGGAACTGTTGGCCTATATTCAGCAGGGATTGAAGCAAGAGGATACGACCAAGTAACTGAGATTTACCCCTAAACTAATCTCGTTGCATGGTCGATATGTCCTGCGGAGGTTCGAGATTGGCCGGCGAGCGGATTCAGCAATGCCTCGGCCGATGTAACGAACGATTCTGACTTTGAACACGAACGATGGCCTATGACTCAAATCGTCCTTTCTGTGCAATACGACTGGAGACTGGTCGCACTCTCCATTGGAATCGCCATTTACGCCTCTTACGCCGCATTTGATCTGGCGGGCCGGATAGCCCGTTCACAAGGGCGCCGGGAAGTCCTTTGGATCTCCTGCGGGGCAACGGCCATGGGTCTGGGGATTTGGGCCATGCAGTGCATAGGAATGCTGGCAGTCATTCTGCCCGTTCCGGTGCGCTACAGCGTTCCCATCGTTGCTTTTTCCCTGCTAACCGCCATCGCGTCTTCCGCGGTCGCGCTCTTTGTGGTAACCCGAAAAGAGTTGAGTGAGCCGTACTTGATTGGCGGCAGCCTCGCCATGGGCGGCGGTATCGCGGCCATGCATTATTCCGGCATGGCCGCCATGCAATTCGCTGCTTATCCGGTCTACAACTCGGGCTTTGTTGCACTTTCGGTGGTGATCGCGGTGGTCACGTCCGGTGCCGCTCTGCAGTTAGCCCGCTTGCGCGATCCGGCGAAAAGCGCCGTCTGGATGCGCTTGCTCTGTGCGTCGGTTATGGGCTTGGCCATCGGCGCTACCCATTACACGGGCATGGCCGCCGTTTCTTTCCGCTACGCCCAGGCGCTCGCCGCCGGAGCCAATTCGGTCAGCGGCTCGGGTCTAAGTATTACGGGCATCGCTTTGCTGACGCTTGCCGTGCTGGCGCTCAGCCTCATTGGCGCGCGAGTCGACCACAAATTCTCTTTGCAGCGCCAACTGCTCCTTTCCGAACAGGAACGCTGGCTTTTGGTAGTAAGCGCGAGCCTCGATGGGCTCTTTGACTTCGATCTCGTTAGCGGACACGTGTTCTACTCTTCTCGTTGGAAAGCGATTCTCGGATACGGTCCGGACGAATTGGAGCCCACCCACGAAACCTGGCGCCGCTTCATTCACCCGGACGACAGGCAGGCTGTAGAAGACAGACTGGAGAAATACCTCCGCAGCACTGAAGGCGCGTTTGAAATGGAATATCGCGTCTGTCATCGTGACGGTGGCACGCGCTGGATTATGGCCCGTTATCAGGCCGTCTGGAACGACCTGAACGAGCCGGTCCGCCTTGTGGGCTGCCACTCCGATATCACGGCGCGCAAGCGCAGCGAAGAGAGACTTCTGGCTTCTGAGGCCCGCTACCGGGGTCTGTTCGAGGCGAACCCTTTACCAAGCTGGATCTATTCGCCCCAGACTCTGCTGATTCAAGACGCCAACCAAGCCGCCCTGGAGTACTATGGGTGGTCGCGCGATCAATTTCTCGGTTTGAGCACGAATTCCCTTGGCATGCCGGGGGCCGAGCCGACAAGCGATGCCAGAGTGGATACGAGTGTCCCCAGCCGCCCTATAACCCCTTGGCGACTCCGTCGAAAGAACAAGAGCGGCATCTGGGTTGAACTTTCCAACCACGAAATAGAGGGTACCGATTCTCCCTCGCGCCTGATGGTCGCAAACGACGTGACGAGTCACGTTGTCAATGAAACAAAGATCGAGCGCGCCAAGGATCAGTTGGAAACACTGGTTACGAAAAAAACGGAAGAACTCCAAATCTTCAAAGCTCAATGGCACAGTTTAGCGGAGGCTTTGCCGCAATTTATTTGGTCCACCGGGCCCGATGGCTCTTGCGACTACATCAATAGCCAATGGGCTGAATACTCGGGTGTGCCCAAAGCAGAATTGTTGCGTTCCGGCTGGCTCGATACGTTACATCCGGACGACCGCATCGAAGTAGAGAACCTGCGCATGAAAGCCCTCGAAACGGGCGACCCGTATAACGTCGAGTACAGGGTCCGCTCAAAGGGCGGATCGTATCGCGCGCTCAGAGCGCAAGTCGTACCAGTGCGCGCTGCAGCGGACAAGCCAATCACTCGCTGGCTGGGTACGTCCACCGAAATTAGAAATCAGAAACGATCCGTTGAACGATCGGAATCGCCGTTAGGAGTGGAAAGCTGAGAAACGGCCATCGGTTTGCCAGAAGATTATCAATATGTTTAAACATATACTCTTTTCGGTCGTCTCTTTCTTTCACCACCCACACCAGGTAGCGAAGCCTACTCTAAACATGCAGCTGCTCGACCGCACCTCCCAAGAATTGGCCGTGAGCGATCCGGACAAGTTAGTGTGCGTATACCCTTTGAGTGCGGAGAAGTGAGGCGAGCCGAATCTGGACGGCCGGTGCGCACTACTGTCAAATATTGAAAGCTAGGGAGTCATTTTAATCAACAGTTGCTCACCGCATTCTTGGCGCGCCAGATGTCAGCCCGGCCCGGCCTCAGGCAGTGCCGGATTGAACAAGCTGTGACTCTTTCGGCGATGGCACAACGGGGCGGTGGGTAACGAAAAATGGGGACAGCTGTGCGCGATATTGGACATGCGTCTTCGTATCGGGTCGATTCCGGGTGCCGTGGCAGTCCCAATTTTTGCTTGGTCGAGGCTCGAGCTTCAAACGCGTCGCTGTAGCTTGCTTGAATACAGCGCGGACCGGATGGCCTGCAACAAAAGCGGTCCGGACACTTGGTCTTTTATCAAATAGTCCTCGCCGCCGCGGGCGGTGACCTTTAACTCTGTTTCCTCTGCCGCGTCGCCTGTCAGCACCAGCACTGGCACGCCTGGGGCGACAGCTCGGACCGACTCATAAGTCGCCGGACCAGAACTTTCGGGCAAGCCGAGGTCAAGAAGCACTAAATCCACTCCACCTTTTAAAAGCTGCTCTCGCCCATCTTTTAGACACTTTGCCCATTCGAGCTTGTATCTGCCGTTGCCGTACTTCTCGATAGCAGCCTCGACTAAGAAACTTGCCTCTTCGCTGTCTTCAATCAGGAGAATGCGTTCCTGAATTTTGCCGGTAGGGATTGTTTCCTGGGCTAACATGCTGAATCTCCGAGCTTTAGGACTGTTTGCAATAGCATCACCTTTGCTTGGCCGATCGATAAATATATCGGCCGCTTCCGCGCCAATCTTAGTTCTTTTACCATTCCGCACGAACGGCCGTGTGCCATCCCCCTATTAACGTGGCGCGACCGCGCGGTTATTCTCAATCGTGGGCGGAATCCGTTCGTAGGGCACTCGTACAATTGTCTAGACGCCGTTGCTTTGATTTGTTCCCACAATTAAGAATTGGATCTGCTTATGGCAAAAGAAAAACTCTACTTGGAAGATCTGCACGTGGG
Organism: Bryobacterales bacterium; assembly: GCA_003167495.1. Taxonomy (GTDB): domain Bacteria; phylum Acidobacteriota; class Terriglobia; order Bryobacterales; family Bryobacteraceae; genus Bog-105. The sequence goes on along the minus strand of PMSX01000269.1, from coordinate 9,746 downwards.
CCAGCGATTCACCTCGGGGCGGTGTGAGATGGACGAAAGACGGATAAAAGAATTCGCGGCGGAGTTTGATCCGCAGCCGTTCCATCTTGATGAGGCAGCGGCCGCGCAAAGCGTCTTCAAAGGGCTGGCGGCCAGTGGTTGGCATACGGCGGCGGTGACGATGCGGTTATTGGTGGAGAGCGAATTGGCGCTTTCGGAAGGCATTGTGGGCGTTGGCGGCGAAATCAGCTGGCCGAGGCCGACGCGCGCGGGCGATGTTTTGCGGGTGGAATGCGAAGTCCTGGAGATAACGCCGTCGCGCTCGAAGCCGCGGCAGGGGATGGCGAAGATCCGTAACACGACATTGAATCAGAATGACGAGGTGGTGCAGGTGTTTACGGCGTCGGTACTCGTTTATAGGAGAAATCAGAGCTAACCGCTGGGTAAAGCTTTCGTCTAAACTCGGGAACGACTGATAGTAGAAAGAGGTGAAACATGGGACAGATTAGATTGGCTGCCTTCTTGGTATTGGCGGTTGGCTTGCCGGTGGCGGCGCAGGATAACTGGTGTTCAAATCGCGGATGGCATTCCGACGGCATGGTGAACCATAGCGAAGTGCGGGAAGAGCACTTGGCGGCTGCGGCGGAAAATGTGGTAAATCCGGAGCAAAATGGGTCGATTCGGGTGCATGGATGGGCGAGCAGCGACATTCTGGTGAAAGCGTGCGTGCAGGCGGCGGCGAGCGACGCGGGAGCAGCGGCAGCGCTGGCGAAGCAAGTGACCGTCACCGATGGGGCTGGGCGAGTGGTGGCGAAGGGACCGGCGACGGCAGATCACTCGTGGTGGAGCGTTTCGTACGAGATTTGGGTGCCGGCATCGGCCAATTTGGAGTTGCAGGCCAACAACGGCAGCATCCATGTGGAGGGCACAGCGGGACAGATTCGCGCGCACACGTTGAACGGTTCGGTGAAGTTGAAAGACGTCGGCGGTGATGTGGAGAGTGAGACAACGAATGGTTCTTTGACGATCGAATTAGCGGGCAGCGGATGGCAGGGGAAGGGGCTGAAACTGAATACGGAGAATGGGTCCATCCACTTGCAGTTGCCGGCCAGCTTTGGAGCGGAGGTGGAGGTTTCCACGGTGAACGGGCGGTTGAAGAATGATTTTGCCGCTGATCCGATTTCCGAGGACCAGCACAATCTGAATGTCACGATTGGGGCGGGCGGGCCGAAGATTGAAGCGCACACGGTGAACGGCAGCGTGCAGATCAGCCGCCAAGGCTAGGCTGACACTGCCAGACGAAATTGATCGGAGTGTTGAAGCTGCTCGATTTCGAGAATGCGGGGCGAAGTGCGTCCACAAGGGCAGGGTGTCTCATCCAAAGAGGCACGCAGGCCAGTGCGCAGGCCGGAGTTTCCGGCCCCGTCGAGAATCAGCTCGCCCGTGTCGAGCGATGCGAGGCCCACACCGGGAGTTAGGTGCCAGCCTTCGTGGGCTTCGCATTCCGAGGCCAGCAGAGAATGATCGAGGCTCAAATAGAGTTCGAAGATGGGAACGCCGAAGGATTGCCAAAGCATAACGCGCGCGATGTCGTTCAACGGCTTCGAGCCGTAGCGGGTGAGTACGACGAGCGCATGATCGATAGAGGATGCATCGATAGAACCTCGGGCGGCATGATCCGCTAAGCGCTGCATCTCGGAAAGAGAACCAACGACAACGTTCGGCGCGAGCGCTTGCAAGTCGTCCCAGTGCTTCAGAACGACGGGCTGAACGTTTGCGAATTTGGCCCCGGGGGAAAGTTGAGCCAGTCGCAACGCAGGTGAAACGGGGAAAGGCAGTTCAATAGGCGGGTTCTTGCGGCTACGGAACCGTCTAAAGGTTGCTTTCACTTTGCGAATAGGCATTCCAGGTAGAAAGTGCAAGTGCAAGCAAGAAGATGTATGTCAGGTTATTCCGAACGTTGGGCGCGTTCGTCAATTAACACGTAGTACGCGCGGCCTATGAAGTTGTTCTAGATTGGAACACAAGATCTGCGAGGCCTGTTGAACGTCGAGGCCCAATTCGTAGAGCACCTTGGTTTGCTGATCGAGAATGGCTGCGTGCCAGCCGCGCGGAAAGAAGCTGGAATCACTGCCGAACAGCAAGCGCGGGATGCCGAGGACGTCGATGGAACGGCGAAAGACGGATGCGAGATCGATGCCTTCGTAGAGCATCCAGCGATTGCTGCTCGAGGTATCGAAGAAGACGTTGGGGCAGAGATCGGCCAGCATTAGAGCTTCGCGAAAGAGACCCGCGCCGAAGTGGGGAATGATGAAGCGGACAAGTGGGAAATGCAACGCGACGGGATGAAGGTCGAGCGGATTGGAATAGCGCATGTTGAACTGGCTGGCGAGGCCGAGTTTTTTGCGCACGCCGAGGCTGATGGCGCCGCAATGGACGAACACGGAGAGTTGGTGATCGCTGGCGACTTCGAGGATCGGCACGAGGCGCGGATCGGTGATCGAGTAAGTGTGCATGGCCGGGAAGAGGCAGATGCAATGGAGATGCGGGTTGGCGGCGGCGCGGTTGACGCGGGCCAAGGCGTCTGGCTGCGTGGGGTCAAGCATGAAATAGCCGTGGAAGCGATCGGGATGCGCCGCAACGGCGGCGGCGACGCTATCTTCATCGCCGGGCATGCTGGCGATTAAACCGGCGCGCTGGACATTGAAGCGCGCGAGTTCGGTGGCCCAACGGCCGGCGAGGATGACAGGATCGGGCGCGGGAATTTCGAAATTTAGAATTGGTGCAAGAGCTTCTGCGTTGGCGGCTTTCTTCTGTTGCGCAAGCGCTGAATAAAATTTGTGTGTGAAGAAGTGAATGTGAGCATCTTGAATGGGGAGTTCGCCCCAGGGAGTTTGCGCCATGCTGCTGTGATTGTAGCGATAAGAAATTGCACCTAAAGAAACTTTCATGCGGATTCACTCCGATTAGTGTCAGCCACGGGCGTGCTTCGAGCGTCTTAAGAGGCAAGAAAGCAGTTTTAGAAAAGGCTTTCGAACCTAAAAGGAGGTTCATCATGTTCAAACGAGTTGGAGTTTTGGTGATGATGCTGGCGGGCAGTTTGGCGGTATTGACGCCGTCGGTGGCACAGGCGAGTGAGTACGGGCGGTATGAACGTCACGTAGATCGCCGTGAGTGGCGCGCCCATGAGCGCTGGGAACGGAGAGCTTACCGTCCGTACTACTATGATCGGGTTGGCCATCGGTGTTATCGGTAAGTAGCGTAATGGGGACAGACAGCACGCGCATTCAAGGCATTTGACGTCGCGACGCTATGTCAGTCCCCTTTGCTCACGGCAGCTTGGCGTATTCTGTTTTGCTTTGCTTGAGTATGGGGATGTCAGGGTCGGCGTCTTTCCATAGCGTGAGGAAATCTTGATAGGCGGCCTTAGCTTTGGCATTATTGCCTCCCATGGCTAACGCTCTCGCCAGTTGCAAGCGTGCCCGCGCATCTACGGGATCGGCGAAAATGAGCCCGCGGTGATCGGGAATTTTCTGAAACTCTCTAGCGGCTTCGGTGCCCTGTTTCTCTGCGAGGTAAACTTCGCCGCGCACATACGCCGGATAGAGATTCCCGATGAACCCAAATTGGTTAATGCCCGTCAGTGCTAGTTCGTAAGGAACAGTGGTGTGCAGCAATTCGATAGATTTAGAAGGCTCGTGTTGGCTCAGTTCTAAAAGTGCCCGAAGCGTTGGCACATAGGTAAATCTGACGTAAGTATCTTCTGGGAATCGCCTTCCGAGGTCGTTCGCAAGAACTTGCGAGTGGGAAGAATCCCCCGCCAGCGCCAGTGCGAAGGCAGCGCCATATTCGACATCCCGGCCATTTGAAAGTGCAAGTGCTTCCGTTGCCTTCCGTCTCGCCGCGGATGCATTCCCGAAGAAGGCTTCCCACACAGCTGCTCCCGTTTCGTAAGCGGCGGCCCTTTCCCGCTGCCCTGCTTGCAGAGCCAAATCTAGCGCGCGCCGTAACGTTGCCCGGGCCAGTTGAAGCTGACCGGAACGAGCCAGGACGAGAGCCTCCGAGTAAGACATCCAGTCTTCCGCTCCGGGCTTGCCTTTTGCCCGAGACGCCTCCCGCGCCATCCCCGACTTGTCATTCCTCAAGAACGCGAAGTAATACCGCAGCAACAAAACTTCAGGGATCTCCAGTTGGCGGTCGGAAGCCCGTTGAATGGCGTTCTCGGCTTCCCCTAGGCGGTCTAAATAAGCATAGCTGTATGCGAGGTTGACGTATCCAGGAGTGACATCCGGATCGAGCTCGATGGCTTTCTTGGCTTCCGCGATCGCCTTTTCATACTTGCCGAAGGGTTGGTAAATGAACCCCGACAACAGTGCGTGGGGGACCGCATCGCGAGGATAAGTTTGTACCCACAACTCGCATGTCTGTTGCGTCTTGTCCAGGTCTCCCGTCACTTGTTGGTCGTAGGTAGCCGTGATAAAGAACTTCTCCCTATCACTGGCGTGATCCCGCAACCGATAGGCTTCTTTGGTGCTCTCCGCCGACAGAACGGGCTCTCCAATATCGGAATAGATCCGCCCCAGATATGCATACGCGCTCGCAAAATTTGGATCGATTGTTATGGCGCGCTGCAGAAAGGGCACAGCGTCGGCAAAACCGGTTGAGAAAGCAATCTTCCAAGCCGCGCTATAGGCTTTCAACGCTTCGAGAGACGGCGTAGTCGCCTCTTCGAGCGGAGTGTCAAGTTTTTTGACCGTGGTGAGCGATTCGCCGACTCGGGTTCTGAATCTTGCAGCCATGTGACTCAATGCCCTCAGGACATCTTCTTTTCTGGCTGCTTGTACCTGCTCCTCATCAAGGACGGTCCCCGTACTGCAGTTCTTGGCGCGCAGCCACAATACGTATTGGCTTCCGAGGCTTGCAACGGAGCCTTCCAGAACGGCGGCACTGCCAGTGCGCTGGCAGACTTCCCGCGCGAGATCGGCAGTCAGTCGTGCATCCGCCGGTTGGCTCATCAGACGCAACGTCTTCTGGATTTGCGCGTCGGACACGAGGCTCAGGAAAGGCGATTGTTCCAGCTGCACTGCCAACCCTTGGCGAAGAGTGCCGTCAAACACAGGGTCGCCCGTGGTGTTTATGAAATCGGCAAGAACAATGGTGTCCTTGTCGGTGAGTTTTGGTGTGCGGTGAAGATAGAAGTAACCTGCGGCAAAGAACGCCAGGACAGCTACGGCAAGCAGTGTCAGCCAGGTTTTTCGACTCGGGCCGTGTTCAGCACGAGCTGCGGATTTAGAAGAAGTTTGGGTTGGGGACTTGGTTGGGACTTCGGCTGGCGGTTCCGCCGGCACCGATTGCACGCCGTTGTCCACTTGGAGCGAACCGATAAACCGATAACCGCGACGCGGCAGAGTTTCGAGGAATTGCGGGCGCTGCGCCGAATCGCCCAGCGCGTCCCGTATCTTATTGACCGCTCGATTCAGTCCTTGATCAAAATCGACGGTTGTATCCGATGGCCAAACTTTCTCCTTGAGTTCTTCGCGTGTCACTACCTCGCCGGGCCGTTCCATTAAGGCAACCAGAAGATCGAATGGCTGCCCCTGCAATTTCACTTTGCGGCCTTGCTTGAAGAGCTCTCCGGCAGCGAGATCGACTTCGAATACCGAGAAACGGACTAGACGGCGTGCTTCTGTACTCAATCGTCATGGCCCCTTTCTCGTAGCTAGTCAACTATAGCACCGGAAACGGCTAACAAGGCTCTGAGAATGTGTCTGCTTAAACCTCTGATTATAAGGAGGTTACCAGGAGAGAAATTGCAGATAAACAGAGCGTTGTCTGCGCATAGACAAAATTCCGCGACTCCGTCAAAGTTGCACCACGACGAAACCCTCGGCGCTTAGAAGAAGGAACACGTCGGATTTAGCCCAAAGGAGGGCCACCTAAAATGACTCGACAAAAGCTGATTGTTTTGCTTGCACCTCTTCTATTCACTGCTTCCGCGAGGGCCGACTCTTTCGCGTATGTAGTGACGGATTCTGACCAGTTTGGCACCTTCAATATTTCCACCGGGGCCTTTCACCAAATCGGCGCTGACACGCCAGGCCAACAATTTGACTTAGTGCCCGGGCCGAATGGATCTCTTTTCAGTCTCACAGCTACCGGGAATCTGGAATCCATTAACACCGTAACCGGTGTGACGACTGTCATCGGCGCCACAGGCTTCGGCATGAACGTCGGCAGCCTCGCCGAAGTTGGTGGAACCTTGTATGCCACTGATGGCAATAACAACCTCTATACCGTCAATGCTACGACCGGCGCGGCCCACCTGATTAGAGCCAACGTGATTCCTCCGATAGTCTTCAACCCTCCCAGCGTGAGCGACGAGAGTCTCTATGGCGTGGGAGGGAAGCTGTACGCGACCTTCGACACTTTCAATCTCCCGGTCTCCAGCCCAGTATTGATTGTTCCTCCCGCTCTCTACCAGATCAATCCTTCGACAGGAGTCGCAACCGAGGTGGGTTCAACAATGCTGGGGCTCAGCGCATCGGTAGACGTGAACGGCACGTTCTATGCGTTTCACGAAGGGCTCGCCGATCCTACCTGCGTAGGGCCAGCTCCTTCTCCTTGCCGGTCGGACGCGGAAGAGTTCACGCTTAATCTAGCGAATGGCAACACGACCTTCGTAACCGATGTTAGCCCGAGCGCGACGGCGATTTATGGAGCGTCCCCAGACGTACCTGAACCGGCTCCGGCGGCGCTGGCCGGAATCGGGATAGCTTTGATTCTTGTTTCCAAACGGCGAAGACGCCATTTCTGATTAGAATTCGGAGCGGGAGAAGGGCAGAATGAAGGATTTAGTATTGCTGTTCTTGGCTGCAACCTTGTCCGTTGCCGCCCAGACAAAGCGAGACGAGGAAGCTGTCCACAAACTGCCCCAGTCCTTCTCCGATGTTTTCACTAAGCACGATGGTCACGAACTCGCGAGGATTATGGCCGACGATGTCGATTTCGTGACTGTGGGCGCTATGTGGCTGCACGGCAGGCGCGACTTTGAGAAATATCATACGCGGCTGTTGAGCGGGCGCTTCTCAGAAGCAGCGATAAGACCACTTCAGATAGCAGTACGCTTCTTACATCCAGACATGGCAGTTGTTTACTGGAGCTGGAGACTTGAGGGCGATAGGAACGTAGACGGCACAAAACGCCAAATACGCTGCGGAATGATGACCATGGTGGCTGAAAAGCGGGCAGGTACGTGGCTAGTCGTCGTCGCGCAGAATGACAACGCCATTCCTGGAGCGGCGCCCGAGGCGCAAGGGATTAAGAATCCTATTCCGATTCCCGGGCCGGATCAAGAACCACCGTAATTAACGCTAGCGGGAATTGCAGCACAGGAGTAGACTAAGTAGCACCAAGGAAAACATCAATGAATAAAATCGGCCGGCTCGTTACTCACCCGCTGTTTTTCATGCCGATGGTATTTACTCCGGCATCATTACTTGCACAAAGCCCATTTGACGGCACGTGGATCACCGAGCAGGACCAATCCAAGCCGTCACAGAAGCCTGTCGTGGTTTCGTTGAACAAGGGCATATTTCTTTGTTCGAGTTGCAATCCCAAGGTTGAGATCAAAGCTGATGGGACGGACCACCCCGTTGCAGGCCTTTCCTTTGACACGGAGAGCGTGCGTGAAATTGACGCCAAGAAGGTTGCATTCACGGACAAAAAGGCCGGCAAGCTTCTATATGAGAAGACTGCGATTTTGTCTGATGACGGCAACACGCTGACGCAGAAGGTTATCTTCCATCTGGAGAACAGCGACCAAACCATGAACCAAGAGCTTACGTTCACGCGGTTAGAAAAGGGGCCTGCCGGAGCGCACGAGACTACCGGCGCGTGGCGATTGGACAAGAATACTATCAGTGAAAATGCTCGCACGTCCACTTACAAGAGCAGTGGCGAGGCATTTAGTATGTCCACTCCCATTGGCGTGAGCTACGCTGCGGAGCTCGACGGCAAAGACTACCCGGTTAAGGGAGGGATGGGCTGAAGCTTTGTCTCTCTGAAGCGCCTTGATGAAAACACGATAGAGGAGACGGGCAAGCTTGATGGCAAGGTGGTCTGGGTGGGGAAAATGACCGTCTCGCCTGATGGGAAGAAAATGACGACGGTCGGACGGATAAGCCGAGCAGTAGAACATCAACCTACGTGGCCGAGAAACAGTAGTGGCATTCGGGGTTCTGAATACGGCGCAGATGGCGAAGGAGTTTGATTTATGTTTCCAATGACGTCGCTCTTGCCTGATCTTCGGTACGGCTGGCGAAGCTTAATCAGAACACCCGGTTTCCTGCTGGCGGCGGTGTTTTCGCTAGCTCTGGGGATTGGCGCGAACACGGCGCTTTTCAGTCTGATTTACAGCGCCATCTACAAGGCCTTGCCGATTGATGAACCGCAACAATTGGTGCTGTTCGACGACCCGAACGTAGCAGGGGTTGCCGGCGGCTCGGGCGGCCATCGCGGCGCCGATCGCCCGCTGTTGAGTTGGCCTGAGTTTCAGGACTTCCATGCTATGAAGTCGATGAACGGCTTATTTGCGGTCGAGTCCTCGTTGCCCAAAATGCATGTGATCGTCGGCAGCAGTGAGGAAGAGGCGCGCCTGAAGATGGTTTCCGGTGCCTATTTCTCGGTGCTGCGGCTGCGGCCACAGATAGGTCGGTTCTTCGACAAATCGGTGGATGCCCAAATAGGCGGAGCGCCCTTCGTCGTTCTCAGTGATCAGTACTGGTCAAGGCGCTTCGGCCGCGATCCAGCGGCGATCGGCCAAAGAATCGTGATTGAAAAGTCCACCTTCGCCGTGATCGGCGTCGCGCCGCGTGGTTTCGCCGGGGAGAACATCGGCCAGAACCCCGACTTCTGGGCTCCCCTCAGTATGCAAATGCAGATTATTCCCACAATGGACATGTTGCACTCGCAGCCGGATCCATTTTTCAAAGTGATGTGGCTACATGTGTTCGGGCGGCTTAAGCCAGCGGCAACCATGGCGCAGGCGCAGGCGGAGGCCAGTTTCATCTTTAAAGCGTCGCTGGAACAGAGCTTTCAAACTGCATCGCCGCCAGCCAAAAAGCTCTTTATGGACCAGCATTTGAGGCTGCGGGCCGCTTCGAACGGCGCGTCGGGGCTGCGGGATAAATTTGCGGACTCGCTGTTTATCATATTCGCAGCGGTGGGCGCGACGCTGTTGATTTGTTGCGCCAACCTTTCCAATTTACTGCTGGCGCGCGCCAACGCCCGGCAAACGGAGATTACCGTGCGGTTGGCATTGGGCGCCAGTCATTTTCAGGTGGCGCAGCAATTATTGGCGGAGGGGCTGCTGCTGTCCGGCATCGGCGCTGTTTTCGGCCTGCTGTTATCGCAGGCGATCACACCGCTGTTCTTACGTATGGCTTCGAGCGGCAATAAGGTGATTTATGTGGATGCTGGGATCGATTGGCGAGTGCTACTTTTTACGGGCGTGGTAGCCATTGGGACGACGCTCATTTGCAGCCTGATTCCATCCATACGAGCAGCGAAAACGCAGCCGATGAGTACGCTCCGCCCGGGTGGGCGAGGACTGACGACATCGCGAAGCAAACGCGCCACCGGGCGGCTGTTTGTGGTAGCGCAAGTGGCGCTTTCACTTGTTTTGCTGGTGGCCGCGGGATTGTTCATGCGGACATTGGTCAATCTGCAAAATGTGGACCTGGGCTATAAGAAGGACGGATAGGTAACTG
>PMSX01000198.1 GCA_003167495.1 Bryobacterales bacterium | reverse complement strand
AAATCGAACTCTGTTTCCCTGACCGGTATTCCGCACGGGCTCACAGCCTGTTTTGAACTCGGAAACTGGAGCGACAACGGGTTCGAAAAAACGTTCGTTTTTCCGAACCGCACCTATTCGCAATTAATGTGAGCAGAAGCCGGATGATCTCAAGCTGGTCGCAATTAATGTGAGCACGTTCTCACGCAATGTGGGTTGACGCCACGCGCTTGGTCGCAGTTAATGTGAGCAGGAATCGGCGCTGTTCTCGGGCAGAACGATTTATGTTCTCAAGCCGCTACAATTAAGGATGCCACCGCGCCAAGCGGGCTCGGCTGCCGCTGCCAAGGCGGCTGTGTGACAATTCAACACGAATCCTTACCGTGGGTGTATTAGATTAGACCGCCGCCAATTTTACCTTTTCGAGGGGTTGGGCATTAATAGCCATTCTTGATTCGCACGATCTGGCGGTGAACCTGCGCGGCGCGGCCGGCACCGGCAAGACCGCCACGCTGCAGGAACTGCAGCGCGGCCTGCTCGAAGGCGGACGGCAGGTGGTGGCGGTGGCTCCCACGCGCGCGGCGGTGAACGAGCTGGGCAAGGTAGGCTTTGTGACTTGAACCATCGGTTGGCCGTTTTGGCCATCGGATGCTTCCTTTTCGAGTTGGCCAATCGATGCTTCCTAAGCCGTTTGATAGTTCAAGTCGCACCGTTTTAAGCGAGCGGAGCGAGCGATCTACCAGGAAATTGTTTGGGTGGCTCCATAGAAAGCAGAAGGAGCGCAGTGTGCAGAACGCAGGAATTTCGCCCGAAGCCGTGCCGAGGAAAGGTCAGGAAGAGAGGAATAAAGGAATCGCCAGCGAGACTCACGTGAGTTTGGCTGGACTGAGAATGGATAGCGGAAGTGGCTTGGTGGTTTTTAACGTCGGTGCCGGATGAAACGGAAAGACGCAACGATGGTGATGGGAAGAAAATGGTGCTAAGTATGGCGGAGTTTGGCGAATCGCAGCATGGGTTGCGGAAGGCGGGGTGCGCCCATTTTTTCGTTCAGGGCGTTGCCCGCGAATTCTTGTGATATTCTCACCCGAATGGCGAAGCGTAAATCGACCGCGCAGTTCACGAGAAGCTCTGCCACACTCCGCTCTACCCCGGCTCGCCTCGGCCGTTTGCAATCGCGGCCATCAGACGCTTCCTTTTTGGCTTGGCCAATGGGATGGTTCCGCTTTCTCACCGCCAGTACATAAACACCTGGCCGCTAGGGTTTGAAGTCATCAGCCGTGTCGGGCTGTTTCCGGCGCGGCAAGTCATTCGTGCTGGCCGAGATTGACTTGGGTAGGGACTCGACCCAAAGTTTAATCAGCCGGCCCCAACAGCGATGCTCTTCGAGATTTTGTATCCCATGTCGGCGTATCCGCGCAGTCGGCGGTCGTACATTCGCGCGAGCATTCTCACGTTTGGATCGACGTAATCGTAGACTTCCACCACGCGCTTAGTGTCGTGAAGCCTGTGCAAACGTCCCACGTACTGTTGCAGCGTTCCCTTCCAGGAAATGGGCAGCGCCAGAAATAACGTGTCAAGCCGCGCATCGTCGAATCCTTCCCCGATATAGCTGCCGGTGGCCAGAATCACCCGCTGGGCGTCCTCCGGAACCTGTGCAAGTGAATCACTACTTGCTTTTCTTTGCTTTCTTCCCATTCCGCCTTTCAGCACGAACACGTTGCTCAAAACGCCGGAGAGTTGCTTTTCGAAATAGGAGAGGTGTTCAGTACGGCCCGTCAATAGCAGCGGGGATCGGCCTCGCCGTACCGCTTCTATGAGATCCCACACAATAGATTCATTACGTGTCGTGTCGGTACTGATCGCGGCGTACACGTCCTGTATTGTGATGTCGGAGCCTTCGCTACGCATCTGGAAATCGGTGATCCGTGGGATCACCACGTGGTCAAACGGACTCGATTCCGTCATGGACCGCGCACTCATCGAAAACCGGGCTGGTCCACATTGCATGTACATGATGGGGTGATGTCCATCTTTCCGGGTTGGAGTAGCCGTAAGGCCAATCACGAATTTAGCTTTCGCCGCGCACATCACCTTTTCAAATGTGAACGCTGAAAGATGATGGCATTCGTCCACAATGACGTGACCGTAGTCGGTCACGAAGTTTTTGACTTCTTTGTCGCGATACAAGCTTTGGATAACAGCGACATCAATCATTCCCGTTCGTATGGCCTTGCCTGCGCCGATTTGCCCGATCTCCTCCACACCCAAGTTCAAGAACATGGCTAGGCGCTCGCGCCACTGATCGAGCAACTGCTGCCGATGAACCAGCACAAGGGTGTTGACGCTGCGGTTGGCTACAAGCCATGCGGAGACCGCCGTCTTACCGAACGCAGTCGGAGCACAGAGTAGCCCGTTGTCATGTTTTGCGATGGCGTCCGCGGCTTGCTGCTGTTCCAAACGAAGCGTACCGAAGAATGTTACGTTGATTTTTTGCCCGCTCGTGCGTTCATCGCGGACAGCGGGCTTGATCTTGAGCCCTATTAGTAGCGAATTCAAATCCGCTAAGCAGCCACGCGGCAGAGCAATGTGCCGAGGGAGGTCCTCGCCACAGCTGATAACTCGTGGCTTGTCGAAGGTGGAGAGCCGCATCGCTTGAGCCTTGTAGAACTCTGGATTTTGGAACGCCCCTAAGCGCAGGATGCGGTTCATCAAGGCTGCGGGAAGCCCTTTCTTCTCCACGTAGATCAGGTTTGAACGAACCACCGAAACGGTGGCGGGAAGTGGGCCGTCGATTGGCTTTTCAATCTTGTGACGTGACGGTGGTAGCGTCCAGAGATCTTGCCCTTCGTCTTCGTCCACCGCGCTGATCCGTATCCCAATCAAGTCGCCCTGTTGTTGCGCAACAAGAATGAGCTTCTCGGCTTCAAGCCTCGTCATCCTCCGCAACGACGAAAGATAGGCCCATTGGTCATCATGCGGCTGTAAACGTTCGTCCAGAAACTCGGTGTGGTGTTCAGCTCTGGGAACTTTTTGAAGTGGCAATGCGATCAGGTTGCCAAATCCACCTTTTGGCATTGTGTCTTGATTGGGAAAGAATCGGTCGTACGAGTTCAATCCGAGTTCATGCCGACGTTCCATCGTTCGCGTCAGCAAGAACGTGCCGAGTTTTCGGGCGAGCACAGCCGAAACTAGCTGATCGAAAAACACCCATACGTGGCCACCCTTGCCTGATCGCGACCTCTCGAGAGCAGCAGGAACTGCTAATGCATTGCAGCTTTCAAGAAACGCAGTTGCGTCTTGCTGCCACGTGTCCTTATCAAAGTCTGCGGCCAGGAACCAACAAGTTTCGTCGGGGAGTAGGGGATACACGCCAATCGTTTGCTTCCCGGCCAGATGTTCGTGGATCGTTTGATTGCTCAGGGGTAAGTACGTCCTGTTTCCTTGTCCACTCGTTTACGGTCTTCAAGCTTCGCCGCATTGTAGGCTTTCCAATCGCGCTTCGATGCCGGAGAGTATCCGTGTCGCCCATTTGGGCCCTCCCAACGAAGTGCGTACACATCTTCGCGGCCACGGAAGAGCGAGCGGAATAATTCAATTTTCTGTTCGGTGGAGAGTTTTGTCGTCTGTTCCGTCGGTGAAGAAGGTGGATTGGTTGGCGCACTAAGTGGAGGAAACGGATCGATGCCGTTTTCCCTTAGAAGTTGATGCAAACGGGAAACCTCTTTGCGTAACTGCTGGCATTCCGCTCTCAGGTCATTTGTTGGGTCGATGTTGTCCGCGCTGTCCATAGTTTCCGAGGTTTGAGTAATGCTCCCGACTCAGTTTCGATCTGAGCACCGCCGGGGTAGCCTACCTAGCCAGGCTGCGCTTGGGTCTCCTCAACGAACTGGCGAACCTCCAAGAACGCTTCTGCCATGCTCTTCGTGATTCCACACTCGCTGGCCATCGAGTCGAATGGCACGTGCCAGTCGGCCGGTGGAGCCGGCAGACTCAGTGGGATTTCATGAGTACTCCGGCGTTCAAAGGTCAATTTGAATGCCTCCACGGTGGCGAGTGCGTTCAGTTTGCCAGATTCGAAAAGCAGCACCATGTCCACCAAGTCTTTCACTCTCGTGTTCATATTGCTGCGCGGAAGGGTGTATGCATGAAGCTTCTCGGCGAACTGCTGTTCGACAGTCAAGGCTCGAACGCTAGGTTTTTCGATACCGGCAAATGCCAGCCAATCCCCGCACTCGATTGTTTCGGCTGGGCGAATGATCACATCGCCTAGACCAACATCAACGTGAAAGCGTGAAAACGTTCGTCCAGCCATTCTTGCTTCGACGGGATAGCGGGCACCGCCATACGGCGCGGCCGTCAGATCCATGATCGGCGCGCCGATGCTGAATTCAAACCAGTCTTGCAGATCGACTTCCGCCGAAGCTTGGAGCATGTCCCGAATGATCTGATTGTTTTGCTCGGCTCCAACTAGCGCTTGCGGAATTTGTTCCAGCGTGAGGTCTATGTCAACGGTGGAGCGAGCAGACTTGAAGCGAAGTTCCAGAGCGTAGCCACCCTTCAGTACCCACGGTGGCGCAGCGTTCAAAAACAATCTGGCGAGCAGGCGGTCGAAGGAAACTTGCCGCCGAAGCCGATTGACGTCCACTCGCTCTTCGGACGAAGCGGACTTTAGACGTTCTTCGAGCGCCGTCCGAAAGGCGCCGGCCGTGGCATAAGATTTAGACTTTCCCATCCCTACGCCACTCGCCGTTTGCCATCTTCGAAGAACTTGCACACGGCGTCGCTCATGTCGCGCTGCCGGACCTGCTGGCGTGTAATCAAACCGCGTTCAAGCGCCTGTTTGATGGATTGGCGAATCAAATGACGGTCAACAGTCCCAGCTTCAATCAAGTCGATGATCGTTCTCAGGGGGCGGGTGAGTTGAAAGCCCTGGCGCTCCGCTACATCGGCTGCGGGAAGATCTGCATAGTGGAGGACGATTATCCCGGGTATTTCGCTGTTCCGGCGGAAATGGGTCGGCACCGTCATGTGAAGCTTTGCCGGGTTGGCATCGGACAGCTCATAGAGGCTCAGTGCCGTTTGGTGGCTAAAAACTCCTTCGGTTTCTTCTTTACGATTCCGAGACCACAGCGACCAAAGCACCAAGTCGGGCCGCTCAGCTGCGGGAAACTGCGTCATCCTGTAGACGCCCCGATGTTCACGAATCCAGTTGCCGGCCTGCACGTGATACGGATGGGTATTTTCGGCAAAGCCCGCAGATTTAGCCTGCTTCGCGGTGAAGAAGCCTTGCTGCTGTTCCGCAATGTCAAACAGCCGTCGCGCGGCTTCCAGGTGAGATTGGCCCACGAACACAATACTACAAACTTATTGTAGGATTAGCAAGGGGCCCTTATGGGGCCACCTCCGGATCTTCGACCTGCTCTTGCTCAGGCGCAGTTTCGTCCATACGTTCGGCGCGATCCAGCTTCAAGATCGACGTGATATGGACTTCCCAGATACGCTGTTTGATCGTAGCCTTCTTTTTGTCTTCGAGAGGCTTTTCATATTCGCGGCTCCTCAACTCGCCCTGAATCTGGATATGGGCTCCTTTCTTGAGCGTGGCGGCGAAGTCGGCCAGAGGCCCAAAAACGATTCCACGATGCCATTCCGTGCGAGATTCCCATTCGCCGGTCTGCTTGTTCTTCCACGACGCCTTGGTGGCAAGCGATAGGACCGTGAATGAGTTGTTGTTCTTCGTTTGACGACGATCTGGATCGCCACCTAAAAATCCAATCAGTGTTACTGTGTTCGAGTACATTCCATTTCTCCTTTTGCCCCGTTTCCCTCGGGGCGACGAATAGCAAGCGGAAACACTCCCAAGAGCAAAGCGGTGACCTGGAGTGCTTTGTTGGGGGGACCGTGTGACTTGAAGCATCGTTTGGCCGCTTTTGAAGCATCGTTTGGCCGCGAAGCAGCAACCGCCGAAGCGTTTAAATCTGAAAAACCGTTCTGGTTTTCGGCAAGGAATGATCGTTAGGGACGAGTTCGAGGAAACCTTAGTTGGCCGGAGCGCCGAACCTTCTGAACAAAACTGTTGAAAAATGATTTGTCCTGGCGTACGCTGTATGTGTGTTGTCACACGTACGTACATGAAAGAGACGCCCGAACAAGTCATGCGCTGGTTCCACGCAGCGGTGCAGAAGCTGTCACCGGTTGCTACCGGGTCTTTGTCTTTGCGCAAGAGTCCTTGCATTCGCAAGAACTGCCCCGCTTGCGCGCGTGGAGAGGGGCACGCCAGCTACGCCTTATATGGCCGGCGTGATGGCAAGCGGTTTTCGATTTACGTTCCCGACGATCTGGTTCCCGAAGTTCGCGAGGCGATTGCCAATGGAAGGCGGGTTGAAGAGTTGGTGAACGAAGCGGGCGTGCGTTTTACCCAGGCATTAAAGGCCAAGCGCCGGAAGGAATCTGGCGGGTGAAAGTTAGCGTAGCGAAAGGATTAGCGAATGTTAAACGGGCAAGATTTCGCAGCATGGGGCAGGCGCATCGGCCTGTCGGATCAAGCTCAGTCTGTCGTTGCGCACATCCGATCCTCCGGCCCAGCGCGCCGGGTGGGCGGTGGCCGCTCCAACGTAACCGGCCGTTATCCCAGCAGAAAGATGGGGGTCACGATTCAGTTTGAAAGTCATCGGGTTGAGTTGCCCGCCATCATCCAACTCGAACATGACGACAGCGTATTAGAGTATTTCGATCAGGCGCCTGCCATCAAACTTGACTACCCTTCTTTGGATGGTAGGAGTCTGGGAGTTCTTCACACACCTGACTTCTTTGTTATTCGAACTCATAGCGCGGGATGGGAGGAGTGCAAGACAGAAGAGGAACTGGCACGACTGTCAGAACGTAACCAGAACCGATATTGTCGCGACAGCCAATCGTGGATTTGCCCGCCGGGGCGTCAGTATGCGGAGAGATTTGGTTTTTACTACGAGGTCCGGTCTTCGGCCGGAATCAACTGGCTGTTTCAGCGGAACATTCAGTTTCTCGAAGACTACCTCAGAGCCGCGCCGCAAGTGTCATCGTTTCATCGACAGCAGGTATTGGCTCAGGTCGCAGCTAAACCTGCCTGTTCACTGGAAGATTTATTCCAGGCGACAGACGGCGAAGTGACGCGCGATGAGATCTATGCTCTGATAGCCACCGGCGACATTTTTGTCGATCTGCTGTCCGTATCGCTCCCGGAACCGGAGAAGGTGCCGGTGTGGCTGAGGAAGCCGCCACCCCAGAATATGACTGCGGCTGCTGGCGGTCCGAATCTCCGCGCCGGGGATGCGGTGGAATGGGACAGCAGAGGTTGGACAGTTCTGAATGCCGGTATCAACCAGATCAGTCTGCTGGCAGAGGACGGCGCGATCATTGAGATCCCTTCGGATAAGTTTCATGAGCGCATGCAATGGAAACATATCGAGGTATCGTCTGGCTCGGGGGACAACAAAGCTCCGCCGGTCCAGCGACTGCTCTTGCAAGCGAGCGAAGCGGATCTGTCCGACGCCACCCGCCGTTTTCAAGTCATTTCGCAGGCCTTGCGTGACGAACCTCAAGACGCCGTCGCACCTCGAACGCTACGGCGCTGGGTAGCTGCGTACCGGGCCGCACAGGATGAACTGGGATGCGGTTATCTGGGTTTGCTGCCTAAGCCGAATCGCGGGAATCCTGCGAACAAGCTGCCGAAAGGAGCGCAATCCTTGATGATGGAGTTCATCGATAAAGACTACGAAACGTTGAAGCAGAAAACGATGTACGCGGCGTGGTCGGCGCTTAAGCTGAACTGTGATCGCCAGCAGATTGTGGCACCGAGCTACAAGACCTTCACTGTCGTTGTTCATCAGGGTGCTGGTGCGGCACAGACAGAAAAGCGTCGAGGCAAGCGGGCTGCTTACCGCACTCAGCCTTTCCTATGGGAGCTGGAACAACGCACACCTCGCCATGGAGACCGGCCTTTCGAGATCGGTCATATTGATCACACACAGGCGGATGTGTGGGTCGTTTGCTCTCAGACCGGGCGCCTGCTGGGACGTCCCTGGATTTCGTTGTTGACCGACGCATTTTCGCGCCGCATTCTAGCCTTGCACCTCACGTTCGATCCACCTAGTTACCGCTCTTGCATGATGATCATTCGTGAATGCGTACGCCGGTATTCACGACTGCCCCAGATTCTGGTACTGGACGGCGGCAAGGAGTTTGAAAGCGCCTATTTCGAAACCCTCCTCGCACGCTGTGAAGTTACCAAGAAAACGAGGCCGCCGGCAAAAGCGCGCTTTGGTTCCACCTGCGAGCGCATTTTCGGAACTGCCAATAAGCAGTTTCTTCACAATCTTCAAGGCAACACGCAAGCGGCCCGTTGTAACCGTTTGATCACGAAGAGTGTCGATCCGCGGAATCATGCCGCGTGGCGTTTGAAAGAGTTGCACGGCAGACTCAGTGAGTATGCCTATGAGATCTACGACACGCTCGATCACCCGGCGTTGGGACAAACCCCGCGCGAGGCGTTTGATACTGCTATTGCGCAGACCGGCAGTCGTTCGCATCGCCGAATCGCGTACGATCAAGACTTCCTCGTCTTCACGTTGCCAACGACGCGCAAAGGCACGGCGAAAATCACCGCCGGGCGAGGCATGAAGATCAATCATCTCTATTATTGGTCGGAACATTTTCGCAACCCCGCGTGGGAGACCAAACAAGTTGCTGTTCGCTACGATCCTTTTGACATTGGGACCGCTTATGCATTTGTGGACCGGCAGTGGCTGGAGTGTCACTCGGAATACTATTCGGTTCTGCACGGCCATTCGGAGCGGGAACTCCATCTGGTAAGTGAGGAACTGCGGAAACGGCGAGAGAACCATTCCGGCCGTTTCGACATCACGGCGAAGAAACTTGCCGAGTTTGTTGAGTCCGTGGAACTCGAAGAAGGGGTACTGATTCAGCGGATGAGCGATCTTGAGTCACGCTCGATTCATCAGCGGGCGGAGGCGCTCGTTGGGGTATCTGCTGCGCCTTGCCCGAAAGCGCCACCATTGGCAAAGTCACCGATCGATTTACCCGTCTCGTTTACAACCTATGAGGCGCTCTAATGCGGATTGACGGTATCTCGACTCTGACGCCCCATTTGCGCGAACGCCTGGATCATTTTCGCGATTTCACGATGGCGCACCCGCGATTGGTGGCCGCGCGGGAGGAACTCGTAGACGCGATTGAAGGCGCGGCACCTGGTTCGCTATTACTGGTTTTAGGACCAACCGGCGTTGGGAAGACGACACTGAGGCTGAAAGTCGAAAATCTCCTCATCCAGCAGATGGCTGAGGCACCATGCGCCGATCCCGGACGGCTCCCTTTCGTCAGCGTGGAGGTTGTTCCTTCACAGAGCGGACGATTCTGCTGGCGCGACTACTTCCGTAATTTACTCGCCGCAATGAACGAACCGCTCATCGATTATAAAGTCCGTGATAAGAGCGATGTCCGCGATAAGAGTCCGGTAACGTCTCTGCCAGGCGATACCGATCTAGGCCATGCGGCCGAACAGGCGCTGCGCTATCGACGTCCTCCCGTCGTATTTGTTGACGAAGCACAGCATCTGGCCCGGATTGCTTCCGGACGGCGGTTATCCGATCAACTGGACGTGATTAAGTCGATCGCTAATCGGACACAAACCGTCCACGTGTTGCTCGGGACCTATGAACTGCGGCGTTTCGCAATCTCAGCGCCCAGCTCAGTCGCCGAAGTATTGACTTGCATTTCGAACGCTATCGTGCTGATTCGCTCGAGGACCGGCAGGTGTTTCAGAGTGTTCTCGTCACGTTCCAAAAACATCTTCCTTTTAGCGAATCGGATACGCAACTAGCAGGCATGTGGGAGTTTCTCTATGAGCGCTCGGTTGGTTGTGTCGGGATTTTGAAAGAGTGGCTGATGCGTGCCTGTGTGCGCTCCATGAGGCACGGCGCCACCACGCTCTCGGCAGAACATTTGGAGAAGACGGCGCTGTCGATTTCGCAATGCGAAAAGATTGTGGGCGAAGCTCGCGAAGGAGAAACCCGCCTCAATGACAGCGCGGAGTCGAGGCTGCGGCTTCGAACGCTGCTGGGAATCGAAACGGAATCAAGGCAGCATGTTCACAAGGCGACGCCTTCGCTCCCTACTTCCGGCAAGGGGAAGAACAAACGAGTGGCCCAGCGTGTTCCCCGGAGAGATCCAATCACAAAGGAGCCATCAGCAGCATATGCGTAATCGTAGTCTCTACAGCGACTGGGAACTGGCTCGTCCCAAACTGTCGGGCCGCAGTTACTTTTACTCACTGCCGCCGATCGGCCTTGAAACACCGCATGTCGAAAGCCTTACCGGATATATTGCACGCCTTGCCGCCGCCCATGCTGTTGAAACTGGCGATCTGGTCAACCATGAGCTACTTCCGCGAGTGCCTTACACAAAGGGCCCACGGACAGGACAAACTCCCGTCCGGCTTCCTCGATATTCCTTTTATTTCAGTGCGCACGCCCTCAATGGTCCGGGAGAGCGCGCCCGACTTTGGATTAGTCTCCTGGAAGAGCTCACTCGTGTGCCGCGGCTGGATGTTTTGACATTTGGGCCATGGTCAAAGATGATTTCAGGCGTCTGCCTTTTGCGTCCTTATCGCGCCTGGTGTTCTTTGTGCTACGAGTTGTGGCGTTCCTTGGGGCAATCGGTATACGAACCGTTATTGTGGACAGTGCAATCTGTTGCGATCTGCCCAGAACACCGGCAGCCTCTCGATACCGTTTGTCATTCCTGCGGCCGAAGACAGTATGTCTTTTCTTCACGGTCGCGGCCAGGCTACTGCTCACGTTGCCGATGCTGGTTAGGGCGCGAGTCGCCGTCCGTCGGAATCAGCGCCGAGAGCACCAAACTGATCCGTACGGCGGCGATGGTAGGGGAGCTTCTCGCGGCCAGTTCCTCGTTGGCCGTAGGTCTAGCTAGAACTGGATTTGTTCAGGGCGAATGTCGGTCATTACATGCGATCCATGAGCGGCACTCCTGGCACCAGCCCGGCAGCGCGCAGCAGTATGCGTGGTTGGAGCCGCAAGACGACCGTCCCGCGTTTGACTTCTGTTTGTGAGTTATCTCACCGTTACAACGTTTCCATATTTCAGCTCTTGACTGAACCACTCGACAGCCCCAGCAGCCGTGACCAAAAACCCGCATCAAAGAGTCACCCTCGTGTTGCCGATAGCGTTGTGAAAGCACTGCTGCAAACCGCGCTTAAGACCGCTCATCCTCCCTCACTCCAGGAGATCGCGAATCAGTTGGGGTATCGGGCCGTCGCATCGGTAAAACGCCGCTGCCCCCAACATTGCGCCGCCATTGCCAGCAGGAGACGGACGGAACGGATCACTCCGCGTCCCAAGTCTGCCAGAACGCCGGTGCCGCGCGCTCGCATTGAGGAGGCGCTCATTGAAGAACTGAACAAGCCGGGTTTTACCGATCTGAAGGCGCTGGCAGCCACTGTAGGGCTGAGCAGCAAGAGGCGGCTCTATAAAGATTTCCGCGACCTTCGCTTGGCTATCGTCGCAAAGAATGCGCGCTTCGTAAGACAGCGGCAACGAAGGTCCGTCCCACAGGATAGCTTTCGAGCGGCGATCGAGAATGCATTACGGGCAGCCTTCGAAGAACAACCTGTGCCAACGGTGACGGAAGTCGCGATGCGCTTTGGCTTTGCGACCGTGAAACCGATTACTTCGCGTTTTCCGGAACTAACGAAGTCTTTGATGTCTTGCCGGCGGAATTTGAGACGAGAGGAGCAAGACCGTCGCGTCAGGGAACAAGTGCGCCAGATACTTACCGACGCACTGACTGAATCGCCTCCTCCGTCGTGTGCCGAACTTTTCCGACGGATCGACTGCCACAAAACCAGGTGGTGGAATACCTTTCCAGATCAGTGGGCCGCCGTTCGCAGCCGTCACGTGGAGTATCAACGAGAGGTTCGCCGCTCAAAAAGACAGGCTTTCGCAGAAGATGCCGCTCGCGCCGTGGCGCAACTACAAAAGCAAGGTGTTTATCCAAGCTGTAAGGCGGTGCTCGCGAACATTTCGGAACCGAGGTTCCGCTGCGTTGATATTCTCTCCGAAGCGATTCGTCTCGCTCGCCTGGCAACTCTCAATCGAGCCGTGCGCGTCGATTAGTGCTGATCGTCCACCTTGCCTTCCCGGTTCAGAAGAGCGAGGCCGCCGGTGAGAGCGGCCCCGCCATGTCCGGCTAGGACGCCGAATCGTCGCCGTCGTTCGGTTCCTCTTGCCGGATGGCACGATCCAGCTTGAGAATGGAGCCGACCCGGCATTCGAAGGTCTTTTGGGTCCCGCCATTCTTGTCGAACTCGCGGCTACGCATTTCGCCTTCGATATGCACATGTGCCCCTTTCTTCAAAGTGGAAGCGAAACCGGCGAGCTTACCGTTGGCCACGCAGCGGTGCCATTCGGGTTTGGATTGCCATTCCCCGGCTTCGTTTTTCCACGAGCTGTTCGTTGCTACCGAGAACACCGTGTAGGGCGATCCCTTGCTGTTTGTCTTTTCTTCGGCGTCGGCTCCGACGAATCCGATAAGAGTGAGTCTGTTGAGTGTCATTGCTATTCTCCTGTTCTGCCCGTGTGTTTTGGGGCACGATGAGCGCGGGCCCCCGCTCCCAAGGTCAGGAGAAGCTTTTCTGGGGGGACCAGAATGGGGGAGCCAGAACCCGGAAGGCGCGATTTGGCGAAGCAGAGGCTCCGCCATCCGCCGGGCGCGGGAATAGGACCAAAGCAGTGCCTAAAACCAAAGGGCAAAACCGGAGATGCAAGATACTGGCAGAACTTACTGCTGGGAATCGGGAGACAAGCGAAGAAAACAGCGGGATCGTAGGTGGGCAAAGCAACAAGCTTCGAAAAGCCGGGATGTTGGGAATGCAAAGCGTTTGCTGCTGGCCAGCGGAAACTCCGCCGACGCTTCCGAAGAAGGGCGCATTTGCCACCCAGAAGGAACAGCATAGTCGGTTTTGGCGGGACCTTATGAATGCTTCGGTGGCTCGACTAAATGCACGCGCCGGGGAGAGGAACAGGAACAGCTAGGCGACCACAGCCTTGAGTCCAGTTGAGGCTCTGCACTCCCGGCCAAGCGATGCTTCAATTCGCGTACTTCTGGCCAACCGATGCTTCAAATCCGGAATTGCTGCCTGTCGAGATCTCAAATTTCAAAGACTTATCGCCGCCACGCGGCCAAACGATGGTTCAAAAGCGGCCAAGCGATGCTTCAAGTCACAGACCGGATCTGTTCATAGGGAGTGACACGACCGGGCCGAAGGCATGAACAGGTCCGGGGGAGCCGACAAAGCAGAGCGAAGGGGAGCGCCGGGCGTGATTAGGCCGACAGGCCGTCAAGCGCAGCCGTGCCCGAGGAAGTCGGCGGCAATAGGTAAACGCATTATGGGGGACGCCGTAAACACCGCTTGTTTTTTGGCGAGATAGAACGATGGTAAAGACAACGTTCAGTTCGACAATGGCTGGCGCCGGTCGTGTAGCGCAGCCACTGAGCATGGCAACATCCGCGCGGAAACGCAAAGCTGAATGGGCGCAGACGACCAGGCTCCCACATCGATCAAAGGAAGGATTCAGCCAGCATTGGCCGCGAGCGCCTCGCGAATGGCTTCGCCGATCGTGGCCAGCGATCGAAGCGGGGAGTCTTTTAGACGGGAAAGTACTAATCCGGGCGTCGGACGGATGCCGAGCACGGAGAGTTCGGCGACGACGGTCCGCACAGCCCGATATAAGAACTCGCGCCGCTCAGATTCCGCTACCTTTTTTCTCTGAACAAAGCGGGCACGAATCGAACGCCACAGTTCAGGAAATGTTTTTCTGAGGAATGTCTTGTGCTGAGTGACCCGCGCCGCGACTGCCTTGAGGGGTGGCGGCGGTTCTTCCAGCAAGGCGGCACGGAGGATTCCCTCCACTCTTGGTGGCACAGGCGCGACCGTCTTTGGGCGAGGAGGGCGCGGCACTCCACGGTCGTCTAAAGATTGAGCCAATTCTGGAAACCGCAACCAGACAGATCTTGCCTGGCAAAAGCCAAACCGGCGCGCCATTTCCTGGACCGACGGCGGCGGATTCTCTGTGAGTGCGCTTTGCAGCGCCACCTCCAGACCTGGTGGTGTGGTCCGCCTCGACCTGGGGTGCTTGGCTGAAATCGCTCGGCAGAGATCGGGGAACCGGCGGTAAAGGCGACTGGTGTGTTTCAGCCCGAGGGAAGAAGCGACCGCCTGCACAGAAGTCGGTGTTTTTTCGGCCAGTCCAGCTTCGAGTGCTTGACGAACTTCATCGGCCGATGTGCGCCTGGCTCGCTGTGTCGGCTTATCGCTGGCCCTCTGGACCGCTATGCGCTCTTGCGCGATCAGACGGG
Organism: Bryobacterales bacterium; assembly: GCA_003167495.1. GTDB lineage: Bacteria > Acidobacteriota > Terriglobia > Bryobacterales > Bryobacteraceae > Bog-105. Next base: position 1,965 of record PMSX01000198.1, on the reverse strand, counting down.
CACAAAGACCAGGCTCAAGCTTTCGGAATCGATGATTAGTGCGGTAACCGAACTGCGCGGTAACCTGACAGAGGGGCGTCGGTGGGTCCTGATTCAGCGCCTGGAGTACTGCCAGAGCAACATCCTCCCGATCTGGGCGCGGGCACTTGACGGGCTGGAACTCGGCACCTCGTTCGCGGATTAAATCCGCGGCGAAGTTCCACATTGCATCGTCCGCCGGTATAGGATCCGCGAGCAAGCGGACCGGCGACAAGCGCTGGGATTTGCAGAAGCGCAGCAGAGAATCCATGCTCGGCGTTTGATCAATCATCCATCTGCGTATTTCCCATCCGGTTACCTTCTTCAGGAGCCGCCAACTCCCGCCTGCACATCTATCGACGCAAGTTCGGAGATTACGACGAGCAATGGCGGCATCGGGTGCGCGCGGACTCGCAGCTAATATCTCCCCGACTGCTTCAGCGGTCCACACTTGTTCCGTCAATAGGGGGTCTACGATGGGAGAATCAGGCGGATCAAAGCGCTTGCCCAACCATGTTCTACAGCGCGAACAGTAGCCAGGACGGGAGTTTGCGGAAAAAGTGTATTGCCAGCGGCCGCAGTGCGGACAAAGTAGATCGAGCGGTCGCTGGTGGCGTGGGCAGACTGAAACACTTCGCAAGGCCCATAACAAGGGCTCATAAACGGGCATCCCCGATGCGCGCTCCGCCTCGAAACAGTGAGGACACCATGCGAGGGAGGTTCGGAGTAGGCCGATACAGGAAAGCAGACCCTTCCACGGCAGAGCTGTCAACAACTCCAGACGGGCGCAACCAGTGAGATCCTCCAGGGCGGTACACCATTCCCGCGGAGCTTCGCCTAAGCCATTTAGAATGTGGTAGCCAAGGAAAGTCCAACGTTGCTTTTCGCGAAGAACGCCGGCAGAGGGGCCGCGTGTTCTTCGGGTTCGCGGCAGGAGTTCCCGGACCACAAGTGTGCCCGTATGCACCGAGTGCGCCTCAGCCAAACGCGCAATGTAGCCGATCAGACTCTCCACGAAGGCCGTTCCGATACCCTGTGGTGGCAACGAATAGAGACGGCTTGCGGCGGCATGATTTAGCGGCATAGACCAGCATTCATACGGCCCAGAGTCTCTAAACATGGGCCACCGCAGCACGGCCCACAGCATCACGCCGCGGCCGCCGCTGCCCTACTCTCACTCTCTTGGTCTTCTTTGGCTCCGGTAACTCCTCGTTGATGGCGGTAGGCTGCTTGTCGCAGCTCGTCATAGCAGGGCGAAGCCCTAGCGACATTCGGAAATGAACCCGGGAGTCCTCACTTTCCGTCAGCCGCGCTTCTCCTTCGTGCGATTCGGCTAGAATTTTTTCACATTGCGAGACCGAAAGGGCCGTCTTTTCCAGGTGATGACGGGTCATGGTATTTTCACCGCTTTTCAAAGAGGCTACGGCGCTCCGCATCAGCCAGTCTTTCAGGACTCCGACACAGCCCAGCGATCTCTCGTAAAGGAACTCCCAGAGGTGGATCAGGTCGGGTGGCTCAGCGGCGGGGAATTGGCCCTGAAAGGTGAGCAGCACATTCTTGAAAATCTGAATATCTTCGTCGCTTTCAACGCGGTAACGAGGGAAATGGAGATCCACGCTGCGGCGGCTGAGCTGTCCGCTCAGATTACGGAATGCCAGCAACTCGTATGTGCCAAACAGAACGTGGGGCGTTTGCGTTCGATTGGCGATGGACTTGATCACGTCTAGCTGATCGATAAGCCTTCGACCGGACGCGACTCGCGCCAGGTGTTGCGCTTCATCAATGAACACGACCGCCGGACGGCGGTAGCGGAGCACATGCACGGCGGCTTGTTCGAGTTGCGAGCCTGTCATGGTTCCGCTTGGCGCAAGGTAGTCCCTCTCCAGCAGCACCTTACGTTCGATCATTGGTTCACGCGCGCCCGCCAGAAACTGGCTGAAATAGGCG
>PMSX01000001.1 GCA_003167495.1 Bryobacterales bacterium | reverse complement strand
CATAGATGTCGGGCCAGCCATCGTTGTCGAAGTCGGCGGCATCCACGCCCATGCCCGAGCGCGGCTGGCCGTTTTCACTGAAGCCCACTTCGGCGGCCAGAGCGATCTCTTCCCATTTCGTTTTCCCATTCGCATCCTTGCCGCGGTTGACGAACAGGAAGTTCTGCACGGTATCGTTGGCCACGAACAGGTCCATCAGCCCGTCGTTGTTGATATCGGTGGCCACCACGCCCAGGGCTTTGCCCATGGCTTTCTCAATATCGGTGCCGCGGCCAACTTCGGTGAAGGTGCCGTCGCCATTGTTGTGATACAGCACTCCATGTCCTCCGGCCAAGCCGATGGGTCCGCAGAAAGCAGCCATGCCTTTGAACGGACAATTCGGCGCCGGATCACCCAGCGGAATGGAATGGATATCGGCGTAACTGGCAACGTATAGATCCAGATAACCGTCGCCGTCGAAGTCCCCGAACGCACTTCCGGTATGCCATTCCACGTCGCGGCTTAAACCGGCCGCGCCTCCTACTTCTGAGAATGTTCCATTGCCGTTGTTCTTGAAGAGCAGGTCGACGCCAATGGTGGTGATCAGGATATCCGTGTAGACGTCATTGTTGTAATCCGCGGCGTTGGCGCCGGTTCCCCAATAAGCGTTGGAGAGGCCGGCGCGCTTGGTGACATCTTCAAACTTTCCGTTCCCAAGATTGTGGAACAGGTACACACCACCAGGGGTTGGCTCCGGAAGCTGGCCGGCCACCACCCGGCGCAACTGATCCATGCTGGAGCCGTTGACAATTAGCAGATCCATGAGACCGTCATTATCGTAATCCAGCCAAGCAGCGCCGCTGCCATTGGCCTCGGGAATCCACCGCTTTTCAGGGCCTCCGCAGCGCATCTGGGCGTGGATGCCGGCGGCTGCGGCGGTCTCGACAAACTGGATCTCCGATCTGCTGCCGGCCAGGGAAAGAATCCCGAGGGTGGGAAAAATCAGACAGACCACCACAATACCTGCGTGGCTGCGTCTCATGTCCATCGTGTAGTATAGCAAGGTAACCCGATTCATGTTCCTTCGTTTGGCCGTAATTCTCTTCGTGATTCTCCCCGTTCTCGCGCAAAACGGCGACGATAATCCACGGGTGCAGGAACTTTACGGACAGGCTAAGAGCGCCCAGTCCCAAGGCGATATCGCCACGGCCAGCGCCCGATACGAAGAGATCCTGCGCATCGCGCCGCGATTGGGCCCCGCCTACAACAACCTGGGTGCGCTCTATTTCCGGCAGCGGGAGTTTCAGAAAGCGGCCAAGGTGCTGGAGGCGGGGCTCAAGGTCAGTCCGGCGATGCCGTCGGCGTCGGCGCTGCTAGGGATTTCTCTGTATGAGATGGGCGAGTATAACGAGGCACGGCCGCGATTGGAAGCCGCCCTGCACGCCAACGCGGCGGACAGCAACGCGGAACTTTACCTGGTTCACACTTTAACCAAGCTGGGCGAGTATGACGCGGCGGAGACTCACCTCCGGCAACTCGCCGGGCGCGAACCAAAGAACCAGGAGATCTGGTATCTCATTGCTAAGTTGCACATGAAGCAGTCGGAGGTCGCTCTGGCGAAGATGAATGCAATCGATCCGAATTCGGTGCTGGCGCATCAACTCTCCGGCGAAATGATGGAGGCCATGAACAACTACGACGGCGCGATCGTACAGCTGAAGAAGGCCGTGGACATGGCTCCGCAGCGTCCCGGCGGCCATTATAGGTTGGGAGACGCCTACATGAGCCAGGCGCAATGGGAGTCGGCTTCAGAGCAGTTTCAGGCGGAGCTCACTGTGGATCCAGCGAATTGCATGGCGTGGTGGAAGCTCGGAAGCGTCGTATTGCTCAAGAACGGCAGTCCGGAAGATGCGCTGAGGGATATCGAGAAGGCACTTTCCATGTGTCCCGGTATGACCAATGCACGCGTGGATCGCGCGAGAGCTTTGGTCAAGATGAACCGGACGGCAGAGGCAGCTACGGATTTGGAGGCCGCCGTGAAAGCCGACCCCTCGGAACCGAGCACTCATTTTTTACTATCGAAGGTATATCGAAGCTTAGGACGCGCTCAGGAAGCGCAGGCTGAGATGCAAACCTTCAGCAAGTTGGAAGAGAGCGCGCGGTTGGCGATTGCCGAGCGAGCACAAGAGGTGATTAAGAATAAAGAGACCGCGCATTAGCCTTGGCAGTGTTTTTGTCGATGCCTACTCGGGCGGCGCCAGCATAAGTTGCAGTCCCTTATTGAGCTGTAAATCCTTCGCGCTCGATTCGAATTTCGATGCGTGTTGCGGCGAATCGTCAACCTGGAGAGTTACTCCCGGCATGCCGATCACCGCTCCGGCTTGCGCTGCCACAGTACTCTGAGGGCCAGTCGGGAGCATGGCCGCCCGGATCGAGAGGCTGAGCGGGGTCTTCTTGCCGCCTAGCTCGGCTTGGTCGAACGAGATCGCGAGCGACGCAGGACTTGCGGCACGCACCTCGCCGAGCAGTATCGTGCCCTTGGGAACTTTGATTCCGTCAGGTAGAACAACGGCATTCGCGGTGCTCGCACTAACAGCATCGCCCGGTTTGGCGCTTTTCGCTTTGATGGTCTTGCTCAGTTCCGCCTGTATAAAAGTCTTGTTGCTTTGCGCCGTTAGCGATAGAGCCGCGAAAATCACGACGAGGCAGATTTTCATAACTGCCCCGTTGCGGCCAGCGCCGTATACCGCTCACTTTCAGTTTTTGCTTTGTCCATGAGTGCCTCTTTCCGGTAAACCTGTAACAGCATGAAATGCACAGGCGCGTTCTCCGGAGCAAGCTTCACCGCTTCCTCCAACTCCGCGCGCGCCTTATCTAGTTGATCCAAGTGCGTGTACGCCTTCCCCAGTTGCCGGTGCACGCGGTAATCTTCC
>PMSX01000020.1 GCA_003167495.1 Bryobacterales bacterium | reverse complement strand
TGGGTTCTCACGAAAATACAAACACGACCGGGACCAGGATCGTCGATGGAATTTTCATCCCTGGGGTGAGCGGCCGCCCATAGATGATTCGTTTTTTCAAACTTGGCGAAAGAAAAAGAGGGGACACTCCGGGTTTCGGCAAACCCCTCCGCCAAAAACCAATCCCACAGGCGTGTCCCCTCTTTTTCGCTTTCTCCCCAAACGCGCGCTTGGGTTTGTCTTTTCAACCCTCGGTGTTCCACGTAAATTGGGTTCGTTCCGCAAAGCGGCCGCTAAGAAAGCCTTTTCTTCGCTTCCTGTCTTAAAGGGGTCAGACACCATTAACCCCACGACCGCGCCGAATCAATGATTTGCGAAGTTAGGTGCCGCCTTTCGGGACGAGGATTGGCGGAGGAATTTTCATTCCTATGGGTGAGCGGCCCGCTCATAGACGATTCGTTTTTTCACGCGGCTCAGGGCCTAAGCTAGGTTGCGCGACAGAGAAAGCAAGTGCTGCGGCAAGCAAAGAACCCCTCCCTCCCAGTCACTAGCTTGATAAGAGTTACAGCGCACAGTCGCGGCTGGTGAGCCGGTTAGAGTGGTTGGCCGTCGGCATCGACCGGTGTACTCGGTTAGCTGGACTGAGTCTGCGCGTCAGGCCGAGAGATTCCGGACAGCGGCCCCAATCAACAACTTCGTACTTTCATGCGGATCGCCTTCGCTTTCCGATTCCATGGAGAAATAACCCCGGTAGTGCGCTTTCTTGGCGATGGCGAAAATGCGATCCATATCGACGCGGTACGGCTTACCATTGGAAAACTCGACATCCTTGACGTGGCTGATGTTATAGGCGTGAGGGAACAGCGCGGCGAGCGAACGCGCGTTGTAATCCTGATCGTTGTGGATTAACATCGAGTTGCAGAAATCGGGCAGCGAGCGGAGGTAGGGCGTTGCGGCAGCATCGATCACTTTGACGATGCGCTCCGGATCTTCCGATGAAGGATTGTCATTTTCGAGATTGATGACAATCCTCTTTGATTTGCCGTATTCGGCCAGCGCCTTGAGCCCTTCCACGGCGCAGGAAATATCGGCCGGGTCCGGACCGGCCGGGCAATGCACACGAATGCTTGGCGAACCGAGAGTGACTGCGGCATCAATCCATCGGTGATAGGTGGCCAGAGCCTGCTCGCGTTCTTCAGCGGTGCCACACAATTTCACGCGCACATCACAAGGAATATTGACCACTTTGAGGCGTGCTTTGTTGAAAGCGGCGGCGAGTTCCGCCACGTACGCGGATTCGACAGATTCAAAGTGGGGGCTCCAGGGCTCAATGCCATAGACGTTAAATTTCTCGTGTATAGTCGCGGCGAATTGTTGAAGCGTAAGCTTCCCTGCCCCGGGCTTGCGCGACGAAAAGATGACATCCCGGAAAGGATAAGTGGCAACGGCGAGCCGGTGCCGTGGGTCTGACGGAAACTTGACGGAGGGAAGAAGAGACGCCGCAGCTAGAAACTGACGCCGATTCAGCAGATGTGTCACAAGATTAGGTTAGTACGGCGGGAACCTGCGACTGAGTGTTGGTGTCTTCTGTTGTGAACGGAGGACGCACCAGATGTTTGAACAGACGTTCATCGAAGTGAAGACCAACGGCAAGAAGCCCTACACGCTGCTATTTTCGTTGCTGCTGCAAGTTGCGGCGCTAGGGACGCTGATCATTTTGCCTTTGATCTATAAGCAAGTACTACCGCAGGCGCGGTTGAGAAGTGTGTTCGCGGCACCCATACCACCACCGTCTCCCATGCCGGAGGCGAAAGCTCCCACGAGTGTGAGGGCAGCTTCTTTACGGGTATTTCGAATCATGCCGTTACCTCCCGTTACTCCCAAAGATCGAAGTGCTGAACCGTCGATAGGCCCTCCACCCTTGATCCCGGAAGGCGTTCCAGGAGGTGTCTCTGACTCAACGAGTGGTGGCGTCAATCCAATTCAGGTCAAGCCACCCGATCCACCCTCGGTTCCCGTTGCAAAGCCGGAAACCAGCAAGAGAGTGCGTGTGGCTAGCATGGAGGCGTCGCAACTTATTCATAAGGTGCAGCCGGCGTATCCGTCTATCGCTAGAGAAATCCGCGTGCAAGGCACCGTCGAGTTTACGGCGATAATCAGCAAGACGGGCGCTATAGAAAATCTTCAGTTACTGCGCGGACACCCGATGTTGGTGGCCGCCGCGAGAGACGCTATTCTCCAGTGGAGATACAAGACCACGCTGCTCAATGGCGAGCCAGTGGAAGTGAGCACGAATATTGTCGTGAATTTTACACTCAATGAGCAATAGCTAGTCGGCGTAAACGACGAGCAACGTGCAACCCGCGGCGGAACGAATCGGGTCGTGCTGAATGTCGCGAGACATTACTACAAAGTCGCCTGCGTGTAGCGTCAGGCCATCGGAGTCGGTGATACTGCCTTCGAGTATGTAACACTGCTCGGCCTGCGGGTGGTCGTGTTTTGGGAACACGGCCCCTGGCTGCATCCGCAGGAGAAAGGTCTTATCACCAACCAGCGGACGAAACTCAACTCCAGGAATCGGCATTTTCACCCAGGGCACATCTTGGCCACGAACGACTTTGCGATGTTCGGTTGAATCAAACGCATCTTGCGTTTTGATCCGGTCAAGGAGGCGCCGGCGAAGTTCGGGAGGAGGTTCGACAGGCGTGACCGAAAGCGATAAGTGCTCGGCTACGGCGGCATAGTGCGCCACTTGCGCTGAGCAAAACGGGCAACCGCTGCGCAACCGCAGTTCCACGGCTCCCGCTTTTTCCTCCGGCAGCGCGCCGAGCGAGTAAAGAGCGGCATCTAGCGCGCAGTCTTCACACTGTTCCACAAATTGGGTGTCTCGATTCATTGGTTAGACGGGGCGACCTCTCGATCGCGCGGGAGTAAGACGCGCAGTTTATCCATGGCGCCGCGAATCCGGGTCTTGATGGTTCCGAGTGGCACGCCAAGCGCGGAAGCGATCTCAACGTGAGTGAGACCGGAGAAATAGGCGAGTTCCACGGCTAGGCGTTGCTCACCGGGCAAGAGCTGGAGGGCGCTGCGAATCAAAATGCGCTCCTGGTTAAAAATAGTGGTGGTGTCGGGCAATGGCTCATGGCTGACAAGATCCCAGTCTTCCGCGATCAAGCGTCGCTCCCGGCCGCGCTTTGAGGCCGCCGTCCTCAGCCGGTCGAGCGCCCGACTCCTCGCCATAACCATCAGCCAGCCCCAAACGCTGCCGCGCGCCGAGTCGAAACGGTGAGCCGTTCGCCACACCTGTTCAAATACGTCGAGGATGATTTCCTCAGCATCGGCCTTGTTCTTCATCATTCTTAGCGCCAACCCCAGTAAGGACCCGGCGGACTCGTCATATAGGAGGGTCAGAGATTCTGCCTTTCCCACCGCGATACCGGCGAGGTACGACCTCCAGCGAACTTCCCTGTCCGAAATAGATTGGCCGAACCCCTCCGACCGAAACGCAGACATATTTTGCCCTTTGGGTCGAAGATAGCATGGCAGATAGACGAAAGTCGCCAATGCCGAGCCCTAAGTTTTAGTACGAAAGTTGTCGGGGTGTTGGATTGGCCCAAACGCATATTTCTTCCCTGTACGTCCTTAGCGGTGTTATGCTTTCATGGTCTCCCAAAGGATTTGGGGACGGCGAAAGGGGAGGATCATAATGCAATTTAGAAATAAGTGCATATTAATAGGCACTTTAATGGCTGCTGCCGTGACCACGGTCTGGGCCCAAGACGACAAAACGAACGGTTGTGAGGGGCTACCCACTCAGGCCGAGTTGAAGGCTGCGCTCGCGGCTGCGACTGCGACGGAAAGAAGCGGGCTGAATAACCAGATGTGGGGAACAATTGTCGACCGCGATGGCATTGTTTGCGCGGTGGCTTTTAGCGGCATAAACCGCGGCGCACAGTGGCCCGGGAGCCGCGTGATCTCCGCGCAGAAGGCCAACGCCGCGAATGCCTTTAGCTTGGACAGCACTTCGTCGAGTGGAGGTTCAGGACAAGCGAACGGATTGGCGCTCTCGACCGCAAATCTTTACTCGGCGGTACAACCGGGCGGCACCCTCTTCGGTTTGCAGGCCAGCAACCCGGTTGATACCGGCGCGGCATACGAAGGCCCCTCCACCGCGTACGGGACATCCGCCGACCCAATGGTGGGCCACAAGATTGGTGGAGTGAATGTGTTCGGCGGGGGATTGGCCTTGTATGACAAGAAACACAATATTGTGGGCGGCGTGGGCGTGAGCGGAGATACGTCTTGTGCAGATCACTTCATCGGCTGGCGCGTTCGCAACAACTTAGGTCTCGACCATATGGCTGCGGGCGGCGGTCTTTCAGCAGTCTCGGGCGTTTCGGGCGACGCCACGCATCCAGACAACATCATCTTTGATATCACCGCGAATCCCAATGGCGGCACTGGCAACAGCGCCGGTGGCTTTGGACATCCAACTTGCATCAATACTGGGAACCCCGCCAGCCTGCCGGCCGTTAAACCGTAGCCGGTATCAGCGCGTAAAAGGACCCGCTATTTAACAGCGGGTCCTTTTCTTTTTGTATGATGATCCCCATGAGTAAATTCGCAGCAGTGATCTTAGCGGCCAGCCTGCTTTGTAGCGCCGCCGAGCTTTCCACGAAGAAAGCGCTAAATTTGGCAACCGTCAAAGCGATGGTGGCGGCGGCCGAGGCCGAAGAGAAAAAACGGGAGGTGCAGGTGAGCATTTGCGTTGTTGACGAGAGTGGGAATCTGCTGTTCTTTGAGAAGGCCGATGGCGCTGGGCTGAATACGATTGTGTATGCGCAGAGGAAAGCCCGTCACTCGGCGTTTTTCAGAAGTCCGTCGAAAGCCAGCGCCGATTCATTGAAGGGCGGCAACATGGCGCAGTTGGCGGCGCCGGAATCTTTCCCTATGCAAGGCGGCCTTCCGATTAAGGTGGACGGACAAACTCTAGGTGCGATCGGCGTGAGCGGCGCTGCGTCCGAAGTGGACGAAGCCATCGGCCAAGCCGCCATTGATGCAGTTTTGGGTAAGTAAACACCTTGTTAACTGATCAACAACGCCAAGACCTGGATACATTGGGATACGTTGTCTTGGCGCATTTTTTGTCAGCGGAGGCTTTGCGCGAAGTTACCGGCCGCGTAGAGGAATTGTATGCGCTCGAAGGCGAGAATGCCGGCTTCGAGTTCCGGAAAGAGCCAGGAGCGCGGCGTTTGGCAAATCTTGTGGACAAGGGAGGGATCTTCGAGAAGCTGGTCGCTATGCCGCCTGTTTTGGAACTTGTGGGGCATGTGCTCGGCGGCGATTTTAAGCTGAGCAGTTTTAACGCACGTTCGACAGATCCATTTTGCAAAGAGGCCCAACCGCTGCATTGCGACACCGGAGCGTTACTGGATGAGCGTGGCTACTCGGTTTGCAATACTATTTGGCTGCTCGACGATTTTACCGCTCAGAATGGCGCTACCCGTGTGATTCCGGGTTCGCAGACATGGAAGCAGTTACCGCAAGACGCGCTCGCCGATCCGGCGGCGAAGCACCCACAGGAAGTTTTGCTGCTGGGGCCGGCCGGAAGTGTGGTGGTGATGAACACCCATGCGTGGCATGGAGGAACGGCCAATCTGACGAGCACGCACAGACGGGCCCTGCACATTTTTTATTGCCGGAACGATAAGCCGCAGCAGCAGTATCAGAAAAAGCTTTTGCGGCCCGAAACGCAAGCGCATTTAACACCGCCACTGCGGCAACTGTTGGCGCTGGACGATCCACTGAACGATCAACTCAGTTCTGTGGGATTCGGTGCGAGCGGCTTCTTGAAGTAAGTTTAGTTATGAGATATCGATTGAAGACAGTTTGAAGAATCTAGCCTGTGACTTCCTATATCTCGAGCCTCGACCAAGCAAAGGTGGGGACGCTGGTAAATGAAATGATTCGAATTCGAGAAGATCTAACAGCAGCCGCGCTAGAGAAGAAGGTTAAATCGCTGTTTGAAAGTTCGGCGCACAAGATCAAGTCGCTTGATGCTTCGTGGCGGCCGGAACAAGGCGCGCCAGTTTTTACCATCGATGGCAAATACACAAGCCGGGGCTGGACTGAGTGGACGCAAGGCTTTCAATTCGGCGCGGAGATTTTGCAGTTCGACGCCACAGGCGAGAAAGAATCTCTGGAAGCGGGCCGCGCACACACAGTGGCCTACATGGCCTCGCACGTTTCCCATACCGGAGTCCATGACCACGGCTTCAACAATGTGAGCGCCTATGGCAATTTGCTGCGGCTGATGAATGAAGGGCGGATTACAGAAGACGCGGGTGAGCGCAACTTCTATGAACTCGCGCTGAAGGTTTCGGGCGCGGTACAGGCAGCACGTTGGACCAACATTGCCGGCGAAGGTGGTTACATTTATTCGTTCAATGGGCCGCATTCTTTATTTGTAGACACTATCCGTTCCCTGCGGGCGCTAGCCCTAAGCCATCAACTCGGGCACGTGCTCATGAGTGAGAACGATAAACGCCTTTCGCTGTTGGAACGTTTGCTGAAACATGCGGAGGCCACAGCGCGGTACTCGGTCTATTACGGCGAAGGGCGCGATAGCTATGACGTCAGGGGACGTACGGCGCATGAAATTATCTTTAACGTGAACGACGGAAACTATCGCTGTCCCAATTCGCAGCAAGGCTACTCGCCGTTCAGCACATGGACACGCGGGCTAGCGTGGGCGATGTGTGGATTTGCTGAGCAACTGGAGTTTCTTGCCACACTTGCCGAGAAAGAGATGGAACCGATACTGCGAAAGGCGGCGGAAGCAACCTGTGATTTTTATATTCAGAACACTCCCACAGACGGAATCCCCTATTGGGATACCGGCGCGCCTCAGTTGCATCGTTTGGGAGATTGGGCAGGGAGAGCGGCCGACCCGTTTAATGCGTTCGAACCAGTAGATAGTTCCGCGGCAGCGATTGCGGCACAGGGGTTGCTGCGGTTGGGTAAATATCTAGGGAACAAGAATTATGTTCAGGCCGGGCTGACCGTTTGCGACACGCTGTTTGCAGAACCATATCTGAGCTGCGATCCCGCGCACCAAGGACTAATTCTGCACGCGGTGTATCACCGGCCGAACGGGTGGGATCGCGCTCCCGCTTCCGATGGGGTGCCGCGCGGAGAAGCATGTATGTGGGGCGATTATCATGCGCGGGAACTGGCGTTATACCTATTGCGCGAGATCGAGCAAAAACCTTATTTGACTTTTTGGAGTAAGCGGAAATGATCATTGCAGATCTGGCTGAGATCGCCGGCTGCACCTATCCAGCGCGGCGGACGACTCAGAATTTGGTGGGAGGAGCGAGTCCGATTCAAGCGACCCACTTCTCTTTAGGCCATGTGACACTCGAACCCAATGGCGGGCAGGTACCATGGCACAACCAGGAACAGGAAGAGATCTATTTCATATTGGAGGGCGGCGGCGAAATGTGTCTGGGTGGAGAGAAACATGCCGTACGAGGAGGGCAAGCCGTCTATATTCCGCCTGGCGTCTTCCATCAATTGACCAACACTGGAACCACTCCCATGCGCATGATCTATTGCTATGGCCCGGCCGGCGATGTAGCGCACTGGCGTCAGGAATTGGCTGGAACGCTGCCGCGCGCCGGGAAGGAAGCGCCGCCTCTGCCCTCTGGGGCATTCCCACAAAGCACGGAGACCTTTTGAGCAAAGACACGCGGACCCACACAGTGGGAATCATAATGAACGGCGTCACTGGGCGTATGGGGCTGAACCAACACCTGCGGCGTTCGATCTACGCCATCATTCAGCAAGGCGGCGTAAAGCTCAGTGACACGGAGACAATCATGCCGCGGCCGCTACTAGTCGGCCGGAACGCCGCCAAGTTAGAGGCGATTTCGAAGGAGTGCGGCGGTCTCCCTTTCACTACCGATCTTGACCAAATACTGAACGACAAGAGCTACGCCATCTATTTCGACGCCCAAACAACGGACCGCCGTGCAGAGGCAGTAAAAAAGGCGATTGCCGCTGGAAAGCATATCTATTGCGAAAAGCCGATTGCGGAGAGTGTCAGTACAGCGCTTGAACTTTATCGCCTGGCCAAGTCGGCGGGCGTGAAGCATGGTGTCGTACAAGACAAGCTATGGCTACCCGGCATCATGAAACTGAAGACACTCCGCGACCTGGGTTTTTTTGGTAGGATTCTTTCGGTGCGTGGCGAGTTTGGGTATTGGGTCTTCGAAGGCGACGTGGTGCCGGCACAGCGCCCGTCCTGGAACTATCGCAAGGAAGATGGCGGCGGCATCATCATTGACATGTTGTGCCACTGGCGTTATGTGTTGGATGAAGTATTCGCACCCGTGAAAACCCTCTGTTGCTTGGGTACGACTCACATTCCAGAACGCCGAAACGAAGAAGGTAAACCGTACGCCTGTACGGCGGACGATTCGGCGTATGCCACGTTTGAACTGGAAGGCGGCATCATTGCGCACTTCAATTCGTCGTGGTGTGTGCGGGTAAGACGGGATGATTTGCTGACTCTGCAGGTGGATGGAACAAAGGGATCGGCTGTTGCGGGCCTCCGAGACTGCTGGATTCAACCTTACGGCGCAACACCACGACCGACATGGAATCCAGACATACCCAGCCCGCTAAACTTCTACGATGGCTGGCAGAAAGTGCCGGAACAGGATAGTTTCGATAACGCGTTCAAGCGTGAGTGGGAGCTTTTTCTGCGGCATGTTGTGAAGGACGAGCCATTCCGTTGGGACTTGTTACAGGCCGCAAAAGGCGTGCAATTGGCCGAAGCCGGATTGGAATCCTGGCGGAAACGCGCTTGGGTACAAGTGGAACCACTGATCGCTTAGCTACTTCTTGGGGACGCTCTTCACGTAATCGGGCCAAGCAGCGCGCGCGGCATCGGCAAACGCTTGCAGCTTCGAGTAATTGTTGTCCCAGGTAGTGTACATCAAACCGCGAATACCCGGAATACCTGCGGCTTCGGCCAATTCGCGGCGGGCTTCACCAGCGGCGTCCGCCCTGCCGTAAAAGCCTGCGACGATCTGTTGATGAGCAATGGGCTGCTCTGAATTCAGACCGGAAAACCACCTGAGGGAATCCTTGAGCTTATCGAGGTTCCAATTCAAGATAGATACCTCGGGAGGAATGCCTTTCCAAGAACCCGCCAAAGTTCCTTCCACGTACATCATGTGGTCGTGAGCATTGTGATATGGGTCGAACATGTCGCTCCAAACCCAAAAGGAAACATCGGGCAAAGCATGGTGATAGATGCCATAGGTCTGCCCGAGGCTCCAGGCCAGGAGCTGGCCGGCGGTCATATTCTTTGAACGGCAAGAGAAACAGGAGTTGGCATTGCGGATTTCATCGTAGGCGAGAAGCAGGTCCGAATCTGGGGGAACAACCTTCTTCATTTCCTTTGCGTTCTTGGTCAACCATTGATAAACGCCGGGCTCCGTCATACACATGCCCACCTGATTTTCATTGGTCAGGGGAGTGACCGCATAATAGTCCGCGGCCACGATCTGCCCCGGCTTCAAGTGAGTGGTTGCGGGAAGTGTGAACGGAGGCGGCCAGTGAAAAACATTGTGAAAGCTAGGCCGGTGAGGAAGCATGTCGGGATCGCTGGCTTCGTTGTAATCGACGCCGGGAGTGTAGACCTTCGATGGATTATCCGGATCGTATAGTTTGAAGGGCGCGCCGTCGCGACGTACGAGCCAAACCAAGCCGGTTTCTTCCAGCTGAACATCGGCAAACTGCACTGTGCCCTTCGCGCCGCCCCAGACTCCCATATAGAGAGCGAGTTCCGTGCTATCGCCGCTGTTGAAGAGATAGTCCAAGCCCGACCACCCACCGGACGCATGCAGATTTACGATAAAGCGCATCTTATCGATATTGGAGGCATCGTAGACGATCACCATCGGACTGCCGATCTGCGCTCCTTCCGTCTTATAGAGAAAAGACAAGTGATACTGCCGCCACGGTTGGACGGAGATTTTTTGCCGAATACGCGCATTACCGGGAGGATCGACAATCGTCAGTGCAGCTCCACCGGGCCGCGCGTTGGGCACAACCTTAACGTTCGGATCACCCAATTCGAACCAGCCCGTCTGGCCGGATCCAAAATTGCCGTTCACCAGAGCGGGCAAACTGTTTCGGACCTTGAGACTCCTGCCATCGGGCGCTACCTGGAACCGGGTACCAATCACACGCTGAGGTTCAGCCCAGTTGGGGTTCACTGCCAGCACATCGTTCGACCACCCAAAAGGTGCAGCTTCCGCGATGGCTTTCATATGGCGTTCGTGGGCATACTTCATGACCTCCTTCAGACGGCCTTCATTATCCAGGTTCCAATCGTCGTTGCCCATCATGTTGAAGTTGCTGTCCCAGAAGAGCGCGCCCGTGTAACCAGCGGCCGCCGCCTTGTCGATTAGATCTTTACTCTTTTTGACGGCATCGTCGCTGTTGATGTAGGACGCATGTTGGTACCAGAGCTCCATGCTGGTAGACGCCGATATGGACTGCGAAGTGAAGCCAATGGTGAGTAAGCACAGGGTGAGTGCGCAAATCGTGAGCAGTTTGGCGTTCATTCCTTCATGGTAGCGGGACTGGCGGCTGCCGGCCGTTGTTTTCCGCTAAAAAGCACTCCGAGTAGAATAGAGGAGTTTCCGCGCCTGGCTCGAACAAAAGGCCCGGGACTTTCGTCATTGTAAATCGGATGGAGACATACGACGGTGCATGGGTGGACGCGCAAGTCGCGCAGACTATCGACGATTGGAATGACTGTGCGGCGAAGGTAGCCGGAAACTTGCAGCATTACAGCTCCGCAGAGCAGGAAATGCATGAGCGAGTCTATGACGAAGAGCTATGCGCGGTAGAGAACGATTTACACCGGATATCTAGAACCAAGCGGGAACGAGCCGAACTGCAGGAACGGATTGTAGCGTCTTTTGCAAGATTTTCGGCAAGAGCTTTGAGCCTCGAAAATGAGTCAATTGAAATGCTTACGCGCGAATTCCTGCCGGTCGGAACCGAGCTGGCTCAGTGGGCGCGGCAGCATGATCCCGGCTTGGAAATGGACGCTATTATTCAGGCGGCGCGCAACGCGTGGACGGCCTGCGGATTGCAGCCTCTGTTAGGCGCGAACATAAAACTTACGCCATCCATTCTTGGTTACAGTTTGTTGTATCCCCACAGCGATAATTACCTGGACGATGTAAAGATCCCGGCTGAGACGAAGCTTCAATTCAGCAGGCGCTTTCGCCGCCGCTTAGCAGGTGAAAGTTTGCCGGCGAAAGACGATCGGGAGTGCGCTATATGGGCACTGATTGCATTGATCGAAAAGCAATATCCCCGGACACGCTTTCCACATGTATTTGAGTGCTTGCTGGCCATCCACCAAGCCCAAGAGCATAGTATTAGTCAACTGCACGGCGACCATTCCGGCAACCATCACGATTCCCTGCGACTCAGTTTTGCAAAGGGAGGAACGTCGGTATTAGGTGACGCTTGCCTCGCACACGGTTCGCTGAACCAGGAGGAAAGTCGATTTGCGTTCGAGTGGGGAGTGCTCCTGCAATTGGGCGATGACTTGCAGGATTTGAACGAAGACATGCGGCGCGGTTCGACTACACTCTTCTCGGAGGCTGCGGGTACCGGTGCGCCGTTGGATGGACTGACAATTCAACTTTTGAACTTTGCCGAGACGGTTGGGAAACGCATGGAAGAGTTACCGCACGGGACGCCCAGTCTCAAGAAGTTGTTGAAAACAAGTTGGCGGTCGCTCATCATACGGGCCATCGCAGACTCTCATGAGTTCTTCTCAGGGACCTTCCTTCAGGAGGCCGAGCGATGCTCCCCATTCCGATTTGGCTTTCTGCGAGCACGCAAGGATAGGCTGGCGAGCAGGCAAGGGCTTTACGAGACTCTATTCGGCGCACTATTAGAAGTTCGCCAGGAGCATAGCGACGTGTCGCCAGATACCTGCTTGCACTAAGACGACAATCGCCACTTGGTACGCGTGTACGCCACATGAAAACCTTTGCGCTCGGCATTGCGTTGGGAATTGCTGCCCACCTCCGCCACCATCATTGCTAGATCACAGCCTTGGTCGAAGGCGTAATGCAAGCGTTCCGCTAAGAGTGCGGCTTGGAGTCCACGACCGCGTAGTTCTGGAACGGTGGCCGAACCACCAAAAAGAGCAACTCCTTCATGGATAAAGAGCACACCGGCAGCGCCCTGTTGACCGTCGAGCTCCGCGAGGAAACACGGGCTTTTTTCACGCGCCAAGAAAATGGGAGCGCCCTCTTGAAGAAAGCCCACCAGTTCCGGGTGTTCGTATGTCCAGCCGCGTACGTTAATCTCGCTCCAGAGTTTCGCTTCAGCTGGATTAGCAACACGCACTCGAATCCGGCCTCGGTCTTCTGCCGCTGGTTCTTCGACTCGGCGGTACATGACGTTGCTGATCTCGATGGGTCTGTATCGGCGTGAAAGCAAGTTCAGAGCCGCGACACCTACCAGTGGACTCACTTCATGATCCACCTGGGCGCCGCGGTCTAGAAAAGAACGTTCGATTGACTCTAAGGCGACTACGTCGAGTTCCTCGAAGAGGCCGAGTCCAAAAGTCTGCGTGGTAGGAGCACCGATGCCATCGAAGACCGCGTATGCTCCCGCGCATTCCATGCACTCTGACCCGCGTGCGGGAAACAAACGGCGCCGGGCATTGGCGAATTGCATGCAGGCGTGTCCCTCCGCGCGCTCCAGACGTTTTGAGAGAGCGAGATCAGCAAAGAGCGTGTCAGCCATGGTTTGAATGTTAGGAGCAACGCGCGCTTCGGCACCACGACGCACTGTCACCAGTTTTTGGCTTACACTGGATGAGCAATCCGGTCGAGCAGTTGCTTCCGCTGATCGACAAAGGCGCCAAAGTTCCAGGAGGACCATTGCGAAGCAGTGGGACTCCTGGGACTCACGCCCCCCAAGGCTTCGCTTCCAGAATGCCTTTGTAGCCGTTCTTCATCCGCTCCTCAATAACGGCCCAGACTTTGGGATCGCAACCTTTCCATTCAGCCACCGCACGGTTACCCAGATATGGGAGATCTGCAACACCAGCCTTACTCGAGAAGAAACCACCGACTGTGAGACTGCGGAATTGCGTGAAGAACGCCACCCACTGTGAGTCCTCTTTAGCAGCCTTCGCAGGATAGGCGATCCGGTCGAGCAGTTGTTTTTGCTGATCTACAGAGGCGCTGACAAAGTTCTTTTCAAACAGTTTCGTTGATTCCCGATCAAGCCACATCAAGCCGCCGAAAATCTCGGCGCGCAGGTCCCTGTCTTTGACGTGGAAATCATCCTCGGCACCGTTTTTTGGTTCGTCGTCCTTGCTGTCCTGCTCGGTGCGGAACTGAATCCAATCGTCAATGAACTCAGGCACGCCGGCTTGGGAGGCGCTGACGCTGCGCTCGTCGGCGGGGATGATCAGATCGCACAGCACGTGGACGGTCTGCCATTGGTGATCGTCGAAGGTTTCGCGCTTATAGGGGCCTTTGGCGGCGGGTTCAGCCTGCGCCGCCATATGCATGTGATCATGACCGCCAGTGACAACAGCGGCGGCGGGAACGGCGCCCAGAATCTGAAAAATATCGCGCCGGCTGACGCTTGGTGTTTCGTTTTTCTCTGCCATGTTTTATACTTTCACATTCAGTTTTTTGACTTGATCGGCAATGTAATCGGAAGTGCGCCAGCCGAGGGCGGTGATGCTGAGCGTGGGATTCTTGTCCGCGTTACTAACAAATGGAGCAGCGTCGGTGATAAAGAGATTCTTGACGTCCCATGCCTGGCAATACTGATTGAGCACCGACGTCTTCGGATCGGTGCCCATTTTGGTCGCGCCGACTTCGTGAATGATTTCGCCGCCACGGGCGATGCCCCAATTCTTTTCCTCACCGGACTTGTGCGTCACCGTACCTCCCATAGCTTCGATAATCTGCTGGAACGTTTCCTGCATGTGTTTGGCTTGCAGAATTTCGTCCTGGCTCCACTTGAAGTGAAAACGCAGCACGGGGATACCCCACTGATCGACAACATGCGGATCAATCTCACAGTAGCTGTCTTCGTTGGGAATCATTTCGCCACGGCCCGAAAAATGGACTTCGCAACCGTAAAGCTTGCGCAGATTCCTCTTCATTTCGACGCCATAACCGCCGCCCAGGAACCGTGTAGGATAGCCGCCCAACACGCCTTCGCCGGGCAAGCCGCGGCCGCCGCCGAGTTCAATGTGATAGCCGCGCGCGAAAGGCATTTTGCCGGCTTGTTGATCTTTATACCCCCACCACGGCATGTAAAGGTGCATACCGCCGACGCCGTCTTCGTTTTGCGGCGGTAGGTCTTGCAGGATCGGCAAAAACCCGGAAACGGCGGAACCGACGGTGTCCATAACATACTTGCCGACGAGACCAGTGGAATTCGCAATGCCGTTGGGGAAAAGGCTGCTCTTTGAATTGAGCATGATGCGCGCGGTTTCGCAGCAACTGGCAGCCAGCACCACGATCTTGCCGCGCACTTCCACCTCAGTGCGTGTTTTCTTGTCAACGTAAGACACGCCGGTAGCGTTACCGTCCGAACCGACAAGTACTTCGCGCACCATAGCGCTGGTGCGCACTTCCAGATTGCCGGTTTTAAGCGCAGGCTTGATGTGAACACCGGGAGAATTAAAGTTCGCGTTGGCACTGCAAGAGCGGCCGCATTGCGCGCAATAGTGGCAAGCCGGGCGACCATTCAAGGGACGGGTAAGAATAGCCAAGCGCGCGGGGATGCACGGTATGCGCAGCCGGTCGGATGCGGATTTGATCAGACGCTCGTAACCGCGCGGCGCTGGCGCCGGTTGGAACTTGCCGTCGGGGGTATTTTCCAAACCCTCCTGCGAACCAAAGACACCGATGAGTTCTTCCGCCTTGTCGTAATAAGGAGCCAGATCGTCGTAGCTGATGGGCCAATCGAAACCTTTGCCGTCGCGGCTGTACGGTTTGAAATCGTAGGGGCCCATGCGCAGCGAGATGCGGCCATAGTGATTGGTGCGGCCTCCCAGCATGCGGGCGCGCCACCACTTAAAATCGCTGCCCGGCGCTTGCGTGTAAGGTTCGCCGGGCACTTGCCAGCCGCCAAGG
The DNA here is from genome assembly GCA_003167495.1 of Bryobacterales bacterium. Lineage (GTDB taxonomy): Bacteria > Acidobacteriota > Terriglobia > Bryobacterales > Bryobacteraceae > Bog-105. The sequence continues at coordinate 21,263 of PMSX01000020.1, read as the reverse complement.
GTTGTGGCGTCAAACGCACCCCAAGGGCGGTATTGCGTGCCCGCGCCGCGGTGCGGCACCTGGTAGGGCCATTCGAACATCTTCGAGTCTTTTTCGCAATCGAACCATTCGCCGGCTTCGAGCATACAGATTTTTGCGCCAGCTAGAGATAAGACGTGCGCGGCAACGCCGCCGCCGGCACCGGAACCGACAATGACGACGTCGTATGTTTTGGGAGCGGCTTTGACTTGGGCCATGTGCTTATAGATTTATCAGATCGAGATTCAGAAAGACAAAAAGAAAACTCCCGCGGCCGAGGATTTGCTCGAACGCGGGAGAGTCTAGGAAGGAAATCGTTTAGAAATTAAAGCGCAACCCAAGCTGCAATGTACGTTGCAGCCCGGTCTTGCTGGTGATCATGCCAAATTGCGAAGAGGTCGGATTGATATTCTCCCCGCTCCAGTTCGGGTGATTGATGAAATCGTACGCCTCAGCGCGGAATTCAAAGTAATCGCTCTCTCTAACGACGAACCTCTTGAACATCGAAATATTCCAGTCCTGCAGGCCAGGACCATAAATGCTGTCGCGCACCCCCGGTTGCAGGTTGAAAGTGCCCGCGGCCGGCTTCGTGAAGATCGGCGTACCGTTAGGGTTCTTAACGGCAAACCACGTTGGGTTGACGGTGTTGCCGGTGCCCACCGAGCCGGCGAAACCGCCCGTAATGTTCGGCGTACCGTTTTCGACCCAGAACTGGCCTTCGCTGCCGCATCCAAAGCTACCCAAATCGGTGGTGCTCACGCCGGCGAAGTCTTGACTCGATCCCACGCCGCAAGGCGTTCCTGTCTGGAATTGCGTTTGACCCACGATATCCCAACCGCCCAGAAGTTTGCCTGCCAAAGTGCTCTCGTTCTTGAAAAATGGCAGGTGGTATTGGTAATTGATGATCACGATATGGCGGGTGTCGTATTCCGACGGCCCCCACAAATTGCTTGTGTTGTAGGTGTCCGGAACGATGTCGCGGTAGTTCGAACCGTTATCCATGCTCTTGGAGTATGTGTAGCTTAAGCCGAACATAAATCCATTCGCATAGCGCCTGTTCCACGAAAGCTGGAGGCCGTTGTACATCGAATTCACGGTGCTCTCTTCTTCCTGGATTGCCGAATAGCCTTTGTAAGGGCGCAGCAAGTTGATGTTGGTGCCAGGATTCGCCTGCAGCGCGCCGGCGGAGGCCTGGTTGATATCGTACACCTGCCAGGCATGGTACCCACGATGTCCAACATAGGCAACGGACAGCACCGATTTAAGCGGCATCTGGGCTTCCATCGTGAAGTTCCAGTTCCACGCTGCCGGTTGTTTCAGATCCGGATTCAGCGTCGTGGCTGTGATACTGGCAGCAGTTGTCGACGACAACGAAGCACCTGGATTATCCACCTTCACGTTGTTTATTGTCACAAACGGTTGGAATGGCGAATTGCCGCCCGGAAAGACGTTGTCGAGCAGCGGCATCGCGGTGGTAAACTCACCGCCACCAGCGCGTACCACCACCTTGTCGTTGAGTTGATAAGCAAATCCAAGGCGAGGTTGGAAATCGTTTGTCGGTTTGATGTAGCCCTCACGAAGATTCGGATCGAAGAGACTAGAGCATGATGCGCCATCGCAGATGTTTTGGCTGGCAGCGCCCACCCGTCCTAATGCCGCACTCGGGAACGAACTCAACCCCGGGATCACCATTCCGTTGTAGGGGTTGCCAGAGCCAAGAATGACATTACCGGCAGCATTCAACGAAACAGCCTGCGCCGGATTGTAAAGAGCGCCGTCGAAATAATCGGCATTACCCCACAATGGATGGAAGCCAATCACGGTGGTCATACGAACCCCGTAGTCGATATGCAGCTTCGAATTCACTTTCCACGAGTCTTGCGCAAATTCTTCATACAATGGCCGGCGCCAAATGGTCAGTGCTCGCGGACCAATTTCCGTGTAGCTATCGGCATCGCCTAACACTAGATTCGCTATGCTGGCTCCGGAAGTGAGCCCCGTGCCCGCGTCCGAGAAAATGAAATTGCCGTTTTGATTGCTAGCGCCGCCCGGAACGGTGGAGACGTTGATTTGGTCGCCGTCGTTCTCTCCGGCATATTCATAAAACATGCCGAACTTCAAGGTGTGATTACCCCAGACTTTCGTCAAGCTGTCTGACACCGTGAAAATCGGACCAGAGGAGTGAGACGGATAGGGACCAGCAGACAGGTTGTAAAAGCTGTCGCCAAGGCTGATGGACGGAATTTTATTCGGAAGGTCTTTCCCGCCGAACAAATAAGGATAAGTGATCGGCAACGGTAAATCCTCACGGTTGAAGCCAATGTCCGAAGTTTTTACCGGAATGTAAACATCGTCTAAGCTGTAGGTCGCGCGCAGCTCGTTCACTACCGTTGGACTGATGGTATAGGTCCAGGCGGCTGTGTTGGTTTGGTTTGGACGATTGAAATACTTCTGTGTGAAGTTGGTTCCCTGGTCAAAGGGATCGAATTCGTTGTAAGCGAGACCTGAGCGTCTCAGTTCGATGTGGTTGTTGTTGTTCGGAATGATATCCAAATTCCAAATATCTTTCCGCTGGTTTTCGGGCTGCGAAGCCTGCGCGATCCAGTTCTGAGTACCATTCAAATAACCGGGTGTTGCCGTTGGATAGGCATTGAGAATCGCCAGGCCATTCGGGCTTATAGAACTCACGGGAATGACGTTGTTCTGAATCGGCGTGCAGGAGGAGCCGGCCGCTGGCGCGAAAGAACTAGTCAACTTGCAAGTACTACTTGGAAAGTAGAGCTGGCGAGTGCCTGAGTACCAAGGGTTCGCACTCAGCAACTCGCTGAAATTACCCGTACGCATCAAGTTCGTCGGTACCGCCTGTGTTTGCGTTTGGGTATTTCTGTATCTAATCCAATCCTGTGCGACGAAGAAGAATAACTTGTCGCGCAGCTTCTCCCATTTCCCCGGAATCGCGGCTGGTCCGCCAACCGTGTAACCGAAGTTGTTGAAGCGGAATGGCGACGCGAAGTCCGTCGTTTTACTCAAATTCCGGCCCCACGTATTAGCGTTTAGATCGGAGTTGCGGAAATACTCATAGGCACTGCCATGGAAATCGTGGGTACCGGACTTGGTAACCATGCGAATCTGTCCGCCCGCCGCCTGCCCATATTCAGCGGCATAATCGGCTGTCAGCACTTGGATTTCGGCCGTTGCATCAACATCGCCGACGCCGATCACGGCGCCATTGGCACGCGTGCGCATCGCCGGCGCGCCATCCACCGTTACTAACGTGTCTTGTGACCGCGTGCCATTCACCGCAAACGGATTGCCGCCCAATCCAGTTCCGTTAAAGTCACCCAGGGTTCCGCCACTGCGAACGCCTGGCAACAGTTGTGCCGAATAGAGCGGGCTGCGACCGTTCAATTCTTGATCTTGAATCTGCTTGCCGTTGACTTCGGCCTGCACGGCGCTCGACTCAGTCTGCAAGACTTCGGCGCTTGCCGAAACTTCTACCCGTTCGGTGTTCTGACCAACCTGGAGGTTTCCGTCGAGCTCAATAGTAGAATTCGCTTCCAAACGATTTTGCCGGCTGACGAATTCTTTGAAACCGGGTGCTGACGCAGTTAGCGTGTAAAGACCGGGAAGCAGGCTGGGGACCGTGTAATGCCCCGACGAGTCGGTAGTCACAGCGTGTTCTTCGCCAGTGGCTTCGCTCTTCACCACCACTTTAGCGCTTGGGACGTCTGCCCCCGATGGATCTTTAACAAAGCCAGTGATCGTTCCAACGTCTGACTGCGCGAAGGCGGCGGTACAGACGCAAAGTAAAAAAGCAAGATTGGTGCACACGTGTGCAAGTTTGCTAGGTAATTTGCAACTCATAGAAACACTCCCCTGTGTTTTTGCATCGTTAGCACGATGCCTCAGACAGTATATTCCGGTTAGGAGCGCAGTGCAATAACAGGATTGTTAAGAATTGGCTAATCGAACGTCGTAGCGCCAACTTCGCTAATCGAGGCTACGCCAAAAGTTTGAGATTCAGCTCGAACTACGGCACATACTGCGCCAGATAGCGCTTCGCCATGACGAACCCCATTTTGAAATTGTCCGAAAAGTCAGGGCCCGGATCGTCAGCGCCATAGAGCGAGTCTTCCTGCTCAATAGACATGGCGCCCTGATAGCCAACATCCTGCAGCACACTGAAAAATTCGCGCCAGTTCATGGAGCCCATGCCGGGAATGCGATAGCGCCACCATTGCACGTGATTTTCGTTGTAAATGCCGGTGGAGCGAAGAACGGGCCAGAGGATTTCGGTGTCTTTTAGGTGAACATCGTAAATCTTGTCGACAAAATCGCGGGCCGTTTGAATCGGATCCATGAACTGGCGCACCAAGTGCGAGGGGTCGTACTGCAACCCAACGTAAGGCGAATCGCCAAAGCCTTTGAAGAGCGCTGAGAAACCGGCGGGGCTGGTAGCGAGATTTTCGCCGTCGGGCCACGGCTCCCAGAGGATGCGGACTTTCGCGCGCTCGCACATGGGAAAAAAGTTCTCGTTGTACACGCGCACGATTTCATCAATCTGCTGCTGGAACGGCTTGTTGCGGTCGCGGCCGGATTGCGTGCCAATGTAGGGGACGCCGAGTTTGCCGGCAAGCTCGATCGCTTTGACGAAGTAGTCGTTCGAACGGGCGCGTTTGGCTGGGTCGGGATTAATGCTATCCCCCCCAACCTGCAGAGCGGAGACGTGCATCTGGTTGGTGGTGAGGACGGTTTTGATGTCGGCAATCTGGGAATCTGTGAGGGTGGTGGCGTCGAGCGTCGAGTGCGGCCCGGAGCCGAGGATCATGTTGGAGAAGCCCTGCGCTTTGGTCCAAGCGACGTTGTTCGGGGTGTAGGGACCGAGAACGCCGAGGAGTGGTTTCCATTCGGCGTGCTCCTCCCGGTGGCGGCGTTGGGCATTCAGAGCGCTGGCGGCGGAAAGGGCCAAAGAACCGACGAGGGTGCGACGAGTCATGCAGAACAGTTTATATCGACGGCCCGCAAGAACCCACAAAAGCACCATCAACGTAACGAGTACGCCAGGCCGCGCCACGACCAAGGCGGCTCCGCCGTCTCCTCGAGTTTTTACGTTTTCTTCACGCCAGCAGCACAAGAGAGACGTCTCGCGGCGGCTCGGCTAGGGGCGATTGTTGAAAAGGCGAGGCAGTGTCGAATTAGGTCGATTACGCTTCCGGCTCGGTTTCGGAGTTAGTCGTGGGTCAGAAATGTAGAAACTCGGCACCCTCGAGTTTTTACAGTCTGGTGGCGTAGTTGAGGAAGACGGTTTGCGAGGAGTGAGGAGTTTTTGCGATTTTAGACAGCGGCCTCCATGGTTTGGGGTGCTTCGACTGCCGCAGCGAGGGCGGTTTGGAGGAACTTCTCCTTCTGCGAGGGAGTGAGGCGGCTCATGTAGGTAGCGAAACGGCTTCTCGAAAAATCGAACCCAACGCCGGGGATTTGGGTGAGGGGCAGTTTGCGGTGTTGCGCGAGAAGAGCGGCTTGGGCGGCTTCGGCGAGTGCTTCTTCTTCCTTGCTTTTCCGAGCGGATTGCAGACGCAGGAGTTCGGCGCTTTCGCGTTCACGGCGGCGGGCGAGACGGTTTTCCTGCAGATGAAGATTGCGGAGTTCCTTTTCATACTGTCGGCGCACGTACAGTTCGAGCGCCATTTCGGCGTCGGGTGCGGCCAAGGAGGGGTTGCTCTCTGAGACCACTAGGCTGCCGGTGGCGAGGATAGCGAGTTCGAGGCCGGGAATGCGGTTGAGCCGCCAACGAATGTCGGCAATGGATTGGACGAGGGCGGATTCTTCGGGGCCGACGGGTTGGAATTGTGTTTCGTAAGACTCGACGTGTGCGAAGTAACGGACGATGTCGGCTCGGTTGGCGAAGAGCATGGCGTTGCCCGTGAGGCCGCATTTGACGGCGTTAAGGCTGGATATTGCCTTACCCTCCGGAGTGGTTGGTCCGCCGGATTTTTGGGCGTTCTGACGATTGGCAGCGAGACGGGCGGCGGAGATGGTGGATGGTTCTGTTTCGGGCGCGGCGGCCGAGTTATTGCTTTCGGACATGATGGTAGACTCCTGGTTTTTTTTAGAATGAAAAAGCGGCCTGCGGGAGGAGGGGGAAGGCTCCGGCACCTCGAATACCGCGCAGGTCTGTTCTCGGTTCCATTCTGCGTGAGCGACGGCAGGGCCGAGATGAGTGACGCGAGGGTATTCTTGTAAGTGACTGATTAAGAAGGAGCTGGAAGAGAAAATAAACTTTCAGCTCTTGTGACTCGATTTTTCGGCGCACTCAATGATCGGGGAATCCAGTAGGGGTGGCTGAGCCACCTTGATAGTCACGGCGCATAGCTCCACTGAACCTACGCACATCCTATGAAGTGACGAAGTACCCCAAAAGGAGGGCGGCGTTGCCGACTCCTTCACAGTTCGGGGCTCGGCTAGAAGTTGGGCGGTGAAAGAGATGGCCGAAACGTTTTGGCAAGGCAGTGCCGAATTAGGCCGCTTACGCTGGCTTACGCTTGTCGCACTCAATGTTGCCAAAGTCAACATCTATCTGTCAAGATGGTTACTTATGAGTGTCGCAGCCAAGAAGAGCTACCATCACGGCAATCTGCGGGCGGTCCTAATTCAAGCAGGTCTGGAATTGATTGCCGAAAAAGGCGTGCGCGCGCTCACGCTGCGCGAGATTGGCGCGCGCGTAGGAGTTTCACGCATGGCCGCATACCGGCATTTTGCCGATAAGGCGAAGTTGCTGGCGGCCATTCGCGAAGTTGGGTTCGAAAAGTTTGCGGCGGCGCTCAATGAAGGACGCGCCGGGTCCGCGGCGGGATTTCCTGCGCGTATGAGTGCCATGGGAGCAGCCTATGTGCGCTTTGCGCGCGAACATCCGGCTTACTTCGAAGTAATGTTTAGCCCGCCGCCTTCGGTTGAACCACCAGAAGCATGTGACGCAGAAAAGCGAGCGTTCCAAATCCTGGAAGAGACGATTGTGGATGGCCAAGCGAAAGGCGACGTGCGCGCGGGAGACACGAAGCTCATGGCGTGCGCATTGTGGTCAATCGTGCACGGCATTAGCGCGCTTAAGCTAGACCAAATGCCATTTGCCCAACCGTTGGCGCAAGACGACTTTGTAATAGCCTGTTCGGGCTTGCTGTTCACAGGAATTCTGGCAGCAAAGAAATGAGACACAATGAAAGCATGGCTAGATTTTTCTGTGTTCTCGGATTGCTCATGACTAGCGCGTGGCTCTGCTCCGCGCAGGTGACGATCATTAATACCGGCTCAACCAATGTTCCCGGTATGAACGTTAAGCTCGAAACTTCAGGTCCCGAGGCCACAATCGAACGGCGCGACGGGTCGAAGGAAAAGATAACACTCGCCCAAGAGATGTGCAGCCGCTTGCTGGAAGATCTGAAAGCAGCAGGCCCGCTGAATGAATTGCCAGTCAAACACTGCATGAAAAGCGTTTCATTCGGCACATCTCTTTTCATTGAGTACAACGGCGTTCGCTCGCCTGATCTAAGTTGCACGCAGTCCGATACGCGGGCGGCAGCGCTGAAAAAAGACGCGGTTGAGATTATGAGCACAGCAAAGACTCACGCGGCCGCCAGAAAATATTGACGGCCATCGAGATATGATCAGTGGCTGATGACAAAGCATATTCGCTGGAATGACTTGCCCGTTGAAACTTTGAACCCCCTTTTTGATCGCCAGTTTGTGGTCGGCGATCAAGTAATGGTGGCCCGCATTATAATGAGAAAGGGCTGCGTTGTACCCGAGCACAGTCACCACAATGAACAGATCAGCCAGGTACTCTCCGGCTCGATGCGCTTTTCCATCGAAGGGAAAGAGATCGTGCTCCACGCGGGAGATGTTCTCCTCATTCCTCCACACGTGCCCCACGCCGCGCTGGCGTTAGAAGACAGTATCGGGATAGACACGTTCACGCCGCCGCGCGAAGACTGGATCAACGGCACAGATCACTACTTGCGCAAATAGCTGCAGCCGCGCAAACATGTTCGTACAATAACAGCACTATTATGAGCACGCCATTCAAGCCGTTCGTTCCTGAGCATCTGGAGATGCGGGAGCTGACTGTACGAGCCATTGCGCTGGGGCTTAGCATGACAGTGGTTTTGGGCGCTGCCAACGCCTACCTTGGGCTGCGGGCTGGAGTCACCGTGGCTGCCACCTATCCGGCGGCCGTCATCAGCATGGCGGTCATGCGAGCGTGGAAAGGGTCGCTGCTGGAAGAGAACATTTCGCGCACCAGTGGGTCCATCGGCGAAGGCGTAGCATCGGGCGCAATCTTCACGATTCCGGCATTCTTAATCGCTCATACCTGGACCTCTTTTGGTTTTGTCGACGCGTATTGGAAGACGTCCGTCCTTATACTTGTGGGCAGCGTGCTCGGCGTTTTGTTCATTTCGCTGGTACGGCGCGTCATGGTGGAGGACGCCGAACTTCCCTTCCCGGAATCGGTGGCGGCTTCGGAGATTCACAAAGCGGGCCAACGGGGCGCGGAGGCGGCGCGATTCCTGTTCTGGAATATTGCCATCGGCGGAATTGTTTTCCTGTTAGGTAAGTTGCAATTGTTCGCGGCCGACGCGGAATTTCCCGTGCGTATCGGGCAATTGGGCGTTAGCAGAGTGCGGCTTGGCGGCGCAGGCTCGACAAATATTCTGCAAACCGGCGGCGTGAGCAGTTTTGCCGCGCCGAGCATTAGCCCAGCCTATTTTGGAGTCGGTTACGTCATTGGTCCGCGCCTAGCAGCGTTGCAGTTTTCCGGTGGCGTGCTGGCATGGGGCTTTCTGGTGCCACTGTTAATTTATTTCGTGGGACCGCAGTTGCACGCGTTTCTTCCGGCGGACGCCAAGCCCGACGCCTGGGGAACCATGTCCACAGCCGTTTGGAGATATATTGTGCGGCCGATTGCGGTGGGCAGCATGCTCGTAGGCGCGGGCTATACCCTGTTTAAAATGCGCACGAATCTCGCCATCGGCATTAAGCGCACGTTGATTGAAGCAAGGCAATCGGGCGAGGCGAAATTGTCGTCAAACCGAACCGAACGCTATATGAGCACAAAGGTCGTGCTGAGTTTGATTGGCGCTGTCTTCGCATTGATGATCGCGCTCTACATTTATTTCTCCGGCCAAGTGGTGGGCGGAATCGTAGCGGCGGTGGTCATGCTGATTCTCGGTTTCTTCTTTGCGACTGTTTCCGGCAGTCTCTGCGGACTGATCGGCTCGTCGAACAATCCTGTGTCGGGGCTCACTCTTTCCACACTGCTGATCGCGGCATTGTTAATGGTGTCACTGGGTGTATCGGGCGTCGGAGGTGTAGCGGCAGTGTTGGGAGTCGCGGCGGTTGTGTGCGTTTCGTCAGCCGTAGCCGGGGAACTCTTGCAAGATTTCAAAGTGGGCTACATCTTGGGAGGAACGCCCCGCAATATTCAGATTGCCGAGTTGATCGCTGTGGTTGTGGCAAGCCTGGTCATGTACTTTCCTTTGCTCTTGCTGTATGAAGGGAATATTAAAACAGGCGGAACTGGTTTTGGCGATCGGCAGCTCCCTGCCCCGCAGGCCGGCTTGATGGCGCTGCTCGCTCAAGGGATCGTAGCGGGCGACATGGCCTGGCCATTGGTGCTCGTCGGCATTTTGATGGGCTTCGCGTTTATTGCGATGAATGTCAAGAGCCCGATGCTGGTGGCCGTTGGAATGTATCTGCCTTTCGAAACGACTGCCGCGATCTTCATCGGAGGATTGTTCCGCTGGCTCGGAGACACGCTGGCCCAGCGCCGCGGCTACAACGAAGCTCAACGCGCACGTGTCGAGAATGCCGGCATATTGACCGCATCTGGATTAATTGCGGGCGAGGCGATTTTGGGTTTGGTATGGGCGGGCATGCAATTTCTGCCCAAGAACGTGCTCGATCACTTGCAGATATTCCGAGATCCATCCTACGTGTTCGGAATGGCGGTAATGATGCTCTTGGGATTCCTGATGATTCGCTGGCCACTCGGCGCGGCTGGCAGTCCCGATGAACCCGCACCGCCCGTGGCCATGATGTAAAGCCGCCACTCTTCTTAAAGACTGGCATCCCCATCATAGGAAGACGGCGCCCAAGCCTCCGGGTCGGCCAACTGGCGAGCCAGTTCTTCATCGTTTGTCAGATAAAAGAAAGACCAGCCAGCGAGTTTGCGGCGATAAGGAGCAAACCGGTCGAAAACGTTCGTCTTTGCAAGATTGCAGCCTACGTGTTCCAACACGTGAATTCCTTGCGCTCGGCACTCGTCAAAGGCGCGCTGCACAAGGGCTGCGCAATATTGATCGTGCCTATCGCATGCCTGAAAATCCACCATCCGAATACGTTTCAAGCCATACTGTGGTTCATCGCGCCGCTGGAAAACCGCATAAGCGTCGATGTTACCGCCGCGCGCCGCGGTGAGAACCCAAAGACCGTCTGTATCAAGAACCGCGCCAAAGTGCCATCTCAAAACTTCGCGTGAACGCACGGCCAGCAAGTCATTGCTGCGATGGCTCAGGTTCTCCCAGAACGTATCGAAGCGCTGATCAAAGTCGTGCTGCAAAGCCACGTCGATGTCCGCCTTGGGAAGAGAGTTGCCGGTAAGTCGGTCCTTGAGAGAGAGCGCCAGCCCGACAGGATAACTCAGCAAGCGAGGTTGAGGAATCTGTTTGATCCGCAACGCGCTCTCTGCAAACCCCCGATGCTCCGTTATGGCGAAGGCGGCCTCACTCCAATCACCGGCCGGAACCCTCATTGAGCCCAATGCAGTGATCAAACCCGCGGCCTTGCCGTTCACTGTGTTGTTAAGGAATAAGTCGACATTCTCTTGATTGAAATACTCGTCCCCCAGCAGCGCCGCGTAACCGCGATACGCATCGTCCACCACCCAGCCCCGTCCCGAAGCAACCACGAGTTTTTTGCCTCGGAAGACGTACCGCAAAGGTATATTACAGGAGCAGCCGACAATTCGCTCGCCATCCTGCAAAACCCAACCGATGGGCCAGCGCGGCCCCAGTTCTTCATAGCATGGATTGCCGGACCACAGGCGCCGCCAGTCGTTCAATGGTTTCGACACCAGTTCGTGCGAGCCTTCAAGCGCGGCAATCGCCTGATAGTCTTCAAAATGCGCTTCGCGAAGCTTTACTCTGTGCGTTGAGACGGCTGCCATTTCCGCAATCAAATTGAATAATCTACTTGCGAGCAACCAGTTTTTGGTCGATAATCTCGGCTAACGAAGCGATCGTGGGCGCCTGAAACAATTGCCGCAAAGTCAACTGAACACCCAGGCTTTCGCGCAGGCGGGTCAGTAACTGCGCACCTAGCATTGAATGTCCTCCCGTCAGGAAAAAGTCGTCATCGCGGCTGATCGTTCGGCCGCCCAGCAACCCCTTCACCAATTCAGCAACGCGCGTTTCGCTGATACCCGGGCAAGTTTGATCGGCTGACGGCGCATTCCGTGACTCGGGCAGCAAGTTCGCCGCCGAAGGCGCTGGAAGCGACCGTTTGTCACACTTTCCCGTGATCGTGACCGGCAAGGAAGACAGGCTGACGTACGACGCGGGAATCATGTAGTCGGGCACCCGCGCGCGCAGATATCCTCTTAGCTCGGCTGCCGTCAATTCGGCGCCATCCGCTGGCACTAAATACGCGACGAGAATTTTTTCATTGGCGTTATCGCCTTGCGCCACTACGGTGCTGTTTCGAATTCCGGGATGCGAAATCAGATGCGAAATAATTTCATCCGGCTCGACGCGGAATCCACGAATCTTAATCAGATCGTCCATTCGTCCCAGGAAAGCGATTTCACCATTGGGCAGCACCCGCCCCCGATCTCCCGTCCGGTAAAGGCGTCTTCCAGTACCAGTCTCGACCACGAATTTTTCCGCCGTCATTTCCGGCAGATTGCGATAGCGGCGCGCCAGTTGCGGGCCCGCAACGCAGATTTCGCCTTCTTCGCCCGTCGGGAGTCGCTTCAGCTCCGCATCCAGAATCAGAACCTCCGTGTCGTCAATCGGCCGGCCGATGGAGGGAAGCTCTCCCTCAATTCCTCCGCTGCGCACTACGCCGGAAGTAACCACAACCGTGCATTCGGTCGGGCCATACTGATTCTCTACCCTGAAAGGAAGACCCGCCTTGGCATAACGATGCAGCGTGTCCCCGCCTGTCACAAGAAGCCGTAGTGCGGTTTGCTCCGGCCAGTCAAACACCACAAGATGCTCCGCAATCACGGCTGGCGCAAACCCAATAGTAATTTTTTCCGCCACGAGCCAATCCCGCAATCCCTCAGGCGAACGCCGGCTCACTTCGTCAACCAGGTGCACGCTTGCGCCTGCGGTAAGGTGGCCCCACGTCTCCAGAACTGCCGCATCAAAGGCGAACCCAAACATCTGGCTGGCCCGATCGTTCGGGTTCACTGCGGAAGCAGCCCGGTACCAACCGATCAGATGCGCCAGGTTCGCATGCGTCACCTCTACACCCTTCGGACGACCCGTCGAACCCGAGGTATAAATGATGTAGGCCAGTTCGTTACCATCCACTTGTTGAAGCAGAGGATCAGCGGCATGGTTCTCTATGCTGGCAGCTTCGGAATCAAGATCGACGATCTTCCATGGCCCACTCGATAGAGCCGCCGCCATTCGCCTATGCGATAACAGCACTCTGACCTCCGCGTCGGTCAGAATGGCGCCGATTCGTTCGCCAGGATGAGCCGGATCGAGCGGCACATAGCCTCCGCCAGCCTTAAGCACCGCGAGCGCCGCCACTACAAAATCGACCGACCGCTCAAGATACAAGCCAACCGCTACCTCGGCGTCGACGCCAAGGGTTTGCATGTGGCGCGCCAAACGGTTGGCCCGCTGATCCAACTCGTGAAACGTCAATTGGCGCTTCTCGTCCCGCACGGCCAACGCTGCCGGCCTTACCGCGGCTTGGTGAGCAATAAACTCATGTGCCCAAGCTAGCGGCGTCGGAGCGTCGATCATGGTGTCGCTCAAAAGTGGATTGCGGTTTGGCACGTGAAGGGGCATAGTAGGCGCATTTTTCCACGCCGACACCCATCCACCTCTTCTTTTGGGCGGAAAGCTGCTGCAGAAACCGGGGACGCAATCGTTCTGAGCGAGGACGGCATTAGACTATATTGCCACGCCCAGGGCGATGACGCTGTTGGGTTCCTGATGATTCGCTAGCCGTCGGGCGCAGCGGGAAGTCTCGATGAACTCGACTGCGACTGCAGGCAGTTGTGGACCAGCGCCTGGCAAACCAATAAATCTTCAGTGGCGGAGAGCGCCGCAAGATCCCTCATCAAGAGGGCACCGGTCTCGCGGAGCTGCACGAGAATGCTTTTTGTTTCCTAAAGGGGCACTATCCCGCACCTTTGGTCGAAGACTTAAGGCTCTCACCCTGTTAGATCTTTTTCCTTGACAGCATAGGGGGAGCTGTTACATACTCCTTAGTAGCTTAGGAGTGTAAATGTCCGGCCAAGCGCAGCTTCTCCCCGGAACGCTCGACCTGCTCGTCCTGAAAGCGGTCTCTCTCGGTCCACTTCATGGCTACGGAGTGCTTTTGCGCATCGGCCAGATCTCCAAGCAAGCTTTGCTTGTGGACCAGGGAGCGCTTTATCCAGCGTTGTTCCGCCTGGTGCGGCAAGGTCTGTTGACAGCAAGCTGGGGCACATCGGAGAATAATCGTCGCGCCAAGTTCTACGAACTTACAGCCACGGGGCGTAAGCGTCTGCGCGCGGAGAGTGAGGGCTGGAACCGCCTGGCGGCAGCGATCGCTTCTGCCTTGGCCGCAAAGTCGGAGAAAATATGAATTTCCTGGCCTATTTTCGTTGCCTTGCCACTAAGTTCCTGCGTCGTTCTCAGATCGAGAATGACATGCAAGAGGAACTTCGCTCTCACATCCAGCACCGCTCGGATGATCTCGAACGTTCCGGCTTGAATCGTGCCGAGGCGGAGCACCGCGCCCGCATCGAGTTTGGCGGTCACGGACGGTTCAAAGAGGAGTGCTACGAGGCGCTCGGAGGCAACTTCATCGAGACCGTTGTGCAGGACGTGCGTTATTGTCTGCGTGTGCTGCTGAAATCTCCCGGATTTACCATCGCGGCGATACTGACGCTGGCAATGGCCATCGGCGCGAATACCGTGGTCTTCAGTGTCTTAAATGCACTTATCTTGCGCCCGCTGGATGTGCCGCATCCGGAGACCCTCTACACGATCGAGCATCGGAAGGATATATCATTGCAGTTCTCGTATCCCGACTACCTCGATCTGCGCGACCACAACCGCAGTTTTGACGGTCTGGCAGCCTATAACAACTCCCAAGCAGGGCTGGATACGGGCGGCAATCCGTCCCGCGCTTTTGTTGATGAAGTGACCGGCAACTACTTCGATGTATTTGGGATACAGCCGTATCTGGGCCGGTTCTTTCACGCATCTGAGCATGGCTCGAGCGGAGCTCCATTCATCGTGCTGAATTATGCGTATTGGCACACCCGCTTTCAGGACGACCATGGCGTGATTGGCCGTACCGTTCAACTCAACAAACACCCGTTCACAATCATCGGTGTTGCGCCGCCTGGTTTCCACGGGCCGGTAGCGTTTTTCTTTCAGGATCTCTTCGTGCCCATCGGGAACGTGTTGCAGTCAGAAGGCGGCAACGGTTTGAACGAGCGCGGATTCCCATCGCTTTTGATGACGATCGGACATCTCAAAGCGGGAGTGACGAAACAACAGGCGATTGGAGATCTAAACTCCATTGGCTCATATCTGGAAAAGACCTACCCAAAAACAGATGCCGAAATGAGTTTTTTGTTGGCACATCCCTTTCTTTTTGGCGATTTCGCCGCACCCGGAACACGGGCATTTCTTACGTCATTGATGCTGCTGGCCGGGTTAATTCTGCTAGCTGCTTGCGCTAACCTCGGCAGCTTGTTCGCAGCACGCGCGGCTGACCGTTCACGGGAAATTGCTCTGCGCATGGCGCTCGGAGCCGGCCGAAGCCGCATTCTGCGCGGACAATTCACCGAAGCTCTGCTGATATCGATGATCGGAGGCGCTGCCGGACTATGGGGCGGCGCTGTGCTGCTGAGAGGTCTGAGCCTATGGCAACCAGTCCCCCAATACCCCGTCCATGTGGCCGTGTACCCGGATACAAATGTTTATGCTGTGGCCGTAGTGTTGACTCTCCTAAGTGGATTCCTCTTTGGCGCGGTGCCGGTAAGGCAAGTGCTTCACACCGATCCCTACGAGGTCGTCAAATCAGGATCCAGAACCACACACGGGCGCCCGACGACTATCCGGGACCTGCTGCACGGCGTGCAAATTGCGATCTGCGCACTGCTGATTACTTCGTCCCTGGTTGCCGTGCGCGGGATGGTACGCTCGCTCCACAGCAGCTTCGGCTTCGATCCACGGAACGCGATGCTGATGGACACAGATCTGAACATGGCAGGCTATCGTGGCAACGCGGCGGCGTCCCTGCAAAGGCGCATGATGGAGTCGATCGGGTCCATCCCTAGCGTCTCGTCTGTGGGCTTAGCTGATCTTACGCCACTCAATGGGAGCTTGGACTGGTCGACGGTGTTTACTGTCGAAACGACTGATTTGAGGCCATCGAATGCCGCGGCTGGCGTCGTGATGTACAAGGTCTCTCCGGGCTACTTTCGTACGGCGGGCACAGCCATGCTGTCTGGAAGAGGCTTCACGTGGCGCGACGACAAAAACGGGCCGCGAGTGGCGGTCATCAACCAGGAGCTTGCGCGCAAGCTATTTGGGTCTGTTGAAAGCGCGATCGGCGGGTATTTCAAATTGCCGGATGGGACGCGCGTTCAGGTAGTGGGTGTTGCGGAAGACGGAAAATATCAGATGATCACCGAAGGTCTACAACCGGCGATGTTCCTCTCCATCCTGCAATCGCCATCGAGTGGGACGACGCTTTTGGTGCGATCGAAGCTCGATCCTGGGCATCTGGCGGCGGCTATGAGGAGCAAACTGCGGGACCTTGATTCAGGGCTGCCTTCGCTCATCCAAACCTGGAATAACGGACTGGGCGTAGCTCTCTTCGCTCCGCGGATGGCGACGATCTCGCTAGGCGTTTTGGGTGTGATGGGGTCAATGTTATCGATCACCGGCATCTTTGGAATGGCTGCAAACTCCGTCAGCAAACGGCTGAAGGAGTTGGGAATTCGTATAGCGCTTGGCGCACAGCGCAAAGAGGTGCTGGAGGCAGCACTGGGACATGCATTCAAACTGCTGGTTCTTGGTTCGGCAGTGGGTTTGATCCTGGGAATTATGGCGAGCCGGGTTTTGGCTTTCATTGTGTATCAGGCGACTCCCCGCGATCCGCTGGTATTGGCAGGTGTTGTGCTGGTTATGGCGTCATTGGGCTTACTGGCGACGTGGATTCCGGCGCAACGCGCGCTGTCGCTTGATCCAATGAAACTGCTTCGCGAAGAGTGAAGATGGGGAAAAAGCGTGACAGCTTGGTTGTAAGGCTCAGTTCCAGATAGATCGCGTGTGCCGGCGCAGAGATTACCAGCTAAGCCTCCCGTCTGCCCAAAGACTCCACGCCAACTCGCCCTACGCGCACCCTTAAGGAAGTATATTTATGCACCGATATGAATTGTGGTGGCGACAGGTTCACAAAATCGCTTTGGCTGGTGCCGCGAGGTAGTGATCTTCTTGACTTGCGCCGTGCTTTGCCACGCACAACGCTACGCGTTCAAGCATTATTCGCAGGATAGCGGGCTAACGAACCTGGCAGTGAATACGATCGGCGAGGACAAAGACGGCTTTCTTTGGGTGGCCACGGACAACGGCCTATTCCGTTATAACGGGCGCCGTTTCGAGCGGTTCGGGCACAAGGATGGATTACCGCAGGATGACGTGACCGCGCTTGCCGTATCGGCTGGTGGCGCTGTCTGGGCCGGCACGCCCGTCGGTATCGCATATCTGAGCGCAGGCCGATTCCACCCGGTTCAATTCGGTACCGTCCTGGATCAGTGGTCGTTTGGGCATTTGGCTGCCGCCGAGGGTAATACCGCTTATGCCAGCTCGGCCTACGGCCTTATGAAACTCAGCCTAGACAGCGGCGGGGCCTCCGTCAAGAAAATGTATGCGGGCGAAACATTCGCAGTGGCAATGGAGGCGGGAGGGACGGTTTGGTTCGGATGCGGCCACGACCTGTGCAGGATGCAGGGGGAACAAACCACGAGCATGAACGCCCAGCTTGGGCTTCCACACGATCGGTGGGAAAGTGCCGTGAGCGATGCACAAGGAACCTTATGGGTGCGTAGCGAAAGCCGCTTGTACAAATTGCTGAAGAACGCTTCTACCTTTGTGGAATGCGACAAAGGGCTGCCCTTAGCGCCCGGACAGGTGAGCGAGTTGCGAGCGGATCCGATCTATGGCGTGACAGTTCCCACCAACGAGGGTCTCGCCATACCTCGTGGCGATGGGTGGCAAATCATCGGTGAGAGGCGGGGGTTGGCCAGCGATGGCGTGGCAACCGCGTTCCGGGATCAAGAAGGCTCAATGTGGATCGGGCTGCGCGGCTCGGGCGTGGACCGCTGGCTGGGCGAGAGGCAATGGGACAACTGGACCAAGGCGGAAGGGCTTTTGGCGGATATGCTATGGGGGTTGACGAAGGACCCCAAAGGCCGGATATGGGTGGGGACCAACACGGGCATCAGTATGGTCGAGCCTTCTACGGGGCGGGTGCAAACGTGGGGACAGCACCGCCGGACTGAGGGGAACCAGGCGCTGGCTGTGGAGGCTGATCCCACCGGACGTATCTGGTTTGGCGGTTCGAGCGGAGGTCTGACAAGACTCGATCCGAAGACGTCACGCCTTCAGAGATTCGGCCCGAAAGATGGCATCCTGCTAGACAAAGTTCGCCGGGTTCTTCTCGACGGAGAAAACACGCTTTGGGTGCTGGGCGGCCCCGGTGTTTATCACAGCACTAGCGTCCTGCATGATCCCATAAGGTTTACGCGGCAGAACATTCCATCGGAGGCGCCGGGGCAGGTCTATTCGAACGGAGCTTTCGATGACGACGGCTGTATTTGGATCACCTCGAACAAAGGACTATATCGTTACGGCGGCGGCCGTTGGTATCGGTACGACGAGAAGGATGGCTTGAAGAGCGCCTCCGTCAGTCCCATCGCGATTTCAGACGGGTCAATTTGGATAGCCTACAGAAGCCCACTTGGCATAAGCAGGATCTCCCAGCCGCATGGCCATTGGTCGGTGACCGATCTCGGCACGCACACTGGACTGCCTTCGGACATGATCTATTCCCTGGATGCGAAGGATGGTACCGTTTGGGCCGCAATGGATTCCGGCGTGCTGCAGTTCCGCGGAACAGACTGGACTCGGTTCAGCCAAAGGGACGGCATGGTGTGGGACGATTGCGATACAAATGGCATTCTGGCTGAGGAGGGTGGCGTCTGGCTCGGGACTAGCCGCGGACTTTCGCATTTTACGCCCGAGCGGGCGGTAACCGGAATCACCGTTTTGCGCGCGCCCTTCTTGAGGTATGTTGGCGAGGCGAGAGAAGCCCTTACCGGAAACGAGTTCGTTTTGCCCTGGGCTTCGCGAAACTTTTCCATAGCGTGGGACAGCGTGAACTATCGCGACGAGGGCAGCGTTAGCTACCAGTTCCGGATCAACGGGAGTGAATCCCCGTGGACGTCCACGACGCAGATGGAAACAAGCTTCTCGAATTTGCCAGCCGGACGTTACCAATTCGAAGTGCATGCCATCGGCGCCAAAGGCGCAAGGTCCCCGGCGGCACTGCTAACATTTCGCATCGCGACTCCGTGGTGGCAAACGCTGCTATTTAAGCTGGCGGCCGGGGTAGTGATCGTAGCGTTGTTGGTATTGACGTGGAGATATCAATCGGCCCGCTTACTGCGCGAAAAGGAGAAATTGGAGATCGCCGTGGCTCGCCGGACGCTGGAACTGGCACAAGAGAAGTCGCGGGCCGAGGCAGAACGCGAGCGCGCTGAATCCGCGAGCCGACACAAGGGCGAGTTCCTCGCCAATATGAGTCATGAAATCCGTACACCCATGAACGGCATCATTGGCATGACTGATCTTCTGCTGGCGACATCTTTGAACTCCGAGCAGTCGGAGTGTGCGCAAACGGTTAGGCAATGTGGTGAGCACCTTCTGAGCATTATCAACGATATTCTCGATTATTCGAAGATAGAGGCAGGATTCCTTCAGCTCGAAACTGCGCCCTTCGATATGCGAGCGGTCATGTCGCTGGCCGTTGATCTGGCCTCTCCACAGGTACGGAGCAAGGGACTTAGCCTGAGCGTCGAATACGACGAGTCACTACCCTCGTACTTCGATGGTGACGAAGCAAGGGTCCGGCAGATCGTCATGAACTTTGTTTCCAACGCGATCAAGTTCACCGGCGGCCGGGACAAGCCCGAAATCGAGATCGGATGCGCTCCCGACGACAACGATCAGACAGTGATCTTCATCCGAGACAACGGCGCGGGATTCGATCCGAAATACACGAAGAAGCTATTCGGTGTGTTCCAGCGCCTCCACAAGCAGTCAGAATTCGCTGGCACGGGCATCGGACTGGCTAACGTCCAGCGCATCATACACCGGCATGGCGGCCGGGCTTGGGCCAAAGGCGCCCCGAATGAAGGCGCCACATTTTATTTTTCAATCCCCAAGAAAAACGGAGAGAGCAATGGCCGCTAAAATAGCAAAATTCAAGCACGTCCTCCTTGTCGAAGACGATTCGTGGGACGTTGAACTCATGTTGGGGGCGCTGGAAGCGGCCCGCCAAGCCAGCCAGGTCACGGTTGTCGACAATGGCGCGGAGGCGATCGACTATCTCAATCGCGACGGGAAATTCGCAACGCGCACAACCGGAAACCCAGTTTTTGTCCTGCTTGACAACAAGATGCCCAAGGTCGACGGCCTCGAGGTTCTAAAATACATGAAGGCAAGCGACGATTTCAGGATGATTCCCGTCGTGCTGTTCACCTCCTCGCGCGAGATGTCGGATCTGCGGGAGTTTTATCAGCACGGCGTCAACGCCTACGTGGTGAAGCCCGTGGATGTTTCCGAGTTCATGAATGCCGTCCAGAAGATCATGAACTTCTGGGGGGCCATCAATGAGCCGCCTTATGGTTGCCAAAGCGAGGAAGCAGTCCACAGGAACGGCACGCAAGCGCTGGCGGAGCAGAGTGTCTAAGAAGACGACATTCCCCGCGCCCATTCCGCACCTGATGGGCAATCCCCACAATATGGCGTTCGCCCAACCGGGTCCCGGCGGCGAGGCGTTTCATCGCCTTCAAGCGCCGAGCGTTCCGATCCTCAATCTTGCTTCCTGCGCCATAAGCACGGATCGAAATCCGCCACATTCAAATCCGGGCGGCAAGGGTGCAGTGCGCGCTTGAGGTATACACCCCATATCGCCGGATCGCTTGTTCATGCAATCATGCGGTGGATTCTAGAGTAACAAAAAACAACCGTCATATATATGAAGAGACTTATCATCCCATGCATCGTCGCCGCAGCACTTGTGTCGCTGTCCGCCTGCTCATCTACGTCTACGCCTGCACCCACAAGCAGTACGACCACCACGTCGGAACAAACAACGGTGCCCGCTCCGGTCACGACGACCACCTCGAGTACGCACAGCAATTGAGGCTGGGGTTTTGTTGATGGAGCGCGCGTCGGCGTAGTCGCGGCTGAGCGCCAGGGCGCGTGCAATTGTCCGTTCGCCAATTCATGTTGGCGAGAGGTTGCACGCCCACAGCGCTTGGGTGCCTATCAGGCGCATCAAGCGGGAGGAGGCGGTTCCCGCCGGCTGCGAAAGGAGCGGAAGCGCGGCAGCTGCGGGACATGCATTGAGACAGCGCCTTGGGTGGCCCCGAGCCATGACACGGCCGACGGGAATCCGTCGAAAAGCGGAACGAAGGGGGCATTCGGCCGCTGCATAGATTTCACACCTGGGCGCCTCCTCGAGCTGGGGTGGCGGGAGAGTCGCATCGGGCAGTGCGGTCGCGCGCCAGGGATCGGGCAATCGCACAGGTCGGCGATCTGGGAGGGGTCACGGGCGGCAACGGAGTAGGTTACTGCCCCATTTCGGCGAATCCGGCCCGGGGTGTATATTTGAAGCATGGTCCATATGGCTCTTCAGCCTGGCGCCCAGCTCCCTTCCTTGAC
>PMSX01000055.1 GCA_003167495.1 Bryobacterales bacterium | reverse complement strand
TATCGAACGCTTCGAGGACAAGGTTTTTGTTTTTCTGCTCGATCGTTTTTTCCATATTGAGTGTCCTTTTGCGGGGTTGAGAGCCTAGTTCCTTCCTTCTACAGGAATGCTCGTGCCGGTTATCCAGCGCTTTCTGAGACAAGAAAAGCGATGACATCGGCAATGTCACCCGCCCCTTCTTCGTCCAGTCGAGTTGCAGGTGGAGCGCCAACTCAAATCACCTTGGCAACACTCGGGTTGGCTCAGATTAAAGCTTTTCGGGCTTCAGCGATTGCTGAGTTTTCGGCGATCCGGCCATCACTTTAGCCCCTCAACCCGCTCGCGGCGAATCCATTCCAAAATGTAGGGCGCACAATTCCGTAATTCGATTTTCTGGTCTTGGCAATCGCGGAGGAAACGAACTGACGCAAGATCGACGAGGTCAACTTCCGCCAAATCGAGAACCATGAGCGAGGTTAGATTCTGAACCCGTTGGCGGAGCTCTTCGATGTAATCGTAGCGGACTCTGCCGATTAACCGTAGGATCGTGCGAGAACCGTCCATTTGCGTTTCAATTCGGAGCATTAAGAGGCCAGCTCTTTTTAACTGAACGTTTCGCGTATGCAATTTGAAGGCCCGGTAGACGGCACTGTGCATACGAAGTGACGGGTGTTCGAAGCACGGGCCGTTCTCACGCAGCCCTCGCCAACAGATTTGTGAAGTTGGAGATCGCATAGCCCCGCGTTAAGTGAAAAGACTTCGGTTATCAGGGAAATGACACCGCGACGGCTTGCGCTATGGGTCCGAATTCACTGTCGCGTCAGCGTTCGCTGAAATTTCAGCTAGCCGTTGGTCTGCCGCTGGGCTCCACGCGACGCGCAATCGCTGCCTGGTCAACACGCCACGCGTCTACTAAGAAATGGCGATTGTGTTGCAACGAGACTTCATAATCAGGGCGCTCGCCAGAAATGACGCCCGAAGAAAGTGGGCACCTATGGAGACGCTCAAAAGATTAACGGCCGAGGCTAAGCAAACAAAGGCCTCACGTTCCCCGGTGAATCAAAGAAGACGCCTGCTTTTGAACGGAAAGGTTTTGCAACGCCAAGCGTACCGATTGTCACGCGCTGCCGGCCTCGGGTCATAAGGAAACATACTTTCAAGCTATGGTGCCGACCCTCATCTATGGAAGCAGGGATGTTGTCCTGGTGGATGACTTTATTACCACTCATCGGTCCAACGCACCAGCCGATGTCACCGCGTCAAAATGCAAGAACTTGAAGACCATCGCGGGGCATTCCATGCGGTCGCACCTAAGGCCGTGGCAAGTCGCCTGGACCACGGCGGGAGCCGCTCGATATGTATGCATCGCAGCTGCTCTGCTATGCTTCGCTGGCTGTGGAACACACGAGGCGACAGCGAGCCATTCACAGCCCCGATCAATCGATGTTAGGGTGGCTCGGCCAAAGCATGTTCGAATCGCTGGCGTGGTCGACCTCAGCGGGACTGTGGAGACACCGTCCGAACCCACGAATGTCGCATTCCTAGTGTCAGGGAAGGTAGTCCGAGTCGGGCCCCGTGAGGGCGATTTCGTCAGGGCCGGAGACATTCTCGCAGTCGTCGATCCTACAGACTTTCAGCTTGCCTTGGATTCGGCGGCCGCACAGACGGCGGTTGCTCGCGCCAAGCTCGAAAAGGCGTCGGTGCCAGCCCGTCCGGAAGTCGTCGAACAAGCCCGAGCGAGTCTTTCGCTCGCTGAGAACGAGCTCCGGCGCATGAGGCTTTTGTACGACCGAAAAAGTCTTGCCCAGAACGACTTTGAAAGGTATCAGACTACCTTTACCAATGCCCAGCAGCAGTATGAGCAAGCGAAGCAAGGGGCGCAGAAGGAAGATAAGGACGCAGCGAGGGCTAGTTGGGAGCAAGCACAAGCCGCGGAGCGAATCGCACGAAAGCGACTAAGCGACGCGACCCTGACGGCTCCTGTCAGCGGGTTTATCGCAAAGCGCAATATCGAACGCGGCGCAGTGGCCGCTACCAGCCTCACAGCGTTTACGATCGTCCAACTCGATCCAGTTGAGATCCGGGTCGGCATACCGGAGACCGATATTTCCATGGTTCATCACGGTCAACATGCGATCGCCACGGCTTCCGCGTTGCCGGGTGTGCAATTTCTGGGGAACGTCCGCCTTATAAGTGTTTCGGCAGAGCCGGAAACCCGTACTTACATGGCGAGGATCACTGTTCCAAACCGGGAGAACAAGCTTCTCGTTGGGATGATCGCCGAAGTGCGCATCATGAATGACGCCGACACCGACGTTCTTACGTTGCCCGCGACGTCTATCATGCTTGACCCCCGAGGCGCGACGTTTGTCTACGTCTACTTCCCTAATGACAAGCGGGTGTACGCCAAGCGTGTCACAGCGGGTGCAATCACCCGCCAGGATATCCAGATTGTTGACGGAATCAACGATAGCGATCTGATTGTCATCGCCGGCCAGCAATTGGTCCGAGAAGGCTCGACTGTCAGCCCGACAGAGGCACACCCATGAACCCGATTCGAGCTTCGCTTCTTTACCCGGCTGTCACACTTACGCTGACGCTCGGGCTGCTTTTGGCGGGAACTCAAGCGATACTCCACATGCCGCGGACGGAAGATCCCAGCATCACTATCCGCACCGGAATTGTGGCGGCATACTATCCGGGATCTACATCCGATCAAGTCGAGCGTCAGTTGGCGAAGCGGATCGAGGATCGGCTGTTTAAGTTCGCTGAAGTACGGAAGGAGAAGACATATTCGACGAGCCGCCCGGGTGTTCTCTTCATTAATGTCGAGTTGCAGGACGACGTGAAGAACGCAGATGAGTTTTGGTCCAAGCTTCGTCATGATCTGAGCGACGCCCGAACCGCCGGTGAATTTCCTCCAGGAGTCATAGGGCCGATTGTCGATTCTGATTTTGGCGATACGGTCGCGCTTCTCGTAGCGGTCCACGGAAAGCGTTACGCCTTCCGTGAGTTGAAGGATTACGTGGAGCGTGTGGAAGATGAGCTTCGAACGGTTCCTAATGTCGCGAAGCTGCACCGGTATGGAGAACAGAAGGAGCAGATCTGGATTACCAGCACCCTGCAACGTGTGTCGCAGTATTTTGCCAATCCGGCGCAGGTCGTCCAGGCTTTGCAGCAACGGAATATCATTCAGAACTCCGGCTCTCTCCTCACAGCCGACGAGGACGTTTTGCTGAAGACCAGCGGTTTGCTGCTAACGCCGGATCAGATCAGAAAGATTCTGGTGGACATTTCAAGGAATACCGGCCAGTCGGTTTACATCGGAGATTTCGCCAATGTCGAACGCCGTTATCAGGACCCCGATCAGATCGCGCGATTTGATGGCGAACCAAGCGTTCTTCTCTCGGTCGAAATGCAAAAGGGCAAGAACATCGTGGAACTGGGGCAGCAGATCAGCCTGGCTCTCACGCGAGTCCGGGCGTTGCTTCCTCCTGATCTGAAACTCGACTTGATTGCCGACCAGCCAACCGTCGTTCATGAGCGCATCCGGGATCTCCAGCGGGAATTTCTGCTCGCCATCGGGTCCGTCATTCTCGTGACTATCATTCTGTTGCCGCTGCGCGTCGCGCTGGTCGCCGCGACGGCTATTCCTGTGACGGTTGCAACAACTCTTGGGGTTCTGAACGCAGTCGGAATTCCCCTGCATCAGGTTTCGATCGCCGCGCTGATCGTGTCGCTTGGAATCCTCGTCGATGACGCAATTGTGATTGCAGATAATTACGTCGAGTTGCTGGATCGGAAGGTTCCACGCGCGGAAGCAGCATGGAGATCAGCAAGCGAAATGGCCATACCGGTGCTGGCGGCCACGCTCACGATTATTGCTTCCTTTCTGCCTTTGGTGACTCTCACGGGATCGCCCGGCGAATTCATCCTCGCGCTGCCCCTCACAACGGCAATTGGACTGGCCTGTTCCTTCGCGGTCGCAATGCTGCTGACACCCCTTTTGTGTAACTTCTTTATTAGACAAGGGCTGCACAGTGATAGCCAGAAGAAAAAATTCGACATTCTCGACTACATGCAAACCGCCTACAACCGGGCCATCGGGCTGCTGATGCGGCGGAAGTTCATTGCGGTGGGACTCGGTATCGCGGCAATAGCAGCGGGAGGGGCTTTGTTTATGACCGTTCCGCAGCAATTCTTTCCGTCCGCCGAACGAAATCAGTTCGTGATCGATGTTTGGCTGCCTCCCGTAGCACGTCTTGAGCAGACCGATCAGGTAATCGAGCAAATCCGCGAGGTTCTGGCGAAAAGGTCACTCGTAACACACGTCGCGAGCTTCGCAGGGCAAAGCTTCCCGCGCTTCTACTACAACGTAAATCCGCAGGAGCCGGACGCCCGATACGGCCAACTTATCGTGATCACGAAATCGGAAGTGGAAACGCCGGCCCTGGTCCGTACGCTTCAGTCTGAACTGCCGACGCTGGCTCCCGAAGCGCTCATCATGGTTAAAGAACTTCAACAAGGGACTCAGATCGAATCGCCGGTTGAGGTACGCATCTCGGGTGAAGACATCGCCTTCCTGAAAACACTGAGCGACCGGGTGGAGGGGATTCTGCACGAGGTGCCCTTCGCCAACTACATTCGCGATGATTATTACGGCGACTCGTGGATTGCCGGCGTGAATGTACGTGCCGAGGAAGCGAATCGACTCGGTTTGACAAATGCCTCGATCGCGCAGCAGCTTGCGGGAGCTTTCTCGGGCGCTCAGGTCACCACATTCTGGGAGGGCGACCGGCAGGTCGATATCGTGCTACGGCTCGATGCCGATCGTAGAAAGGATTTCGATGATGTACGTAATGCATACGTCACTTCCACAGTTACCGGACAAAGGGTACCCCTGCGGTCCGTTGCGGACATTATCCCCCAATGGCAAGCGACCCGAATTGTACGGCGCAATGGCGTGCGAACCCTCACTGTGGGGGCCTTTGCCATTCCGGGGCGCTACGGGTCTGAGGTGTTGAATGCAATTGATCCGAAGTTAAAGGCCATACCGCTGCCCTCCAGTTATCGGATCGAATATGGCGGGGAGATTTACGACCAGCTCATTACATTTCGGCAAATGCTGTTCGCGCTTGCAATCAGCCTTGTCTCCATTTTCCTCATTCTGCTTTTTCAATTCCGGACATTGTCAGAGTCGCTCGTCGTGATGTCTGCGATTCCTCTTTCCGCGTTTGGAGCAGTCGCAGGTCTGAAGGTCACCGGGAATCCCTTCGGGTTTACCGGCTTTATGGGATCAATCGCGCTCTCCGGAATTGTTGTACGCAACTCTATCATCCTCGTCGACTACATAAAGCAAAGGCGGCGGGCCGGCATTGCACTCGAAGCAGCCGCGCTCGAAGCCGGCGAACGCCGCCTTCGTCCCATTTTCCTGACTACGATGGCGGCAGCGGTGGGCGTTACTCCACTGATTCTGTCGGGCTCCAGCCTCTGGAGTCCCTTGGCCAGCGTTCTGGCTTCGGGGCTGATTTGTTCGATGTTCTTTGTGCTGCTGGTTGTACCGGTACTTTACGTGATCGTCGAGAAGAGAGGTGATCGAAAGCTATCTCCCGCAACACTCGCGATCACGATGCTAGTTTTCATAACGGCTGCACATGCTCAGACGCCGCAATCGCACAAGCTAGCTTTGCCCGAAGCAGTCGCGCTTGCCCTGAACCAGAACCCCGATCTTCAGGTGTTGCGCGCGAAGATTCGGGAGATCCAATATCAGGCAGCGGGCGTCCGAGCGACCGAGCGACCGCAAGTCAGCACGGCGGCCGATGAAATCGTCACCGCCAGGACGCAGATTCTGACTCTCCCTACGGGGGCGCTAGGAGTTTATTCGGGACTTGGACCGCTACCAGGGGCCAACGTTACCGTCAGCCAGGGTAATCACAATCTCTTCCTCTCAAGGACGACAGTGGAACAACCTTTGACGCAATTAATCAAGTTAAGAGCAGCGCGTCGCGCCAGCGATGCTGGTATCCGGTCGTCTCAGGCCGATCTTCGTACGGCCGAAAACGAAGTCGCACTACAAGTGCGACAGGCCTATATCCAAATCCTGATCGCGACCTCGGTAAGGCAGGCTCTGACGATCGAAATCGCCGGCGCCGAGGAGCGAGTGAAAGAAGCCACGGACGCGGTACTGGCGGGAAACATTCTGGAGATGGCAGTGCTCATGCAAAAGACGAACGTGCTTCAGGCCAAGTATCAGCTCCGACAAGTGGAAAACCAAATATTAGATCTGAATGCCACATTGAACGGCCTGATGAACCTTCCGATCGATGAGGATCTGAGCCTTCAGCCGATTTCGCTTGAAGCGGACGTGACGCTGCCTTCTCTGAGCGAGTACCTGACGATCGGAAATAAAGAAAGCCCGGAAATCCAATCGGCGATGGAGGCCGTCGAGAAAGCTCGCGAGGGAATTCGCACTGCTAAAGCGGATTACATCCCCCAGGTCAGCGCATTTGCCCAGTACACGTTTCAGAATGGTGAGCCCTTTCTGGTTCAGAACGATGCCGCAGCCGGCATGAGGATGACGTGGAACATTTTCGATTGGGGTAAGCGGTCCGCTGCCGTTGGCGAGAAGGAAGCAGTACTCGCCCAAGCTGAGGGGAACATGCAGAAGGTAAAACAGCGCATCGCGGTTCAGGTTGAGAAAAGTTACCACGACCTCGAACTCGCGAAAGAGATGATTGCAACCGCAAGAGCTGCACTTTCTCAGGCTAAAGAAACAAGGCGCGTGGGCAGCGACCGGCTCTTCGTCGGCGTCAGTCTCGCTTCTGAAGACTGGTCCGCAAAAGCCGAAGAGGCGTCGGCGCAAGCTAATGCATTGCGCGCGGATCTGAATTATCTGCTGGCGAAGTCTGCTTTGGAGGTTGCTGCGGGAATCGAGTCCAAATAGGAAAGGAAAGAAAAGGAGAGGGAGAGATATGGCGATTCAACAAATTCAGGTGCTACGGTGGAGCACCACATCCGCCAAGCCATTCGAGAGTGTCGTGACTGCAGTGGAAGCGGGGATCGGCGGGCCCAATATGGCCGATTTCGGGCGAGCAATCGCAACGGCCACGACATATGCTGACATGGAGAAGGTCGTTCAGCCGGCTGTCAGCGAGATTGGTCTGATGGAGTTCATGCGTTTAGACGCAGGCGCAGTGCTCGCGAAGGCGCACGTCGACGGTAATCCGAAGAGCATCCGTCTGATTATCGGCAATCCGCTGATCATGCAATCAATGGCTCGGCTCGTCCCCGACGCAGCGTCCTATGCCCCTGTGACTGTGCTGATTGATCAGCGACCGGATGGGGTCCACTTGACCTACGACGAGATGGCCAGTTTACTTGCGCCCTACGGAAACCTGGAAGCTCTCGAGATTGCACGGGATTTGGATCGAAAGGTAAAAGGGCTGCTTCAAGAAGCGAGCTGAAGGACTAATGGAGGCGAACCTGACAGCCATGGAAACATGGCATAAGACACGTACGACGCCCGCTATTTCGGTGGGAGAGCCAGGCGAGATTCAAAGACACTTGGTTCGAAGCATGGCGCGGAGCTGAGGAAAAGAGGACGATGGCCGGACGCACTGAAACGACGCTCACCTCGGAGTAGTAAATTGTTCGGAGTCGTTCTCTGGGCATTGCCACGAGCTCGCCGCCGAGCCGCAGGCGGATATACCGACCTGCACGAACAATTCGTCGCCAGCGTAAATGGCTTCGCGCGGGCAAGATATTCAGCGTTCCAGCATACGCAGGTCGAACAACCCCGGCAAGTGGAGCGAAGTTCGACGAAACGAAATAGTGGGCTCGAAGCGCGTCACGAGATGTGCCTGCTTGTTTAGACCGCATGCAAAACGGGTTGGCCAGTGCGGGGGCAATCGTTAGCGATCAAATACAATCACCGAGTTCACGCTGAATGATCGCAGTTGACGCGTTGCGCTGGCTGACATTGCATTGCGATCACCGGGAGAGTATCGGCGTTTCGTCATGCGGCGGCAGTCTCCAATGTGCCACGGCCATCTTTTTCTGACATGTGAGTGAGCAGTTTCAACACCTATGGTAGAGACGGTAAGTGGTTGTTACGTACGTCTGAAGCGGAATTTATTGATTCCGAGAATCTTGATCTTGGATTCCAACGTTTGGCGAGGGAGTCGTAATTTCGCAGCGGCGCCCCTGAGGCCGCCGACCCTGCCTGCGGATTCAGTTAGTGCCCGCTCGATTATTTCTCGCTCGCTGGTGTTGAGGGCGGTATTGAAGGGAAGCGCTTGCCCAATCCGTGAGGGCGCGTCGCGCCGGAACCAAGTTTCGTCCACGTAGAGGGCAGGTGTTTCACAAAGAATTATGGCGCGCTCGATTACGTTCTGTAGTTCTCGAACATTCCCAGGCCAATCATAGTTCTGCAACATTTCAAGCGTCAATCGATCAATGCTGGTTATCATCTTGCCCGCTTTTTTCGCATAGCGCTCCACCAGGTATTCGGCGAGCAGCGGGATATCCTCGCTTCGTTCGCGCAGCGGAGGAACGTTTACCGGAAACACGTTCAGACGATAGTAGAGGTCTCGACGGAAATCGCCTTCTTCCACATCCGCAGCAAGATCGCGATTGG
>PMSX01000377.1 GCA_003167495.1 Bryobacterales bacterium | reverse complement strand
AGAGCGCTCAACCCGCTCCTCATCCGCCAACTGGTCAATCCGCCCAAAGCCAATATTTTCAGCAGCTAACATGTCGTAACGCATGTAATCCTGGAAAATGACGCCGATTTCGTGGCGCAGCTCGTCCACACTGTAATCGCGCAGATCAATACCGTCCAGGAGAATGCGACCCTCGGTCGGTTCATACAACCGGGCGAGCAGTTTCACGAGCGTGGTTTTACCCGCGCCGTTCTCGCCTACCAGCGCGATTTTTTCGCCCGCATCGAAACGGAATGACACATTACTCAGAACTTTCTGATCGCTGCCGGGGTAAGAGAATGAGACATTTTCAAATTCGAAGCCACTGCGGATGGGATGCGGGACGGGCAGGGCATTGGGCTTGGAAACAATGAGTGGTTGGGTATCGAAAAAATCGAATAAGTCTTTGATAAATAAAGATTGTTCGGAAATGCCGGCCAGGCCAGAAACTAAGCTTTCCATGATGCTGCGGGCACGCGAGAAGGCCCCGGTGGCCAATGTTAAATCGCCTACCGATAAAGCTCCTGCCAAAGCTCGCACTAAAATGAGGGCGTATGCGAGGTAATAAGCACCTGTCGGAGCAAGATTTAGGAGCGCTCCCTCGGTTGTACGCTTCAAAGCCAATTTCTTGTTTTCGGCGTAGAATCGGTCGAAAAGGGCACGGGAGCGGTCGGCCAAGTGATTTCCCAGGCCGAAGATCTTGATTTCCTTGGCGCTTTCGTTGCTAGCGCCTAGGTAGCGGAGATAGTCGAGTTCCCTCCGCTCGGGAGTGTAACGATAAAGCATGGAATAGTTTAGAAGCGCAAAACGGGTTTCGCCCACGAATACGGGAACGGTGGCGACTATCAGCAGTAAAAGCAGCCATGGATAGACCAAAATGACAGCGGAAAGCATGGAAAGCAGGGTGAGAAATTGCTGGGCCATGCCCGCTAGGCTTGCCAGCATGCCCAGCCGTGCAGCGGTTTGCCGGCGCGCACGCTCCATTTGGTCGTAAAACACTGGATCTTCAAAGGAAACGAGATCGAGCGAGGTAGCGTGGCGCATCAAGCGGAGGCTGACATGATTCGTAAAACGATCCCCGAGGAGACTGTCGACCAGCGATATGAGGCGCCCCAAAACGTCTGCGCCGATGGCCAATAAAAGCTCTATAATCAGTAGTTTCCAGACCAGGGAGCGATCGATGGGTTGAGAGCGAATGGCTCGTACAACAAGATCGATGATGAGCTTGGCGACCCATAGGCTAGCCAACGGGAACAAGGCCGCCATGAAGCGCAAAACGAGCGTAGCGACGCTCAAAAGCGGACTGGTAGCCCGAACCATTCGCAAAAGAGGCGGCACGTTGCGGAGCGCCTGAAGCCGTTCGCGCCAAGTTTTCGGGATTTCCGAGCTTTTTGGCGGGGCTGCCCTCAAACGCGCACCCCAACCAAAAGAAAATGCTCATCCTTTTGAAGAATGAGCATTGTTCTTCCTGTTACCAGACCTCTGGCGCACCAGAGGATACGTTTGATGGGAGAATCAGATCCGACGGTATCGCAACCGCCAAAACCTGTTAGTGATTGGAGTTTAGGGCTAGCGAGAGGTGAAGTCAAGGGCATTTTTTCCAGCTTGCGGCGCAGGCTGTAAGTGACACCGTACAAACCATTTACGGTGAGAGATGTTCTGACGGCCATTGTGCAAAAAACCTGAAATAGCTGTGAAAAAGCCTGCGGATCATCCGGCTAACTGCTTTATTTTCTTTGATTTACTCACCTGTGAGATGAAGCGTTGTCATGGCCTCTTCCGCTTCCAGTGTGCCGTAGCGGCGGCGGTAGAGCCGCATAGCGCCATAAACCAACCCGCCCAACAGCGCCAAAAGGGAAAGACCGGCGCTCATGTAGATGATGTTGAGCAGCAGTTGATACAGCGGCTTGATGGGATTGGGCGGCGGCTCTTCATTCAAGGTTATGCGCGCTTCGTATTCGATGCGGCTCAACAATGTGTCTGCTTGCGCGTCACTCGCGCCCGCCAAAACCATCGCGACCAACACGCCGGAACGTTTGATGTGAATGTTCGGCAGCAATTTGAATTCTTGCGCGTGCAAGCGCGCCATCTCCGGAGTGGCGTAATAAAAAACGGCCAAACGCGCGCGCGCTTTCTTGTCAGCGGTGTCTTTCACTTCGTACTCCGCAGTTTGCGCCTCCGCACTTTCGCCGAAGCCTGCCTTTGTTCGGCCGAGTTCCGGCGCAAACGCGCGTAACGATTCGGGACCGAGAATGTAGCGCGATGAATTCGGCACTAAGCCGTTGCGTGGAACAAACGTTAAGATGGCTGGCAGCGACGTGTCGCGCTTGTTCGGCAGTGCATTCAGCGTGTTATCGAGTTGCACGCGATTGAGCGGCGGACCATCCATCACCAAAAGATAGTTGTCTTCATTTATTAATGTGCGCGCGGCATTTTGCGCACAGAAGGAACTGATTGCGCAGGCGTGGTCGTCCGGCGTGCGTTGCCATTGCCATGCCGCTAATGCGCCGGTTGGATCTTTCATCTGATACGCCGTGATCGTGCGCGTGCCTTGTTTGAGGCTCTGCGTATCAACAAGTCCGAACTCACGCCAAAGGGCTTGATCGTCCGCGAAAACACAGGTGGCAAAGAGCAGGC
The DNA here is from genome assembly GCA_003167495.1 of Bryobacterales bacterium. Lineage (GTDB taxonomy): Bacteria > Acidobacteriota > Terriglobia > Bryobacterales > Bryobacteraceae > Bog-105. Next base: position 6,864 of record PMSX01000377.1, on the reverse strand, counting down.
TTAGGCCAATTAAGCGTTGGCGCCGTGACATTTTTTGTATTTCTTTCCACTGCCGCACGGGCAAGGATCGTNNTTTGCGCTTCGACTTCGGCGGCACTGAGTTGAGGAGCCCTGCCATTCGGCGATCCGCCGTTCAGCGATCCGTGCGGATCGCTGTCGTCGTCATCGTCATCCGTGTCTTCCGGATACGGCATGGGCGGCTGGCCTGCTTCGATGCGCATGAAGTACAAGAATTTGATGGTTTCGTCTTCGATACGGTCCATCATGTCCTGGAACANNGCGGATCTTTCTGGCCGTAGCCCCGGAGACCAATACCTTCCTTGAGGTGATCCATCGACAACAAGTGGTCCTTCCACTGGTTATCGACTACGTTGAGCATGATGATACGCTCAGCGTGTCGCAGATTTTCCGGGCCGATCATCTGCTCTTTCTCGTCATAGCGCTGATCAAGCAAGTCGCAAAGCTTCTTTTCGATCTCTGGCGATTTCAAGCCGGCTAGTTCTTCGGTTTCGAACTTGACGCCGAATTGATTCAGTATCGCGGTTTGCAGCCCCGACAAATCATATTGATCGATACGAAGAGTTTCGGCGCAGAACTGATCCACAAAACTGCCGACGATGCCGTGCACAATTTCGACAATACGTTCTTTCTGGTTTTCGCCCTTCAGCAACAGCTTTCGCATTCCATAAACGGCTTGGCGTTGCTTGTTCATCACGTCGTCGTATTCCAGGACGTGTTTGCGCGATGCGAAATGCTGCGCTTCCACGGCTTTCTGCGCGGCCGCAATGCGCGATGTAATCATTTTCGATTCAATTGGCACATCTTCTTCCATGCCCAGACGCAGCATGATGTTTTGCATGCGCTCGCCACCGAAGATACGAAGCAGATCGTCTTGCAAGGAAAGATAGAAACGCGAGCTACCCGGATCTCCTTGGCGTCCCGCGCGGCCACGCAACTGATTATCGATGCGCCGCGATTCGTGCCGCTCCGTACCTAATATATGCAGGCCGCCCGCCGCCAGAACTTCTTTGCGTTCGACGTCGATTTCTGCCCGCACTTCGGCCTTGATCTTGTCGAGTTCTTCCATCGAAAGCAGTTCCGGTGTCTTGCCATACTTCTTGAGCCGGTCTTCGAGCAGAACATCGGGATTGCCGCCGAGCAAAATGTCCGTGCCTCGGCCCGCCATGTTGGTTGAAACAGTAACCGCGCCTTTGCGTCCCGCTTGCGCCACAATGTGCGCTTCCCGTTCATGGTTCTTGGCGTTCAGCACTTCATGGCGGACGCCCATCTTCTTGAGGATGTTGGACAGGTGCTCCGATTTCTGTACCGAGATAGTGCCAACCAGCACCGGTTGGCCCTTTTCGTGCAGAACTTTGATCTCTTTCGCCGCGTTGCGAAACTTTTCTTCTTCGGTACGGTAAACAACGTCGGGATTTTCGAGGCGGATCATCTGGCGGTTTGTGGGAACCACCGTGACATCCAGGTTGTAGATCTTTTGGAATTCCGCAACTTCCGTATCCGCCGTACCGGTCATGCCCGCCAGCTTCTTGTACATGCGGAAAAAATTCTGGAACGTTACGCTCGCCAGCGTTTGCGTTTCGCGTTCGATCTTGACGTTTTCTTTCGCTTCCACTGCCTGGTGCAGACCATCGCTCCAACGGCGCCCGGGCATCAAACGCCCGGTGAATTCGTCGACAATGATGACTTGGCCTTCTTGCACTACGTAATCGCGATCGCGTTCATATAAGATGTGCGCGCGCAACCCTTGCTGCACGTGGTGGTTCATTTCAATATTGGCGGGATCATACAGATTGCCGGTATTGAGGAGTTTCTCTACTTTGAGGACGCCTTCTTCGGTGAGCGCTACCGTGCGATGCTTTTCGTCTACTGTGAAATCGCCCGTGGTGCGGGATTGGCCAGGTTCTTTGCCCTCGATGACTTCGCCGCGGATCAGATTCGGAATGATGCGATTGATGCGGTAATACTTGTCGGTTGATTCTTCACTCGGACCGGCGATAATCAAGGGCGTGCGCGCTTCGTCGATCAAAATCGAATCGACTTCGTCGACAATGGCGAAATTAAAATCGCGCTGGACGTAATCTTCCAGCCGGAACTTCATGTTATCGCGCAGATAGTCGAAGCCGAACTCGTTGTTTGTGCCGTAAGTGATATCGGAGCCGTATGCTTCACGGCGCTGCTGCTCGTCGAGATCGTGCACGATGGTGCCGACAGTGAGGCCGAGAAAGCGGTGAATGCGGCCCATCCATTCGGAATCGCGCTTTGCCAGGTAATCGTTCACGGTTACGATGTGAACGCCTTTGCCTTCCAGAGCATTTAAGTAACTGGGCAATGTCGCTACCAGCGTTTTGCCTTCGCCGGTTTTCATTTCGGCGATCTTACCGCGATGCAACACGACGCCGCCTATTAGCTGCACATCGAAGTGCCGCATGTTCAAAACACGGCGGCTGGCTTCGCGGCAAACGGCAAAGGCTTCTACAAGAATGTCGTCGAGCGCTGCGCCGTTGGCAACGCGTTGTTTGAAATCGCCCGTCTTGGCCGCTAATTCCTGATCGGAAAGCTTCTGCAGTTCAGGTTCGAGTGCATTGATCGCCGCGACAATTGGCTGTATGCGTTTGATCTCTCGATCATGTTTCGTGCCAAAGACCTTGGCGAGCGTACTTTCGATCATAAAAGGGGTCAATACCAGTTTAGCTGGAAGAGCTGAGGAACGTTTCCGTCTCTCCAACTCGGGGACGTTCTACCCGTTCGCTAATTTGCTGAGAACCAATTCCGCCGACATCCACTAATGCTGGCGATGGCACGAATCGCACGAGTCGTAATTCCTGGTGTCCCTGTCCATGTTGTACAACGCGGAAATCATCAGGCCGACGTCTTCCATACAGCGCGCGATCATCAGATTTTTCTTGAAATCTTAGAACAGTCCTGCGACGAACACGGAGTGAATGTCATTGGTTTTTGCCTGGTGACGAATCACTACCAGGTCATCTGTGTGCCGGAACGTGTTAACTCTCTGGCCCTCGCGCTGGGCCGCACCAACCAGGACTATTCCCGGTGGCACAATATTCAGCAACGACAAACCGGTTATCTTTGGCAGGGGCGGTATCGATCGTGCCCGCTGGACGAGGGCCATCTTTGGAATGCGCTCTGTTACGTGGAGCGTAATCCCGTCGCGGCAGGTTTGGTGAAGCATGCCTGGCAGTGGCTCTGGTCGAGTGCAGCAGAGCATTGTGCAGCGGGGCGGCCGCTCTTATCGCTGGATACGGATCTTTGGCGGCAGCGGTATACCGAGGCTATCTGGAGAGATGCTTTGGAACGTGGCGTCAGCGATGCCGCTTTCGCGCAACGACTTCGGGAAGCTACGGGACGAGGGCGTCCGTTGGGTCCGGCGGAGTTTGTCGAAATGATAGAACGCGGGACTGGGCGTGTGCTTCGTCCGCAGAAGCCGGGCCGGAAGCCGAACTCGAAGATTCACGCGCATAGGCGGAATTCCGGGCATTCATTCCATTCATTCCGGGGACGTGCTACCCGTTAGACTCATTCATGAAACCTCCACAGTATGGGCAATAACACGAGGGCCAGCAAAGCACAGCGCACACTATATAGTCCTCTTCAAAGGCATTGCTCCCGAGAATGGAAACAGTGAACGGCCCCTCTTTTCCACTCCCCTCCGGGGGGCGAAAGATTTGGAGCAGCGTGCCAGTTTTGAGATCCCATACGCGGGCCGTCTTATCCCCGGAAGCGGTGACGAGGAAGCGTTCGGCGGCATCAACGTCTATCCTCTTAATGATCGTCGTGTGCATCCCCGTTTCGATGCGAAGGAATGGAGTAGAAGGCGGATAGGCCGTTTGGGCAGCGGCGACGTTTGGACGCGATAAACCTGCGAGTGCCGCCCACAACCCGAAAGCGAGCCCGAAACGCGCGGTCATGCTGGTTACTTCACTTGGCGTTCTGCATTGCAGAACGCGACCTCCCAATGATCTCTTCACTATAACTCGATTTAGCAGCAGTGATAGCGAAAGTTAGTGGATGGTTTTGCAGAAAGCGGGAGTGTTGAAAAATCGCTCTCCGGGGGACAGCGAAAAAGAGGGGATACGCCTGCCAAACTGGTCTAGGAGAAAGCGCTCCCAGGAGCCCGGAGTGTCCCCCCTTTTCTTCGGCTCCAGGTGCAACACGGTGCGCCATTTAGCGCCCGGACGTCAGCTCCGAAAGCAGGCGGAGCCGTCCCCGCTCCTTCACTTCCTCGGCGAGTTGGCGCATGGATTCCTGTGTGATAACCCGGCCTTCGCCCCCGGCGAGAGATGCACTGGCGTCATCAAGCGTCAGAAGAAATTCCGCTCTATGGCGTTCTCGTTCTTCCCAGAGAGCCAGCGCCTCCTGGACCACGTCCTGCTCCGTGTGAATCCTCCCGCTTTCAATGGCGCGACGGGCGAATGCTTTTTGATCTGAGGTGAGATGCACGTCCATACCATTTAGAGTAATGGAAGAGGCGTTGCGTATGGCGACGTCTACTGCGGCGCCACCAGCCCTTTGCGAATCGCGAACAACACCAACTCCGCCGTCCGGTGAATATTCATCTTCTCCATCAAATTCGCCCGGTGGACCGAAACTGTATTCACGCTAAGATCCAACAAACTGGCAATATCCTTGTTCGACTTGCCTTGCGCGATTAACTGCAGCACCTGCTTTTCGCGTGGTGTGAGGCGGTTGAGTTCATCGTCTTTTTCGTGCGCCACATACTTCAAGCCACTGCCCATGTAGCGTTGGCCGTCGGCTACGGCTTTGATCGCTCCGACCAAATCAACATCGATGGCGGATTTCAGCAGGTAGCCCTTGGCGCCGGCGTCCAAAGCATTGCGGACGTAGTTGTCTTCGGCGTGCATGCTGAGCACTAAGACTTTGGTCTCGGGCAAATGCTTGGAGATTTCCTTAGTGGCTTGCACGCCATCCAATTCGGGCATGGACAGATCCATGACGACGACGTTGGGCTTCAATTCCTGCGCCATGCGGATGGCTTCGACGCCGTTGGCTGCTTCACCTACTACCTTCATGCCCTCTTCGTCTTCCAGAATGCGCCGGAATCCGCGCCGTACAAGGCTGTGGTCGTCTACCAGTAAGACTGTAATCTCTTCACTCATAAAATCTACCTTTGGGAGCCGATGATGGTCTCCGCTAGTTTGTTTTCCTCTCCGGTTCTAGATGCGAGTTTGGTTTGATCAAGCGGTATGTTCAATGTCAAGGTGGTGCCTTCGCCTTGGTCGGAATGGATATCCAACGTACCACCAAGTAATTCAGCGCGTTCGCGCATAGCAATAAATCCGAGCCCTTTTTGCTCGGGTTTTTTGCTGGGTGGGAGGCCGCGGCCAAAATCTTTGATAGTCAACGTCAATGCGGCGCCGGTGAAAGCCATGTCGATCAGCGCGGTCTTGGCGCTTGAATGTTTGGCTGCGTTGTTCAAAGCTTCCTGGACGATACGGAAACAGTTGGTGGCTGGTTGTCCGGTAATTCTAACGGGCTGCCCGTGGATGACCACCTTAGTGGCAATGCCGGTTTGTTTGGTGAAGACGTCGGCATACCACTCGAGGCCTTTGACCAAGCCGTCGTCGTCGATGATGGCCGGATGAAGCAGTTGGGACAAGCTGCGCATTTTCTCGATGGTGTTGTGAACGATCTCGCGAACTTCGCTCAGCTCGGTGCGGAACGGCGAATCGGGGGGGAGGCCCTTACGTTCGGCGCGGGCGAGCATGGCGCCGACGGCAGTGAGAATCTGGCCGAATTCGTCATGGAGCTCGCGGGAAACGGAGCGGAGAACCTCTTCCTGGAGAGTGATGAGGCGAGCGGCTAGAATTCTTCGCTGGCGGGAAAGGGATTCGATTTTGTCGAAAATCTCGCGGTTGGAATAAATGAGATACAGGCTGGTAATCAAAATCGCGAGAATGGTGGCTGTGAGAAAGGCATAGATGTCGCGGCCGACACGGTCATAAATTCCGGCGACTTTTTCATCGGCGCGCTCTTCGGCTTCATTGTTGCGCTCGAGCAGTTTGGATACGCGCGCAGCCAGAGCTTCCTGGCGCGCGAAGAGATTGGTGGATGCCAGCACTCGCACGATGCCTTCATGGCCTTGTTTGGCGGAGGCGAAGACATCATCGAAATTGCGCCAAAATTCCTTGAGCGTTTTGATCAATTCGGCGTGCTGATCGGCTTGGCGCGTGAGCGGGTCGAATTTTTCTTCCTCTTCGATGGCGTCCTGAAGATCGTCGCGCAAAGCGTTCAGGTTGCCGCGGATTTTGGAAATCGCATCAGTCTCGGGGCCATTGCTCATGTCGCGCATGTCGCGCAGCTTGAGGCCAATGGTGTTGATATCGCCCTGCACGCGCACGAGCAGGAGCGAATCGTGGCGGTTCAAATCGATGGTGTCAGTCTGTAGTTTGCGCAGCCTGTCGAGCTGAAAAAGGGTATAAGAAGAAAACCCGGCTACGGCGGCCAGGGTGATGAGCAGCCCCAACAGGAGGCGGAGAGTGGGTGAATTTGACATTTCAGGCGCTTGCCCAATCATAGAATGAAGCCGCTACCAATGGGACGCGCATAATAGAAGGACGATAGTTTCGGTCGAGTTGTTGCTATTCTTTGGCAACGCAATGAAAAACCGGGGCATCCATTACGCATGCGACTTCCAAAAGGTTTCCAAAGTTTTTTTGCCGCTGCGCTGTTGATTGCGTCGGTGTATGGGGCCGCGCAGCCACAGCCGTGGGAGAAACCGGTGGAATCGTGGACAGCCGAAGATGTGGCGGCGTTGCTAACGAATTCACCGTGGTCGGTGCAAACGGTGGCAACGATGGACGACCC
>PMSX01000393.1 GCA_003167495.1 Bryobacterales bacterium | reverse complement strand
CCGTGAACCGCGCCCTGCCAACTTAGGGCCGGAAGGGAGAAAAACAAAATGCGGATACCTATCACCTTTGAACCGTTCTTAGCAATCATTGGCGCAATTTTCGGATTCTAATCTAGCTCGATTAAACCGCCATTATTTTCACATTACTATGGCGGCATATCCTAGATTAGTGGTAGAGTAATGTTTTCTGAGAGCTTTAATCTAAGGACTTACTCTGCCACCCCCGAGGCGAGCCGTCCAGGCACTCGCAGAGTGGCTGTTTGCGGTAATTTCTGCGTTGAGTATGCTTGGTTTTTTGCATTCTGGTTTGCTTGCGGCAGACCAAACTCAGCGTGACCCATCATTGATCGATCCTATAGACGCTGCACTGGTCAAAGGGAAAGATCTGCGCAGGGCAGGCAAATTTGCCCAGGCGATCATCGAATATAATCGCGCCCTGAAACTGGCCCGCGAAAGCCACGACACTGCGCGGACTATTCGGTGTCTGATGCTGCTTGCCTCGGCGGAGCTTCTTTCGTTCCAATACCAAAGCGCACTTGCCACTGCGAAGGAGGCACTCGATATGGCGCGCAAAGATGGCAACTACCAGCTGGCCGGCGGAGCGAGCGGCACGATTGCGAGCATTTATATGACGTTGGGAGATTTTGGAACGGCCGAGGTCGAGGGCCGTCGGGCCATAGATCTACTCAAGCTTGCGCCCCAGAACGAACCGCGAACTCGCGATTTTCTCGTCAGAGCCCTCGATCTCGAGGCGGCTCTTTGCTCCATGCAGGGCAAATCCGCCGAAAGTGAAAGCTTCTTCCAGCGAGCCATTGCCTTGGCGCAACAGATAGGAGACAAGGCATTAGAAGCATCTCTATGGGATGAACACGGCCTCGATCTGCTGAGCCTTCGACAAATCAACTCCGCCGAGCAGTCTCTGAAGCGGGCATTTTCCATTCGAGAGTCCTTGCACGATGAAGACATGCTTCCGATCAGCAAAGAACATCTCGCCGAACTTGAACTCAAACGGTCCGCGCCCGACTACGGCGTCGCCCTGAGGCTAGTGGACGAGGCTTTCTCATCTCACAGCGCTTCCTTTAAGGAAGCTCCACAATACTATCCCATTCATATTCGTGCGCAGATCCTGTTGCGATCAGGAGAAACCCCGAAAGCCTTACGGGAATTCCGGCGCGCCGTCGCAGCCGCCGAAACTTGGCGGCAAAGTGCTCTGCCTGGAGACACAACCAACACTCAAACTGTCGTACTACTCCATGAGGTCTATCAAGATTTTGCACAACTAGCCGCTCAGACTTCCCTTGACACAAACGACCCTGCCTTGCGCACCGAAGCGCTGGAAGTATTAGCGTCCAACCGCGCCGCCAGTTTGCGCGAACAACTAAAACGTGCCCTGGCATCGGATTCTAAACTTCCGGATTCCTATTTCGAAAAACTATCCGTCTTGCAAGCTGCACAAGCCCGCGTCACGCTAGGCCCAAATAGCAAAGCCGATCAAACAGATCTCGCCCGCCTTCGCAGCGACCTCGGCGAATTCGAAAATAAAACTCCGTTTCAAATCGGGAAGAATTATTTTTCTGCCGAGAGAAATTTACGCAGGGATTCACTTAGAGATATCCAGATGAGGTTAGGGCAGGGCCAACTGTTGCTCAGCTTCTCCCTTGGAGAAACGAAGTCGTATTTGTGGGCTATCACCGGAGATCAAGTGAACCTTTACCAAATAGATGGCCGTGGGCAACTAGAATACGAGGCCGCGCAGTTCACAAACGCGGTGCGCAATGGAGCCGGTGTTGCCATTAAAGATTCCGCCAAAGTATTCAGTCGAGCCCTTTTTGGCGTCTTGCCTGACCGGCTTACGCAAAAGCCGGAATGGCTCATCGTCGCCGATGGTGCTTTGCTCGGCGGCATTCCTTTCGCCGCGCTACCTACGCCTTCGTCTAATGGAGGCGGCGCGTCGATCCTGGAAAAACACAGCCTGCGCTTCCTGCCGAGCGAACTCCTGCTTCTTTCACCCAAGAGTAAATCTCCGGATCAACGCTTTGTGGGCATCGCCGATCCAATCTACAACCTAGCTGACACCAGACTCAACCGCAAACCAGGTTGGGATGCTACCCCGGTGGAAGCCAGTTCTGTTACGCTTGCTCGTTTGGCGGGCAGCGGCCAGGAAGTTCGCAATTCAGCCCAACAAAGTGGCCTTCAGAATCAACAGGTTCTGGATGGGCTTCAAGCCTCAACGGCTAGCTTACGAAAAGCTTTGGATTCCCCTCCAGAAATTCTTCATTTCGCAGTCCACGTAGTGAGTCCGCCAGACAGTCCGCAGGAAGCAGCCCTGGCCCTCAGCCTGACAAAGGATGGAGTCCCGGAACTGCTCACGCCGGAGGCCATAGCAACGTTTCGCTTGCCCGGCACATTAGTAGTGCTCAGCGGATGTTCTTCGATCCAGGGTAAAACCGTCCCCAGCGCCGGACTCCTAGGACTAAGCCGAGCTTGGCTCCTAGCTGGCGAGGAAGCGGTCATAGCCAGCTCCTGGCCGACACCAGACGATTCAGGCCGTTTCTTTTCTCTATTTTATAGCCATTTACGCGCTGCAAACACCGGCACTTTGAGCCAACGGGCCGCGTTCGCCCTAGCTCGGACTCAAGTGGAATTGCAGCATGGCCGCGGCTATACGAGCTCGCCTTCGTATTGGGCGGCATATTCAGTTATTTCCAAGGAGTAAGTTGAGATTCAATGGTCGCAACGCAATCCAAACTCTGTCCCGCACCCGTTCAGGACGGCAGTCAGCCGCAACAACAGACTCAAGAGACCAGAGATAAGGCCTCGAGACCCGGATATTCTCCAGTGGAATGGGGAATTCTGGTTTCCCAGATTAAAGCCGGCGAAGAGACCGGCATGGAGCAACTTTATAAGCTCTTCAGCCGCGGCATCCGCTACTACCTGTGCCGCCAATTGGGGCCTCAGGAGCTGGAGGATAAGGTTCACGATACATTCTTAATTGTTGTCAATGCCATTCGCCGAGGCGATTTGCGCGAACCCGAGCGGCTCATGGGCTTCGTTCGCACCGTCGTCCGCCGCCAGGTGGCCGCCTATATTGAACAAGCCGTTCATAACCGGCGCGAGCAGGCTGACATCGAAACCGGCATCACTGTGGCCGACCGCAAGCAGAATCCCGAACAGGAAGCCATGGTCCGTCAAAAAGCCGAGCTCATGGAAAGCGCCCTGTCGGCTTTGTCCGATCGGGATCGGGAGATCCTGGTTCGCTTTTATCTCAAAGAACAGCCACAAGAGCAGATCTGCCGTGAGATGGACCTCACTGAAACCCAATTTCGGCTGCTAAAATCGAGGGCTAAGGCAAAATTCGGAGAGATTGGTAAGAAAAAGCTTGCTTCAAGCGGAATTTTCTCAGTTTTAGTGAGAGCACAGGTGGGTTGACGGGACTTTTCTGATATGGAGAGGCGGACTCAAATCCGCACTAACTTATGGACGAAACCTACCGTGAGCATCCGAGTGAAGAAGCTTTAGAACGTTTCCTTCTAGGCATGTCCGCCGAAGAGGAGATGGAGGATCTGGAAACGCACGTACTCGCTTGCGGGTATTGCGTTGAACAACTCGAGATTCTTGAAATCCAGATCGCCGCTACCCGTTTAGCGCTCCAAACACTGGAAGCTGATCGGAAGTCGAAAAGGCGTGTCGAATCATTTGGCGGTTGGAAGTTCCCTATCCCGAGATGGTCCTTCGCCGCTATGGGCGCCGCCCCAGCCCTCGGGGCGTTCTTCTTCTTTTCGCTTCCTCGCGACGTCACTATCTCGGCGTACCGCGGCACCGAAACGGCCATCGTGTCCGAATGGCGACCGCTTCATATGCATCTGAACGCGGCTGGCTTGGATGCAGGAGCCATCGAAATCGAACTTGCCGATAACAAGGGTTCAATCGTTTGGAAAGGGACCTCGGTTATCCGGCACGACACTATTGACGTGACACTGCCCCGAATCACAAAATCCGGCGCACATTACCTGCGTCTGTATTCGCCTGCCCAGGCGGGAACAGAAAGTGTTCTCTTGCGGGAATTCGCCCTGAACGCGAAATGGACAATGTAGTCCTTCGGCTGACTTACCATGTGGCCGGAGTTTTGACCGTCGCAATTGCCGTCCACAGCTCCGGCAAACGGATCGGTTTCGAGACAAAACCGTCCATGCCGGCCGCAAAACAATTGTCCCTGTCGCCGGTCATCGTTTGAGCCGTCATCGCGATGATGGGAATTCGGGTCTTCCTGGTCTGTTCGATCCGCCGGATGTTGCTGGCCGCCTCGAGACCATCCATCTCGGGCATTTGAATGTCCATCAGAATCAAGTCGAAGGATCCACGCTGGAACTCTTCCAACGCGATTTTACCGTTTTCGGCAATCGTGACGCGGTGCCCCTGTTTCTCCAAGAGTCTCGCGGCAACTTTTTGATTGACCGGATTGTCCTCGGCCACGAGAATGCTTAACGGCGCCACAACAGTTTGAGGCACAACGCAGGATTCCCCGAGATTCCGCGGTTCCTCCGGTAGGACCAGCAAAGGGACAACCACCGAAAAGGTGCTTCCCTTCCCTAATTCGCTCGCTACTTCGATCACGCCGCCCATCAGGGTCACTAATTTCAGGCAAATCGAGAGGCCCAGCCCGGTACCGCCGTATTTTTGCGCAATCGACTCGTCCGCTTGATGGAATGCATCGAAGATCCGACTCTGTCTTTCAGGCGTTATGCCGATACCTGAATCGCGCACGGCCAACCGCAGCTGAACTTTATCTCCGTCCCGCTCTCCGGCAGCTGTCAGTGCAATAGTTCCTTCCTGCGTAAACTTCACAGCGTTACCCAGTAAGTTAAGCAGGATCTGGCGCAGGCGCAGCGCATCTCCCATGAGCAGATCCGGCAACGACTCCGCAACGCTAGATTCAAAATGCAATCCTTTTTCCTTTATCCGGAACGCAAATACCTTGCCCGACTCCTTTACCAACTCACGTAACGAGAACGGAGCGCGCCCGATTTCAAACTTGCCGGCTTCAATTTTCGACAAATCTAGAAGGTCATTCAGTATGGACAGCAAGGAATCGCCAGACGACCGAATAGTGGAAAGACATTCCCTTTGCTCTTCGGCCGACTCGGCCTGCATCGCCAATTCCGTCATCCCCAGAATTCCGTTCATGGGTGTTCGGATTTCGTGGCTCATGTTGGCGAGAAACTGGCTCTTGGCGTCACTGGCCGCTTCCGCTTTCGCTTTGAGCTTCTCCACCTCAAGAAGCTTCTGTTCAATCAACCGAGTCTGCCCGCTCACCCTTCGACGGAGCATCATGACCCAGACCATAGTGGCCGCAATCAACAGCGAAGTGACGAACAGGGCTCGCCAAGCTCTTTGCTGGGTGAGCCAAGGTGCTTTCTCGATCACCTCCACCGCGGCCGGTGAATCCACGGCAATCTCAAACGAGTTCGGAACCAGCACGCCGCGGAACTGCTTCGCGCTTACGGTGCAAATCCCGGTAAACCGCAAGACGGCGCCAATCTCATAAGCCGGCAGATTCCCCATTCCACGCACGGTAAACGTGGCTTTTCCGTTGCGCAGAAAAAGAGACTGCTCCCGGCCATTTTGGTGCTCGCTGATGAGGCGGCCTTCGAGTTTTACCAACTGCCCATCCACGCCTTGAAACAGCGCGCGCTCCGGTGTCACGTCGATTGGCCTTACCGGGGCTGCGCTTGAGAGCTTAGTGATAACGCCTTCGTGAATATCCGCTGAAAAGGCTCCGGCCACCGCGAATCCAACCACATCCACAAGATCGCCGCCTGTCAGCGAAATCTCGTTATGTTCGCGAATCGCCACCGCGCCGGAATCGTCTTTGATCCAGGTCGGTCCGAGCCTGTTAGTCGCCAGCACCTTTCCACGGAGGTGAACCCGATGCCCGGGCACCTCATTGGGATGAAACTGCAGTAGCTGATTAATTACCGTGATCTGCGCCGCGCCCGCAACGCCCGAGGATGCGGGATCGGGTAACCGCTGCAACTGATCAAGCCCTTGAACAAATAACTGTATCCCCAGGACTTGCCGTCTGCCGTTGAACAGGGTTCCAGCCGCTCCGCGCACTTTGAGCCGGGCGTCAATCCATTCGGGCGTCAGCACCACTGAGGACGGGAAGAGGATTTTGTAGTTGTGCGATCCGTAAGACAGCTTGGCGCTAGGATGATTCCCTTCGAAACCCAGGCTCTGCACAATCCCTTCGAGTTCAACCCACTGGCTGTCAGCTTGGCCGGAAAAAATCATTTCGGCCGTCGTAGTAGCGGGTGGCGGCAAGCTCGCGTGCTCGACAAACTCGAAGGTTGGCGTCTGAACAATGGGAGCGAAATCACCCGCGCCGCTCAATCCACGCAGCCGTACCCGGTCACCCGCCCGAAGGGGAGGAAGATTACCAATCCCATGCATTGACACATAAACGCCGCCCGAGCGATCTTGCACGAACGCCATCTGCCAGGTCGGGTCGTAGTATGTGAGCACGCAATCCAACAAGACCTGTCGCCGCCGCCCGGCATCCTCCGCGCTGAGCCCGTGCAACTCCGCAACGGTCGTGATCGCAGCCGACTTCACTTGTGTAGCCGCGGCGTTCGCTGCGAAGGTCGGCCTAACGTTACTCAGCGTCCACGCGCCGCTGCCGCGGTTGACAAATGCCACCACGTCTAGCCGTCCGGCCAAGCGCGGATCAAACCCGCCCGCATCGGAAATTACAACCGAGGCCGAGGAATCCGAAAAACGAAGACCTTCCGCATCGCCAGGATTCTCAATTCTGCCTTGCAGCCGCACACGACGCTCAGGAGGCGCGCCCGGCGAGTCCAAGATGCTCTTAAGACTTTGCACGGGCAGAGATTGCGGGTCAGGCGGTCCCCGCAGCAGCTGTATCGCCTTCGCATCCCAGGCCAGTATCGTAAGGTCGATGAGCTTGCCTTTAAGATCGACGCCCGTCGAAGCCACGCCTGTCACGCGAATTTCGGCATCCGCGAACTGTTCTCCGCTCATTCCCCAATCGTTCATAAAGCGCACTGGGACTTCGAAACCATCCACGCGCAGAGGAATCACAAGCTGACCACCCCCATCTACAAAGCCAGCGCGCGCAATCCCCGCCAAGCTCACAAGCTTGCCGTCGAACGTATCCGCCTGCAATTCTCTAGCGGCAATCTTCACCGGCGCGGGCATATTCGCGCTTCCCAAGTCCCTGACGGAAGCATCGGAAATTGTCTCGGTATCGTATCCCGCCGGCAAGGAACCAACGATATCGACGCGGTGGCCTATCAGTGAATTCTCAATAAAACGGGAAGGCTGCACTCGAATCCCAGCCGTACTATCCTGTACGACGAAGAACCCGAAGTTAAGATTTTCAACAGTCACGACGCCCTGAAAGCGTACTCGGTCGACGTGCTCGCCGTGAAACGCGGCCTTGATTTTTTCAATGGGGACTACCGATTGGCTCCCAATGCGCGGTCCTGACCTGCATGCGTCCAACCACACAACCATGACGAACATGGCCAGGCACCAGACGTACGACTTTTGAACTTTCCGCACCCGCACTCTTAGTTCGTCGGATGAAGCGCGACGTTCTTACATAGGCCAAACCGAAATGCAGGTATAGGATCGCGCGAGCTTAGAAAACCCGGCGGTTCAGCCGCTCGACCGTAAACTTCGCCGTATCCGCCACCGCCATCACGGCCATCACTCCCGCCTGCACTGGATCGGTCACAACCAAATCCGATGCGTCCGGCACACTCCCCGCCATATTCAGGCTGATCACCAACAACCCCTCCGCCCGTACCTCGCGCACGGCCAGTTCAATATCCCCACCCATCAAAGACCCCGCCAGCACCAATGCCCGCACCCGCGGCAACCGCCGGCAAGCACGCACTGCCGCCGCCAGCGCGAGTTCCCCCACCAGCGGAATCGTATCCACGGATATGTGTTCGCCTCGGATATTATGCCGATCGGCCTCTGAAATCGCTCCCAACGCAACTTGTCCCACCTGTGCGCCGCCGCCCATAATGATGATGCGCTTGCCATAGATCTTCTGCAGCGACTGCACGAGTGTAACGGTATGCACCACGTCGAGCGAGCGCAAGTCGTTCACTAGCGAATCCACTGTGCCCGGCAAATCCAGCTCGAAGTAAATCCGCGTGTCCGTGGGCCGGTCTTCAATAATGGATACCGACCGTATATCTCCCTGGTGCCGCGCAATCACTCCTGTCAATTGATGCAATACACCCGGCGCGGCAGCCGTCGACAGAACAACCCCCACTTTGTCTCCGGCTTGGTCGCTCACAGGGTGACCTCATACTTCTTCAGCAATCCGTCCCAGTGACCTTGCGCTTTCAAAATCAACTCGATTACTTCACGCACGGCGCCCGCACCGCCCGACGTCGCCGTCACCGCCGACGCACATCGCTTCACTTCCGGCCTCGCATTCGCTGTGGCAAACGAGAGCCCTGCCCGTCGCATGATCGCCACATCGGTTAAATCATCGCCTACGTAGGCCACCTCACGCGGATCCACTTTTGCCTCCGTGCACACCTGTTCAAACAACGGTATCTTTTCGATGTGCCCCTGGAAAACCCAGGTCATGCCTACTTGACTCGCGCGCTCCGCCGTAGCAGGCGATTCGCGGCCGCTAATCACGCCCGTCCGGATGTTGAACCAGCGCAACCAGCGCAGCCCGATTCCATCTTGCGAATCGAATCCTTTCGTTTCGACAAGCTTGCCGTCCGAGCCCGGCACCAGATACAGATGCCCATCAGTCAGCACTCCGTCCACGTCCATCAGCAGCACTTTGATTCCCGCCGCGAAACGGCGCATTTTCTCTTCCGTCACCGAGGGGTGCAATTGCATAGTTCTTGGGCCAGCCATAAAATCGAACCCTCGTTATAGCACGGCGGGCGCTCGTGCCAAGATAAGAGCGTTTGAACACCGGCCGGTTGCTGCTCATCATTCCGGGTCTCATCTGGGGCGCTTCCTTTCTTTTCATCGCGGAAGGTCTGCGTGCTGTCGACCCCGAGGGCGTAACTTTTTTTCGCATCTGCATCGGTTTTCTCACCCTGGCATTGTTCCCTTCAGCGCGCAAACCGGTCGCTCGCGCTGATTGGGGTTCCGTCGTATGGCTGGGCATTTTGTGGTTTGCCTTTCCCTTGAGCATGTTTCCTTTCGCCGAACAGCGCGTTTCCTCCGCACTCACAGGCATGTTGAACGGAGCCAACCCTCTCTTCGCCACGCTTGTTGCATCCCTGGTCGCCCGCCGCGCACCCTCGTCTGGTGTTACCGCCGGCCTAGCTGTCGGATTAGCCGGAACCGTGCTGATCGCATTACCGGCCATGAACGAAGGGCACAGCAGCGCCATCGGTATCGGCATGATCCTGGCGGCACTCGTCTCCTACGGCATCGCACTAACCATCGCACGAGCCTTGCAACTCAAATACGGTTCGGTGCCTGTCATCTGGCGCGCACAAGCCGTCGGGTTGATTCTCACCGCACCGCTTGGCATTCCGGATCTGCGCGCCGCTCATTGGACCCTTGTGCCGCTATTATCGCTGCTCGCGCTCGGAGCGTTCGGCACAGCCATTGCCAACGCGCTCATGGCCTCCGCCGCGGGGCGCTTCGGTGCCGCACGCGCCTCGGGCACCACTTTTCTCATCCCAGTCGTGGCGCTCGTGCTTGGAGTCGTCGTGCGTGATGAACAAGTCGCGCTGCTCTCAGTCGTCGGTGGTTTGATCTGCTTGTCAGGCGCTTGGCTAATGAAACGCGCCAGCAGCCACTAAGTTCTCACGATACGATGAGTCACATGAAGCAGCTATTTCTACTCTTGGCGTCTCTTAACATTGCTTCAGCCCAAACCGCACCCGGCCATTGGTACGATCACGCTGTTATTTACGAGATCTACCCGCGAAGCTTCCAGGACTCCAACGGAGACGGCATTGGCGACTTGAACGGCATCGCCTCCCGACTGGATTATCTGAAGGACTTGGGCGTCGACGCCATCTGGATTACCCCTTTTTTCCCGTCCCCCAACGCCGACTTCGGTTACGACGTATCAGACTACGTCAACGTCGCTCCCGAATACGGAACCATGCAGGATTGGGACCACCTTGTTGCCGAAGCAAAACAGCGTGGCATTCGCATCCTCGTTGACTTCGTGGTCAATCACACCTCCGATCAACATCCTTGGTTCAAAGAATCGCGCTCCTCCCGCAACAATCCGAAGCGCGACTGGTACGTCTGGAAAAGTGGCGGCGGCCCAACGCAACCGCCAACACACTGGACCTCCATTTTTGGAGGTTACACGTGGACATGGGATGCTCAAACCGAGCAGTGGTATTACCACATTTTTCTCCCCCAACAACCCGACGTGAACTGGGCGAACCCTGAACTGCGTAAAGCCATGTTCGAGGTTGTGCGGTTCTGGCTCGATCACGGCGCCAGCGGGTTCCGCCTCGATGCCACCCCGTATCTCTTTGAAGACCCGGCTTTTCCGGAGGATTTCAATCCACCGGCGCCGGGCGGACCCGCGGCGCTTGAGCCATACAACTCGGGCCGCCCTGAGAATCACCAGGTGTTGCGCGAAATGCGCCGCATTATGGACACTTATCCCGGCGACCCTGTCCTCTTGGGCGAATCCTCCACCGCCACGATTGAAGATCTAGCAAAGGTCTATGGGAGGAACCATGACGAAATCCAACTCCCAATGGATTTCCTGTTCGGAAATCTCACCACATTGGACGCGGCAACATTCAAGAAACAAGTCGATGCCGCACAGCTCCAACTGGGAGGTCAGACGCCGGTTTTCTTCTTCAGCAGTCATGATCACCAGCGCCAGTGGAGCGTTTTTGGAGACGGAACGCATAACGACCAGATTGCCAAACTTACTGCCACCCTCACACTCGCTCAGCGTGGCGCTGTTCTGCTCTATTACGGAGAAGAAATCGGTATGGAGACCATGCCCGCCGGCGGACTCAAGTCAGTGCCCGTCGGCCCCAAGCGACCCCGCGCCGACGATAGGGACGGAGAACGAACGCCCATGCAGTGGAATGCAGGATTGAACGCCGGCTTTACTCAGGGCACACCTTGGCTGCCCGTGGAATCCAACTATCGCCGCTATAGTGTCGAGAGCGAAAAGAAAGATCCCAAGTCCATCTATTCTTGGTACTGGAATCTGCTCAAGCTGCGGCATGATAATTCGGTGTTTCGTGACGGCAGTTATGTACCCCTTGAATCGGGAAATCCAAACGTTTTTGCTTTCGGCCGGACGTCAGGTGCAAGCGACCTGGCATTGATTGTTTTGAATACCAGCCCAAAACAACAGACAATTCAAATCACCGGAATGCCCGGCGAATGGCCCCAATTTCGCCATATACTAATGGCGAGCCCACAAGCAATCGCGCCGTCTTCACCGAAGTTCACCATCGCTCCATATGGCGTGTTGATCGCCACCACTGGGCAATGATTTCGCCCTTTCTTCGCCTATAATGGAGTAGTGCCCTTCGTCGAGCTTCATGCCCGCTCCGCTTTCTCCTTCCTCGAAGGCGCATCTCTACCCGAAGACCTTGCTGCCCGCTGCTCGCTTCTCAATCAACCCGCCATGGCCATCACCGATGCTCATGGCGTTTACGGCGCCCCGCGCTTCCACCACGCCGCCAAAAAACACAGCATCCGCGCTCTTATTGGGGCAGAAATCAACGCCGTCCAACAAAACAAATCTACTTACCGCCTCACCCTCCTCGCCGAAAACCGCACCGGTTATCAAAACCTCTGCCGCCT
>PMSX01000005.1 GCA_003167495.1 Bryobacterales bacterium | reverse complement strand
GGCTCAAAAATGCGCGCACGGATTTAGTGGCCATCTATGAAGCTCTGCACGAAGAAGACCAAGCAAAACGCTTCCAAGCTGAGCTTTTAAGATGAACGGGGCGCTCCGTTCCGGTAAGGGTTTGTGAATGATTCACCGTAGGCATTATGCACGGCTCAGCGGTTTGTGGACTTCCGAGCATAACCTAAAAAGCGCGGACCAGCATAACGACCGAAATTGTGAAGCCAACGGCTATGACGAATCTTCTTACTGCGCTGCGCCCAATCCTGCGAGCGACGCCGGCCGCGCCATATCCACCGATGGTGGCCGCTATGGCCATGGGGAGAACGTATGGCCAGTAGTCCATGCCGGCTGAAATGAAAACTAATGCGGCCATCGCGTTGAAGCAGAGCGCATAGAAGCTGGTCAGCGCGCTCATCTTGAGAATGTCGGTCATGCCCAGAATGCCCAACGCCGACAGCATCATGATGCTGGCTCCGGCCCCGAAGTAGCCGCCATAGACCGCCATTAGAAACAGAAGCGCGGCGGCTCGGGGCATCCAGATTTCAGCGGTTCCTGGGCGCTTGGTGCGTTCGCGAAGCCTTGCCTGAATGGGTGCTTGCACAGTAAACAGAATTGTGGCAAACAGGATGAGGAAGGGCACCAGCCGATCAAACAGAGATGCGGGCGTGATGCGCAGCAGTAGCGCCCCCGCGCCGCCGCCTGCCATGCAAGCGATAGCCAGAGTGCGCATTTTCGGATCAACCTGAGCCAGTTCGCGCCGAAATCCCCAGATGCTGCCCAGCGACCCGGGCCAGATGGCGACGGTGCTGGTTGCATTCGCAGGTATGGATGGCACGCCCAGCCAAAGCAGTGTGGGAAAAGAGACAAGCGTGCCGCCGCCAGCGACGGAATTGATGGCACCGGCCAGAAAGGCCGCTGCGCAGGCGGCCGATACGTGTCCAAGGTCCATGGGAGGCACCGCACCATTATGACCTGAACCCAGCAGCAAAGCAGTGCGAAACAGCGGTGGGTGCGATACCACCAGAGGCACAGGCTGTGCGCCGGAGCCTGCTGTGCACACGCAGACCGACGCAAACCAGGTCCCTTCGGGGGCGGGCGACAAAAAAACTTGCGGCGATAGCGTTATTCGATGCCGGACTTGGCTGCCGCCCTATTTAGAGGCAAGATTTTGCACGATCTCCAATGCCTTGCGGACATGCTGATCAGGCGAGAGCTTGTCGTTCGCGGATGAAAGCGTGGCGACGATCTTGTGGTCTTTGCCGATGACAAAAGTAACACGCTCAATAAAGTCATGATCGATGTCGGCGCCGCGCACGTCCTTCATGCCGGCTTTTGGGCTGCCCCCTGTCAGATTGTACGAGGTAGCAATCTTTCGATCGGGATCGGAGGCCACCGGAAACTTTCCGGCGCAGTAATCCGGGTCTGCCGAGAACAGATCGAGCCGCGCGATGCTGTCGGCCGACACGCCAATGATAGTGGCACCGGCCGCATCGAATTTATCTTTCTCTTCCGCGAATGTATGAGCTTCGAGATCGCAGCCCTTGGTGTAAGCGGAGGGATAGAAATAAACTACAACCGGGCCTTTTTTCAGAGCTTCCGAAAGTGAAAAGGTAAACTCTTTTCCGGCTAACGAAGCCTGAGCCGAGAAATCGGGCGCCGCATCGGCCGGTTTGAGAGCGGCTAGAATGGGAAAGCCAAACGACGCAGAAAAGACGAGACCGAGAAACACTTTATTCATTGCAAAAGCCCTCCGTGGATCGAAGCACCTGGAAGGATATCACACTCCGATGTCGTGGAGATTCAGATCGCACTGGAACACTGGAACACCGCTGGAATGGCAGACCTGGAGCGAATACGCCCGATTAAGGTCTTTGCCGCCCACCAGAGTTCTTCAGTGCGCGCCGGTTCCCTTTAGAACACGGCGCATGCGGGCACTCTCCGACGGGCTGAACTTCAAGCCTCCCCGGTTCATACGCGCCAAATCGCTCGAGTCCCAGGCTGCCCGCATGACACCCTGCTGGCTATGTTTGCCGCCGAGCAGTAAATGGCACAACTCGTGCGCGATCACATACCCGAGCAGAACCGTAGCCTCCGCGTTGTGAGCCTCGGCCAGCGCCTGAACCGGCTGATAATACACTTCTCCGATGTACGCATCGCCATCCTCGGAAAGGAAAGCCTCGCCCAAAGTCCGATCGGCTCCCGAAGGAGCAGGTATAAACGACTCACCATCACGGAGCCGCAAAGTGAACCAGTGCTGTTGGGCCGCTTCGTCCCCTTCCAGGCCGGCCTCACACGGCGCCCACTTGACGTCGATTCCGGCGGAGTGAAACAGCGAGTGTGCGGTGTTTTCGCCGGCCGCTACGTCCGCTTCCGGCAAGT
This sequence comes from Bryobacterales bacterium, assembly GCA_003167495.1. Taxonomy (GTDB): domain Bacteria; phylum Acidobacteriota; class Terriglobia; order Bryobacterales; family Bryobacteraceae; genus Bog-105. Next base: position 216 of record PMSX01000005.1, on the reverse strand, counting down.
GTCCCCAAGTACAGATCGAAACGGTCATCCGTTCGTTGACGGATGCGGACGTACCAAGAAGGATCGCGCAGATCCATAGACCACCGTGCATCGGGGAACCTCCCCGTCTCGATGGACGCAGCGAATCCCGAATACGGTGCACGCTTGGCCGAGGTTGTCGAAAGCTCGTAGTGGGTCGTAAACGCAGCGCTTTTTTGAGAGCGCCGAGGTTATGAT
>PMSX01000261.1 GCA_003167495.1 Bryobacterales bacterium | reverse complement strand
AGGAACGCACACGAGGTTCAGACCGTAACAATCGAAATCCCGGATGAACAGATTAAGGAGCCTGAACGCGTGATGCGGATGGAACAGGCAATGCTTGACAAGGTAAAGGCCGTCAACGGCGTGCTTTCAGCCTCTATAACCACGTCTGTTCCGATGGGCGGCGGAGAATCAAATGATCCTGCAATCGCGGCGGACAAAACTTACCGCGAGGGAACGATTGCTCCACTGCGTCGTTACAAATGGATTGCGCCGGGATACTTCGCGACAATAGGGCAGCGAATGCTGGCTGGCCGTGACCTCACCTGGGCTGACATCTATAACGGCGGCACAATTGCGATTGTTTCCGAGAATACAGCACGCGACATTTGGGGAACATCGGAAACCGCACTCGGCAAACGCATCCGTTCGCGAGATTCAGACGACTGGCGTGAGGTCATTGGGGTGGTCGCCGATGAGCACTCAGACGGAGTGGACAAGCCCGCGCCCACAATCGTCTATTGGCCGCTGCTTCAGAAGAATTTTGAAGGCGACCGAGTGTCGATGCAACGCTACATTTCACTTGTAATTCGTACGCCGCGCGCTGGATCCATATCACTGCGGACCGAAACTCAGAATGCGCTCTGGAGTCTCCTCCCGCAGCTTCCGCTTGCCAACACCGAGACGCTCCAAACGTTTTATGATCACTCGCTTGCGCGTACATCCTTCACTTTGCTGCTGCTGGCGATTGCGGGTGGCATGGCGCTGCTTTTGGGGTTAGTGGGGATATACGGCGTCATTTCATACGCTGTCTCGCAACGGACGCGGGAAGTCGGCATCCGGCTTGCCCTCGGTGCCCCGGTTGCTCAGGTCACAACTGCTTTTGTCTGCAGCGGCCTGATTCTGTCCGCTGTGGGTTGCGGCTGTGGGCTTGCCGCAGCGCTTGCGCTGACACCATTGATGAAAGCGCTGCTCTTTTCCGTCAGCCCTTCCGACCCGCTTATATACGCTGAAATGTCGGCGGGTTTGATCTTAGCCGCGGCACTCGCCAGTTACCTGCCAGCGCGGAAAGTAGCTAAGGTCGATCCGGTCGAAGCGTTGCGCGCAGAGTGAAACGCTCTATTCAACGTCAAAGCACTCGCGCATCGTAGAGTGCCCGCACGAATAAGTTGCCATACTCAGATCTACTTTCAGCGGTATAAATCGCTGTCACGGTTTTCGTTGAAGCAACAGAGCCCAATCGCTGGTGTCCGGTGTCTCTGGCGAAGTCCAGGACGGTCCTTCCGCCGTCGGAAGAGGCACTTTATCGCCGCTAAGAGCGGAAACCCAGGTGGCGTCATACGCACCCGGTTCGAGCTTAACCGTGACCTTACCCCCTTTCGGCAAGTACACCGCGTATGTCTGGCCTGGCTGTGCGAGACAGTAATTGCCGTTATTGACGAGTTCGTCATGCGGCTCTGTTTTCCACCACTCAAAACTCGTGACGAAGTCGACCATGTGGCCGTAGCCGAGGAACATGGTCATCGTGTCGTCACCTCGGCCGTTCATCCATCCTCCTCCGGTGTCAGGATAAATATTCGTACCGCGTCTGCAAGTCTCGCCTGCCGTCTGATAGGCTCCGGCCATTACGATGTCCCACGCGGTTCGCCGTAGAACATCGGCCGAATCGGATCCAGGCGCAGCCCAAAGCGGATAGTGATCTTCATATCCATATTCTTCGTTCGTTTGCGGAATGATTCTTCCACACTTCTTTTGCAATTCGCGTGAAGCCAACAGTAAGGCGTGTTGTTCGCGAGACCAATCCTGATAGGAAGTGAAACCAAACCAATCCGAACAACGGTCTTGATGGACGGTCTTCATAGGGTGACTCGTGCTCAGATGCCGGTATGGGTCCCATTGCTCGATCAACGTTCCGGTTTCATGAGCCCATTGATCATCGCGATACCCTTCCAGATCGTCGCCAAGATCCCAGGTGACGTTCGTAAAAGCGCTGAATCGAGCAACCGCATAGCGTAGAAATCGCCTTTCATCTTCGCTGCCGGCGGCTGGGTGGACTTTGTTGTCGTTCATATCGAAGACAACTGAGATGATCATGTCCTCATCTCGCGCGTGACGTAACATGCGCTCAAATTTCTGCCAAAAGGGAATGTCAAACCGCGTGTAATCGAAGCCAGGGTGGGTGAAATCATTTGGGCGCTCAGCGACCCAGGGCGTGGGAAGGTTCGAATAGTTGTTGCCAATCATCACCGGCTCTCCGAAAAACAGATTGCTTCGACCGGCCACCGTCACCCGAAGGCGGTTCACTTTCAGGCGGTGCAGACGGTCAAGGCTGCTGTTGATGATACGCTCGTCTTTCCATCCCGTGAGCCAGTACGCCGTTGTGCCGCTGAAGAAATAGTGCTTTCCGGTCCCTTCCCAAATGAAATGCCAAGGATATTGGGGATCGACGCGAATAGGGCCGTTGCGATGGCTGCCGGCGGCATGGAAGCTTCCGCCGAAGTCCTTTTCGAAAGCGCCTTGACGAAACGTCACGCTATATCTGTAATCACCAGCGGCTGGCGGCACGAAACGAATTCTGTATAGCGAGCCATCCAGTGAATCGCAAAATCCATCCACGCGCCACTGCTTCGCGCCGGAGGCTTCCGAAAAGTTTCCGCTCACGGTTACGTCAGTGAAAGGATTGCCGGCATCAGGAGTGCCGACGTTGATAACAACTTCCAAGAAATCATATGCTTCGACGGAGGAAGGAGAGGGGGCGAATGCGACGGTCGATGGGGCCGCGCTTGAAACCATCGAAAACACGCCTATCACGGCCGAAACAATCAGGGCATCCTTCTTGTTAGGCAAAGTTGACCTCCCTCAACGAATAAGGGTACGCCATTCACTTAGTTTGCAATCGTCTTGTGTCCAGCCGCTGAAATCGCCGATGCAGTACTGTTGCCGGAAGGGCAGGCTGCAGGTTGAATTAGGAGCCATCGCCCATCAGTGGTGCGAAGATGCGGAGACGAAGCGCGGGAGCTCTAGCCTCTTACAGCAACCGGAAACTAACTTCCACCTGAGCCTGGACGGCAACCGGCCGGCCGCCCTTCATCCCAGGCCGGAAACGCCACTTCATCACAGCCTCAATCGCTTTCTGGTCAAGTCCCAAACCCAACGGTCGCACAACCTTAATGTCACGCGGCAGGCCGCTTGAATCAACCACAATCGAGAGCAAAACGCTACCTGAATATTTCGCTTTGCGAGCTTCTTCCGAGTATTCCGGCTCGATCTTCGAAATAAGTTGCGGTGCCGACACATCGCCGCCAATGTGATAAGCGCCACCCCCCGTTCCATGGCCGTCGCCTGGGCCATAGCCGTCTCCGTTACCGTTACCAATACCCGATCCGTTGCCATGGCCCAAACTGCTTTCATTCAGTTTGCTCAACGGGTCGCCATACTGGTCGGCAACGATTTGCGGTGCCTCCGCCGTGATAGTGGGGACAACCGGCAATTGCGGGTGCGGAATCGCCATGGCGGGCGGTATGAACTGCCTACGCGCAAACTTGGGCGCCTCACCTTGGCTGGCCGGCTTCAAGTCCTTCATGCCGCCGCCGCCGCCGGCCTTATCCGCCGCTTTCGGTAGCTTAGGCTTAAGTTCCGGCACCGGTTGGAAGTAAAGATCGGTCACTTGCTTGACCTTCTTCTGAACAATCGGCGTTTGGAATACAAAGAACATCAGGGAAATAACCGCGACGTGAATCAAAACCGACACGACACCCGAACGCCCCTGCCCGTCACCGTACGCTCCCCAAATCTCCGGAACCTCCACGGATTTGGAAGTAATCTCCAACGGCGGCAGCTTCGGTGGATTGACGAAATCCTTTATGTTTCCTATGAGCGATTTGAACCAGGGCTCTTCAATCTTGGCAAGATCGCCTAGTTCGGCGTCGGATACCGGTCTCGACGTCAATTCCAAAGGTGGAAGTTTCGGCGGGTTGAGGAGCTCGCCAATATTCTTGAATATTGACTTGTACCAGGGCAGCTCGATGCTCGTCGCCACCAGGAGATTGTCCAAATGGGAATCTGATTGAACTGTTGTAGGCTCCATCGTTCTACCTGCCGCTTCCTTATCTTCTACCATTGCTGCTCAAAGGCACACTCCGCTCTCGACATTATTGCGGTCACACTATGCTCATGGGTAGGACGCGATACCGAAAATCACAGTTGCAAAGAATATTGCCTCTCCCGTTAATTACCGGCTACCCCTAGTCTAACCCAATTCCCGCGGCAACGGAGCCGCGCAACGCTACCGAAGGCTATGTTAACGCAAACCTCTACGAAATTTTTACAATCCGCCGCCTAACACAAATTCTCTAGCAGCCAGCCACATATCGTCCAATACGTCCGTTAGCTCGTGGCCGGATTTGAATTCCAATAAACGGATATTCGGCCGGTTCGCCGCATAGCTGCGCGATTGGGCAATGGGTACTAGCGGGTCGTCCACTCCGTGAAAAATCAATCCCGGCTGGCGGATCTCCGGAAAAGGCTCAAACCGCTCCGCGTCCTCCATCAAACCGAACGCCAAAGGCATTTCTCTACCTTCCCCATAATGAAAGGTCGGCATTGTCCCGTTTTTTCTCCACGCCTCCAGTTTTTCCTGGCCCAATTCTTTCCTCCAAATCTCATGAAAGCCGAAAGCGGGTGCCAGCAGGATTACTTTCCGCACTTGGTCGGGATGTCGTGCGGCGCACAATGCCGCCAAATAACCGCCCATACTCGATCCAATGACAACTGCTGGACCTGCCGCGACGAGCCGCTCGGCGATAACCAATTGCCCGCTGATCGTAAGATGTTCGAAATCGCCCGCAGCCAAGTCGGGAACCTCCACCGCAAACCCCTCATTGCGTAGCTTCTCGGCAAAAAACTGCGCCTTGCGGGATTGTGGGCTGGACGCGAATCCATGCAGATAAATAACGCGCTGACTCGGCAATCTTTCATTCTAGGCGAGCCAATCCGCTAGAATCTTGTAGGGCCTGGCACGCAGCCAGGAAAAGCTGTCGGGTGCCCGCGATTTTTTTGGGGGCGATGCGGTAGCTTAGTGAGTTGGGTTCCGCATGGCGCGGCAAGTGCCAGCCAGCGCACCTGGTAGCACAGGAGAATATAATTTAAATGCCGGTAGCAGATAAAGTAAAGCAAATTATCGTTGAACAGCTTGGTGTGGACGAAAACCAGGTTGAACCCAGCGCCTCGTTCGTCGATGACCTTGGCGCCGATTCCCTCGACATCGTGGAATTGGTGATGGCTTTTGAAGAAGCTTTTGGTCTCGACATC
>PMSX01000336.1 GCA_003167495.1 Bryobacterales bacterium | reverse complement strand
GAGCGCAAAAACTCCCCCAAAATCGGCTCTCCACCAACCGGCAAAAATCGCGGCAAAACTGCCCCGCAATCCGCCTCGCTCGCCCTCTCCGAAGGAACCAATCGTTCACACCTGAATCGTCGCAATATCCACGGTCGTGTGATGCCCTTCGACCACCACGATTCCACTCTCGGTGACGTGATATCTTTTTCGATCCTCCTCCAGGTTGTAGCCGATCTCCGTTCCAGGCAGCACTTTCACATTCTTGTCGAGAATGGCGCGCTTCACCCTGGCGCGGCGGCCGATATCACAGTTGTCGAAAATCACCGAGTTGTCTACCGTTGCCCCGGTGTGAATCCGAACGCCGCGTCCCAAGACCGAGCCAGTCACCTTGCCGCCCGAGACAATGGAACTGCCGGCAATGATCGAATCGATCGCCATGCCCCGGCGCCCTTCTTCGTCAAACACGAATTTAGCCGGCGCGTCAAAGTAGCCCGCCGTCCGCAGCGGCCATTGGCGATTGTAAAGGTTCAGTTCCGGCGAAACGGCGCGCAGATCCATGCTCGCTTCATAATAGGCATCCAACGTTCCCACATCGCGCCAGTATTGCGGAGAGCCAATCGGGTCACCCGGAATGATATTCGTCTGAAAGTCGTAGGCATACATATCGGCGCGCCCAATCAACGACGGCAGAATGTCTTTGCCGAAATCGTGGGTGCTGTCTTCGCGCCGGCCATCGGCCAGCAGTTCACGCAGCAGAACATCAGTCGAGAAAATGTAGTTGCCCATCGATGCATGCACCCGCGTTGGATCGCCGGGCATGGTCGGCGCGTGCACCTTCTTTTCGTGAAAACCAATGATGTTGCCGTCATCGGTGGTTTCGATCACGCCGAATTCGGAGGCATACTCTTTTTGAACTGGAATAGCGGCAATGGTGACACCGGCACGCTTTTCCACGTGATATTCGATCATCTGCCGGATGTTCATGCGGTAAATATGATCGGCGCCGAAGATCACCACCACATGCGGATCGGCCTGCTGGATCAAATTGATGTTCTGATGGATGGCGTCCGCTGTGCCCCGATACCAATCTTCCTGCGCCGAGCGCATCTGCGCGGGAACCGGAATAATGAAGTGATTTTTCAGCAGACCGCTCACCTCCCAGCCTTCGCGCAAATGTTGCAACAGCGACTGGCTCTTGAACTGCGTGAGCACGTAAACCGAAAAAATGCCGGAATTGATCAGATTGCTGAGAACGAAATCGATAATGCGGTAACGGCCGCCGAATGGCACTGCCGGTTTCGCGCGTTCCTTAGTCAGTGGATAAAGGCGCGTTCCTTTGCCGCCCGCCAGCACAAATGCCAGAACTCGAAGTTGCATTTAGCCCTCCGTGGACCAAAAGAATTGTATACCGCAACCGAATTCAGACCGCGAGAAGGTGATTTAAGAAGAGCTCGTCCAGTCAATCGCGAGTTGAACAAACGAGCGCATGGCAACCCCCGACGGGCCTTTAGACAGCCAAGCCTTGCCTTCATCCAGCCAAGCGGTGGAAGCGATATCGAGATGAACCCACGGAGTCGGATCGGCGAATTCGCGCAAAAACCAGGCAGCGGTGATCGAGCCGCCATAGCGGCCGCCAATGTTGGGCAAATCGGCGAAGGCCGATTTCAGATAATCTTTGTATTCCTCATCCATCGGCAATTGCCACGCCTTTTCGCCGGCCGAACGCGCGGCGGCCATGAACTTCGCCAAGAATGTTTCGTTATTGGTGAAGGCACCCATGTTGTGGTGGCCCAAAGCGACGCCGATAGCTCCAGTCAGCGTGGCGGCATCCACAATGTGCGTAGCGCCGTTGCGATTCGCGTACGTGAGGGCGTCGGCCAGAATGAGACGGCCTTCCGCGTCCGTATTCAAAACTTCAATGGTCTTGCCCGAGAGTGCCGTGACGATATCGCCGGGGCGCTGCGCGTTCCCATTGATCATGTTTTCCACGGTTGGAATGTAAGCCGTCACCGGAATGGCGGGCTTCAGTTGGGCGATTGCGCGCATCGCGCCAATAACGGCAGCCGCGCCGGCCATGTCGTACTTCATTCTTTCCATGCCCTCGGACGGCTTGATCGAAAGGCCGCCGGTATCGAAGGTCACGCCTTTGCCAATAAGTGCCAGATGGTCGCTGCCCGCTGGTTTGCCAAGCTGTTTGCCCGACCGGTCGGCAGGCTGATATCTGATCACGATGAAGAACGGCTCGTTGCTGCTGCCCTGCGCGACGCCAAGCAGCGCACCCATGCCGAGTTTCCCCATGGCTTCGGTATCCAGAACTTCACATGCGAGGTCATAAGAGGAAGCCATCGAGCGCGCCGCCGCTGCCAAGTCGGCAGGAACGAGCTTGTTGGACGGTTCGTTGACCAGATCGCGCGTAAGGTTCTGGGCCTCGCCAATGACGCGCCCCTGTTCAAGGGCGAGTTGGGCTTCGGGCGTCATGCCGCCGTCCACAGAAAGCGCAAACGTGTCGATGCGCTTATCGTTTTTCTTTGGATCGGATTTGTATTTATCTGCTTCCCAGTCACCGAGTATGGCGCCTTCGACGACGGCGGAGATGAAGGGCCCGTCGGCTTGCCTCAGCAAAAGAGCAACGCTGTGCACACCCTTCGTCTTCAGGCCCCGAACCAGGCTGCCGGCGACACGGCGTGCCTCCATCGAGCTGAAAGTAGCGCGCTTGCCACCGCCAATAATCACGAGCCGCTTCGCCGCAATCCCTTGTGGGCGATGCAGGATGGCGATTTCGTAAAGCTTGCCGCTAAACTCGCCGGACGTCAGAATTTCATCGAGCCAGCCGTTTTGCCTGGCCAACAGATGAGGAGGGTCTTCATTGGATTCGAAACAGATGACAGCCAGCGCGTCCAGGCTGAGTTCTTCGACTGGAGCACTCTCAATTTTGATTTGCATTCTTGGCTCTAGACTTCCCTTTACTGACGGGCGCGGCGAGCCATGGCGGCTTTCGCCTCGGCCTGCATCTCGCGCGCTTTGACGGCTTCGCGCTTATCGTGAAACTTTTTGCCTTTTCCAACGGCAATTTCTACTTTAATCTTGCCGGCCTTTAAATAAAGCTTGGTAGGGACAATAGTCAGACCTTTTTCTCGGGTTTCAACGCGCAGTTTTTCGATCTCGGAGCGATGCAGCAGCAGTTTGCGCTTGCGCACCGGGACGTGGTTCATCAGATTGCCATGGGAATACTCGCTGATGTGGGCATTCATCAACCAAGCTTCGTTTTCAGCTACTTCCGCGTAGCTTTCCTTAAGTTGGATTTTGCCGGTTTTGGCGGCCTTTACCTCGGTCCCCGTTAAAACCAAGCCAGCCTCGTAGCGGTCGGATAGATCGTAGTCATGGCCGGCAGATCGGTTGTCGCTGAGAATTTTAATTGTAGGTTGATCGGCCAAGGATTTTTCGCCTTTATTTTCCAGTTTCTCCTAATCCTTTCACAGAAGGTACACGAGATGTAGGGTCTATGCGTCAAAGATTTGAAAACAGTGGCGCTTGAGGCGGCAGGTCGCGCTATCCTAACGTTATTAGAAGACCGGGGAGCGAAATTAAGGCGAAAGGGAGTAGTACCTTAAAGGAACACCCTAACCCTTACGGGATTGCCTATAGGGTGTCATCTAGCTTAGCCTGAGAACTGATCGTGAGAATCCCTAATTCATGGCGGCAAATAGCCGCGACCCTCTGTGCCGCTACGTTGATTACGCCGCCGGTGGATGCTCGCACTCGAAAGGGTGACAAGTTACTAAAACAAGGCCAGCAAAAAGAGGCCGCGCAAGACTATGATGGTGCGCTCACCTTATACGAGGAGGCCCTTCAAGAAGACCCGCGTGAACCGGCTTATCTGCTCGCTACGCAGCGCGGCAGAAGTAAGGCTTCGGAACAGCACATAGCCCAAGGCCGCAAGCTTCTCGAGCAGCAAAAACTCGATGCGGCGCAGGTCCAGTTTCAGAAGGCTTTGATGACAGATCCGTCATCGCAGCTTGCTCTGCAAATGATTATGCAGACAGATGAAATGATCAAGAAGAAGAGCAAGTCGCCCGAGGGCACGGTGATTCTGACGCCGGCGGAACAAGCGCGGCACGACATGGAACGGCGTATCAATTCTCTCGAAGGCCCGCCCGTATTGCGGCCGATTAACAATCAGATAAGCAACTTGAAGATGAACAACCAAACCTCTCGAGTGATTTACGAGAGTATCGGCAAACTGGCGGGCATCAATGTCTTGTTCGATCCGGCAGGTATCGACACGCTGGGCAGCACGACGCGAAACTTCAATCTGGATTTGAACAATGCCACGCTCGAAGAGGCGCTGCAGTATGTCGCCCTGGTGACGCATACGTTCTGGAAACCGATAAGCCGCAATGCGATTTTCGTAACCCAGGAAAGCGAGCCGAAGCGCCAGGAGTATCAGGACGAAGTCGTCAAGGTCTTCTATGTTCAAAATGCCAGCACGGCCGCTGAATTTACCGAAATTTTCAACGGCGTGCGGATCGGCTCGAAGCTAAACACCGGGCTTTTCCAGGTTGCCAGCCAAAGCGCGATCATCGCGCGCGGAACGCCCGACACTATGGCGATCGTGGAAAAACTGGTGCATGATTTAGACCGGCCCAAGGCAGAGGTTTTGATCGACGTGTTGGTTGTCGAGGTGAACAAAAGCGTGACGCAAACTCTGGGAGCCGCCCTGCAAGGAAATCTTCTAACCGTTACTCCTGGAGCTCCCACTACTACGACAACAACCGGGACGACATCTTCAACAAGCACCGGAACCATTGCCTTGTCCCAGCTAGGCAAGCTTTCAACCAATCAATTTTCTGCAACGCTGCCCGGTGCGGTGGCGCAAGCGCTGCTGTCGGATGCACGCTCACATCTGCTGAACAACCCCCAAGTGCGGGTAACCGATGGCGGCAAAGGCTCTCTGAAAATTGGTCAAAAGATTCCTTACGTGTCCGGATCGCTGAATTCCGCGGTAGCCACGCCTGGAGCGGTTCCGTACGCCACCACTCAGTTTCAACAGATCGACGTCGGCGTGAACATTGATGTGCAACCCCACGTGAATGGCCCTAATGACGTCAGCATGCACATCAAAGTTGAAATTTCCAGTGTCGTTACCACGGACACAATCGCCGGCATAGCGGAGCCCGTCATTGGCCAGCAGGTAAATGAAGCGGACGTTCGCATGCGCGACGGTGAATACACCCTACTAGGCGGCTTGTCGCAAGATACCAACTCTCTATCCGTCTCGGGGTTGCCAGGTGTGTCGAATATTCCAGTGTTGGGGTATTTGTTTGGCACAAAGATAAAAAGTCTCGCGAAAGATGACATTCTAATTGCGCTGGTTCCTCACATCATTCGGGGAGTCGCGGTGGACGATCAGCTGGCGGAAGGCGTTTTGGCGGGCACCGAAAAGCTGGTTCGCGTAGAACGTAGGCAACAGCCCGCGGAAGTCTCACCAGCCCCACTTGAACCGGTGACGCCGGCGCGGCCCGCTCCCCAGGCAACTCCACAACTACCGCCTCCTGGTGGCCAGGCCGACTCGTTACCCCCCACCAACAATCCCAAGATGCCCCTGACATCAGGCATGACAGCGAACAACTCGCAACATATGTCGCGGCCCGCGCCGGCACCGCAAGCCGCTGCCCCCATAACACAAATGCCCGTTCAACAACAGCCTCCGGGTACGGAAGTCACTCCGCTCGAAGGGATGCAGCAGATGGGCCTCGTGCCCGATCCGCTGCCGGCGACAGCAACTCCCGATGGAGGGGACAGCGCCTTTAATTCTGCTGGGAAAGGTATCCAACAGCCAGTGCCGGTGATGGTTGTGGCTGAATCTTCAGTGGGGGCACCTGAGCCGGAAGCCGCTCGTTCCAGCATTAACCCAAGTAGTGCGTCGTATGCCACGGCCGC
>PMSX01000362.1 GCA_003167495.1 Bryobacterales bacterium | reverse complement strand
CCCGAGCCTGCCCCGCCGCCTCCCGCTGCTGTTGCCGCTCCTCCTCCGGTGCCTACCCCAGTACCGCCGGTCGAGTCCGTACCGCCGGTTCAGTCCGTACCGCCGGTTCAGCCCGCGCCGCCTCCTGTTACCCAAGCGGCGCCTGCTCCGCAGCCAGCCCCGGCCCCCGCGCCGCTGCCCTTAGCCGAGCAGCCGAAAACACGCGTTGAGCCCATGTCCAACATGCGGCAAAAGATCGCCGAGCACATGGTGGCCAGCATGAACACGTCCGTTCATGTCACCACCGTCCACAAAGTGGACATGACCAAAATCGCCAAGCTACGGGCCAAATCGAAAGACGAATTTCACGCGCGCAATGGCTTTTCTCTCACGTTTCTGCCATTCGTGACCGCCGCCACCGCCGAGACGCTGCGCGCCTTCCCCATTTTCAATGCGTCTATCGACGGGAAGAACGTCGTTTACTATCGCGACATCAACATTGGTATAGCGGTCGCATTGGATGGCGGACTCATCGTCCCCGTCATCCGCAACGCCGACGAAAGGAATGTGGCCGGCTTACAGCGTTCCATCGTTGATCTCTCTACCCGTGCCCGCTCGCGCCAGTTGAAGCCCGACGAAGTCCAGGGTGGAACTTTCTCCATCACCAACTTCGGCAGTTTTGGCTCCATTTTTGCTACGCCTATCATTAATCAGCCCCAAGTGGCCATCTTGGGCGTTGGCGCAGTGGAAAAACTACCTGTCGTCGTGGACGGCGATGCCATTGCTATCCGGTCCCAGGCTCATCTGGCTCTCACCTTTGACCACCGCCTGATCGATGGTGCCCTTGCCGATCAATTTTGCCAGAAGGTCAAAGGCATCTTGGAGAATTGGTCAGCCGATATTCTGTAGGATTCATTAAGGTTTATGCTGTTTGGAAGCGGACTTGCAACGCGCAACGTCCGCTTTTCCTTGCGGAGAGGGTATACACCTCGCCAAGGTGACAATCTGCCACATTCGCCCCCAATCGTCAGATTTAATCGTTTAAGTAGCATACACCCGGTTTTCGGATACGTTTGCATTTTTCCCTTGACGAAATCCTTACACGGCGTTACCATTCCTTTCAGGCTTAGACGTTATTCCAGATCGATGAAAGAGGTCCGTGCATGACCTTCCAGGTCGGTGAGAAGGTGGTTTACCCAAACCACGGTGTTGGTACGATCGAGAACATTAGTTCGCGTGCCTTCGGAAGTCAGTTGGAGCGCTTTTATTTGCTCCGGCTTTCACCAAATCGGATGACAGTGATGGTTCCGTTTTCGCATGTTGGAGACGTGGGACTTCGCAAAGTCACGAAGACCAGCGAAATCAACCGGGTTTTGACGTATCTGTCCGCGGGCCGGCCTTGTTCCGCCCAAGACTGGAAAGACCGGTTCAAGGAAAACTCCGACAAGATGAAAGGCGGCAGTTTGCTGGAAATCGCCGAAGTGTTTAAGGCACTCGTGATCATCCAGATGACGAAACCCCTATCTTTCCGGGAAAAGAAGATGCTCGAGCGGTCTCGCAGCATGCTGATTCTGGAAACTTCCGTCGCGCGGTCGGTGAGTGAACCAGAAGCGATTGGCTTGATTGCCAAAGCATTGGGCAAGTGCGGGTTGCCTATGCCAGCAGCTTTGTAAATCTAGTAGCGATTGACGCGCGAGGCGATGCGGCGGGCCTTGATGAATGAAGAGACGCCGAAGCTAACCATTACAACAACGAAGATTACCGAGATCGCGATGCCGAAACTGGCCTTGGGGTTGTCGGCAAGGCTGCGATAGAGTTGAATCCCTTTCAGCGCGGCGGGGATAGCTAAGACAAAGAAGAGGAAGCCGATGGCTTGGTTCCAGACCACGCGGGCGGGACGCATAACTTCCGGAACCACGTGATTTGTGAAGCGCCTCGCGTTATCGGCATTGGCATGTTTGGCGGCGTGTTTTGCAAGCCGGACTGCGTCTTGAAGCTTCACTGCACCTTCATGCTAGCACTGGGCGGCTATTTCCAGAGCAAGTCCAAACCTGACGGTTTGTATAAAGGAAAACGGTAGTCACTTGAAACACAAATACACTTTTCTTCGATGGACTGCGCGATGATCATGCGATCAAACGGATCATGATGGTGTTCCGGCAGCGAGGCTAAGCGTTCGATGTGCTCACGTTGGACGTGCAGAAGGCGAGCGCCCATCTGCGTTAGGCCCGACGAGAGCTGGGTACTTGTGATGAGCTTCTGAGTTGGATGACGAGTGGTCTTGATGGTGAGTTCCCAAGGTGTGACCATGCTGACGAGCAGCGACTCTGCTTTTTCGATTTGTGTTACCACACGCTTGGGAATGAGATCGCCGTTAAGCCAGCGCAGAAGCACGCCTGTGTCGAGCAGAAGCTTCATCTATCGTCGGTGTAGCGGCCGGACTTCTTGAGGTCTTGGATGTGTTCAAACAAGCCTTCGACTTCAGCGTCGGATTGATCCCAGTTTTCGGGGATTTCGAAGGCACCCTTGAGGCAACCGTAGCCCCTGTTCTTCGAAGGCGTAGAGCCTTCCGGGACTAGTCTTACAAGTGGCTTGCCATGGTTTGTGATCACGATTGTTTCTCCCTCCAGTGCGGCGGTAATGAGTTTGGTTAATTCTGTCTTTGCCTGACGGACGCCGATTGTCATGTCTTTTTTCTTTTAGGTTAGCACTACATTTGTGGGTAGTCAACGAGATTTGCAGTGGTCGGGAAAATCCTAGTGACCTTCGGCTTCGAGAAACCTTTCTACTTCGATCGCAGCCATGCAACCGGCCCCAGAAGCGGTGATGGCTTGGCGGTAGTTGCGGTCTTGCACATCGCCGGCGTGGAAGACACCTTCGATATTAGTACGAGCGCCACCGTGGGAAATGATGTAGCCATCCTGATCTAAATCAATTTGAGAAGCAAAAGGCTTCGTGTTGGGAATATGGCCTATGGCGACGAAAAAGCCGGCGACTTCCTGGTCGTAGGATTGATCCGTTTTCAGGTTGCGGAGTTTGACGCCGGTGACTTCGTTTTTGCCGACGTCGTATATATCATCGACGACGGTGTTGGTGAGGAGCTTGATTTTGGGATTGGCAACAACGCGGTCATACATGATTTTCGAAGCGCGGAAGGTGTCTTTGCGATGGACAAGAGCGACTTCGCTCCCAAAGCGGCTGAGGAAGTTGGCTTCTTCCATGGCGGAATCGCCGCCGCCGACCACCATGATTTTTTTGCCGCGGAAAAAGAAGCCATCGCAAGTGGCGCAGGAACTGACGCCGTGGCCGATGAGTTTCTGTTCGTTTGGCAGGCCGAGCCAGCGGGCGGAGGCACCGGTGGCGACGATCAGCGTGCGGGTCTGAATTGAGGCGCCGTGGTCTGTCTCCAACGTGAAAGGGCGCTTGGACAGATCGGCTTTGACAACGCGGCCGGTTTCGAAAGTGGCGCCGAAGCGCTCGGCCTGTTGTTTCATGTTCTGGATAAGTTGGGGACCGTGAATTCCTTCGGGGAAACCGGGAAAATTTTCGACTTCGGTGGTTATGGAAAGCTGGCCGCCAGGTTCATGACCTTCGAGCACTAGCGGTTTCAAACTGGCGCGCGCGGTATAGATAGCTGCCGTATTCCCGGCACAACCAGAGCCGAGAATGACTACGTTATGTATGTTGTTCATCGGAGAAAGTATTGGACGATGTGAAAGGCCAACCAGGAACCAGAATACGCCAGCACAAGCATATAAGAGAACTGAAACACCGGCCAGCGCCAGCCGCCCGTTTCCCGTTTTACCACTGCGAGAGTTGAGAAACACTGCATGGCGAACGCGAAGAAGATGAGGAGGGCGATGGCACCGGCGGTGCTGAGGTCTTGATGCAAGGCGGATTGGAGGCCAAGGGAATGTTCATCGCCTTGAATGCCGTAGATGGTGCCGAGGGTGCTGACGATGACTTCGCGAGCGATGAGAGAACTGATGAGGCCGATGCCGATTTTCCAGTTGAAGCCGAGGGGCTTGATAAGCGGTTCAATCGCCTTGCCGAGAGAGGCTGCGTAGCTATGATCGAGCGACGGCATCTTTCCGCCTTGGAGCGGAAGATGCGCCATGATCCAAAGGAGGATCGTGACGAAGAGTATTACGGTTCCGGCGCGCCGCAGAAAGACTTTGGCGCGATCGACCAGACGCAAAGAAAGCGACTGCACGGTGGGCCAGCGATAAGGCGGCATCTCGAGAACGAAATTGGTGCCTGTAGTTTTGAGAATGCTTGATTTGAGAATGCGGGCCGTGAGGATGGCTGCCACAAAACCAAGAACGTAGAGGCCAAGCATGGTGGCGGTTTGCAGCGAAAGAAAATTGCCGAGCAGCTTTGTGTCCGGGATGAAGGCCGCGATGAGAAGAATATAGACGGGCAGACGGGCCGAACAAGTCATCAACGGAGCGATGAGGATGGTGGCGATGCGGTCGCGCTTGTTTTCGATGACGCGGGTGGCCATGATGGCGGGCACGGCGCACGCATAGGAGGAAAGTAACGGTATGAAGGACTTGCCTTGCAAGCCGAATTTGGCCATGGTGCGGTCGGCAATAAGGGCGGCGCGAGCGAGATAGCCGGAATCCTCGAGGATGCCGATGAACAAGAAGAGCAGTAAAATTTGCGGCAGGAAGACAAGAACCGAGCCGACTCCCTTCCAAACGCCGTCGATCAGAAGAGAACTCAAGGGCGAATTCGGCAGGATTTGTTTCATCCAGACGCCGGAGGTTCCAACTTTAAGTGTCAAGAAATCCATGACGGGTTTCGCCCAAGTGAAGATGCTTTGAAAAACCGTGACAAGGATAGCGGCGAAAATAAGCGGACCGGCAGCGGGGTGAAGGAAGACGCCATCGAGCCGGCGGGTCCAAATGGGAGGAGCGGGCGGACGATAGGACGCGCGTTTGCCGAGCTTGGCGGCCCAGCGGCGGCACTCGGGCACGTCTTGCAGGACCGGGAGTTCAACGCGGGCCGGCGGCGCGTTGAGGCGCGCGGCGGTGCCGAGGAGAAACTGCTGGATGCTATCGATTCCGGTGCCTTTAGAGGCGCTGATGAGTGCGACGGGCGACTTCAGTTCGGACGCGAGAGCGGCGATGTCGACTTTGCCGCCACGCTGCGCCAAGTCGTCAGCCATGTTGAGCAAGATAAGCGTGGGGAGGCCAAGGCTCAAAACCGGCGCGGCGAGTACGAGATTGCGGCCGAGGTTGGTGACGTCAAGGATCAGGATGACAGCGTCGGGCTTCGGGAAATCGGGGCGCGCGCCTTTGAGGACGTCGTGGGTGACTTGTTCGTCTTCGGCGCGCGGCGTGAGGCTATAGACGCCAGGCAGATCGACAAGAAAAACTTCCTGGTGGCCCTTGAGCTTGGCCTTGCCCATGCGGTGTTCAACCGTAACGCCGGGGAAGTTCGCGACTTTTTGACGGAGGCCAGTGAGACGGTTGAACAGGGTAGACTTGCCGGAGTTTGGAGGGCCGACAATGGCGACGATGATTGGCCGTTCCCCAGGCGGGCGGGGCGGCTGGATGCTCGGATTAGGTAAGAGACCCGCTTGCGGCGTGTCTCCGTGGCAACTACTCATGGGAGCACAATTAAATCCGATTCCGGATCGCGGCGCACGTACAAGCGAGCGGCGGTTTCTCTACGCAGGGCGACTTCCGAGCCATCGACTCGGTATACCCGAGGACCCCCGCCGGGCGCTTTGCGGCCCAAAACGATCTCATTGCCCGGCAAAAAACCCAGTTCCATGAGCCGCCGAGCCATATCTTCGGGTAAGTCGAGCCGATCCAGAATACAACGCTGGCCGGTGCGCAGTTCTGCCAGAGTTTGCTGGTGGGCACCCCGATTTGTGCTGCTAGAAGGCATACTGCGGGAACCGATATCGGACCTTTTTAGTATGAGATACCCGGCTGGTCCTGTCAACCGCTTGGTTTGCAAGGGGATAGGTGCGATTTGAACGGCCAAAATTGTACCATCAACGGCTTTCGCCACACCAGTGTTATGATTCTCGGTGTGGTGCGGGAGGGTTCGCAACATCCAACTCCAGCCTTGGAGCGCGAAGCGGGCGGAGCCTTCACCCGCAAGGAAGTTTGTCGGCTGCTGAAGGTTGAGCCGCGCCAACTTCGCAGCTGGGAACGGCAGCGGCTGATTCCCGAACTTTCCCAATACAAATTCCGCGATTTGCTGAAACTGAAGCGGCTGGTGCGGCTGCGCAGCGAAAAGGCGAATCCGCGGTTGTTGAAACGGGCGCTCGACTCGTTGGAAGGGTATTTGAGAGATTCGCCCGAACTGAGCGAAGACGTGCAGGTTTATACGGAGGGCCGGCGCGTGCGGATTCAGATTGGGCGGCAGAAGCTGGAGGCGGGTTCGGGGCAGTTGCTGTTCGATTTTGCCGAAGAAGAAATCAGCAAGCTGCTGCAATTGCCGGGGACGCAACACAACGCGGACCACATTGCGGCGAAGCTGCGGAACAAGCTGGAAGCGGACCGCTGGTTTGAACATGCGCTGGAGCTGGAGCAGCAAGGCGCGCGGTTTGAGGCGATCATTGAGGCGTACCAGAAGGCGGCGGAGTTGGACCCGCGATCGGCGGGCGCGCTGGTGAATTTGGGGACAGTGTTTTTCAACGGGCACGCGTGGGCCGACGCGGAAGACCACTACAAGAAGGCGCTGGAGATCGATCCGGACTACGCGCTGGCGCATTTTAATTTGGGGAATTTGTACGACGAGCAGGGCGATCAACCGAGTGCGCTGCACCACTATCGCGAGGCCTTGCGCATTCATCCGAACTACGCGGACGCGCACTACAACATGGCGCTGTTGAGCCAAAGCCAGCGCGACGTGATGGGGGCGCTGCGGCACTGGCGTGCGTACTTGAAGCTCGACCCGACGAGTACGTGGGCCCAGATCGCACGGCGGGAATTGAACAAACTCGAAGCGGCGACCGTGGTGCACGGAACGCGGGAGATTGAGTCGAGCCTGCGGCTGGTGAAGCGCCGAGCGGCGGCGGATGAGACGGCTTGAGTGACAGGGCGGCTGGTGAGTGCACGGATGCGTTTCGAGCGACGAATCTGAGCGCCAGTTGGTCCAGATTGCCGCGATTTTTGCCGGTTGGGAACGAGGCGATTTTGGGGGACTTTTTACCGCCCCTTAAAATATATAGGCAGGCGCGGTAAAAAGTCCTGTTTTTGGGGGGATTGCCGATTGGCTTTTGCCGGTTGTTTTGCCGGA
>PMSX01000071.1 GCA_003167495.1 Bryobacterales bacterium | reverse complement strand
ACCGCCGCGCAATGATGTCTTGCCGTCGCCAAACACATCGTAAGCAAAACCTACGCGGGGGCCAAAGTCTATGTTTGGCGTTTTCCAGAAGGCGGAAACGGGATTCACACGCGCATTAGCAATGTCCGCAATGCTCGCCGTGCTGAGGTTGGTGAATTGGGCGATGATGCCATTGGCCTCTGTCGGCGCGCCATAGCGCTCCCAGCGCAAGCCGAGATTCAGCGTGAGTCGCTTACTCGCCTTCCAGCTATCGTTGAAGAAAAAATTCACATCCTTCATGATGTAGTGGCGGTAGGCGTTGGCGGCGGTACCGGTGGACGGATTCACCGACAGCTCCGAATAGTACGGGTAATCGTTCTGGAAGTTGCTGTCGTTGCCAATAGCAAGTTGTCCGGTGCCCGTGCTGCTGAAGATGGTGCCGTTTGAGGCAAGAACGCCGTCCGCCTGCGGCGTAGGTCCAGTCGTATTGGCAAATTCGTATTCTCCGGGGCTGCCCAAGTCCCAGTTGCGGTACAGAATGGCGTACTGTCCACCGCCGCCGAACTTCATCGAGTGCTTGCCTTTCGTCCAGGCCACGTTGTCTTGAAGCTGCCAGCGGTCCTGGACAAAGCCCTCCACCAAGCCGCCTTCATACGGGCCGTAGCCAAAGCCCAAGTAATCGTAGTTTGCGGCGTCAATGATGACTTCCGCGCCAGGACTAGTACCATTTCCTTCCAGGTCTTTGGAGTAATGGCGGTTATGCGCAATGGTCAGTTCGTTCACGATCGTGGCGCTAAAGACGTGAGTATCGATCAGCGAAAGGTTGTGGTAGTGCTCATCATCGACAAAGGGAATATTCTGCGCGGCCGTCGCATAGCCGCCGCCGTACTTGTCGTTGTAGCCATACCACTGGAAATTAGCGGTGAATGCGAGGCGATTCTTCTCGCTGAAATTGTGCTCGATTCTGCCGACATATGAATTTTGGCCCGTGAGTTGCGGGTCGGCCTCTACGATACAGCCGATGTGGCCCACGGCATCGGGAGCGTTAACCGCTTCAGCGGGACACAGTGCATTGGAGCTGAGCGGCGAGTACTTTTGGAAATAGCCCTTGGCGATCGGACCGGCGTTACTTTCCATGGCAGACAGTTCGCTGCTAGTGGGAACCTGGTTGACTAGGGTTGTGGCCTGATGGATGTCTACTCGATCATAAGCAAACTCGAAGAACGTCTTGTTCTTGAGGATAGGTCCATCCACCTCGCCGCCGAACTGGTTGCGGATGTATTCCGGCTTGGTCGTTTCGCCGGCGCGGTTTGAGAAAAAGTCCGCAGCGTTGAAATCGGTGTTTCGATTGAACTCGTACACCGCTCCATGGAAGATGTTGGTTCCAGACTTTTGAACAGCGCTGACCAAGGCTCCGGCGGCGTGGCCGTATTCTGCGCTCATGTTGTTGGTGAGCATGGTGAATTCGGCCACCGATTCCAGCGGCGGTGTGATGTTGTGGCTGCCTTCGCTGAAATTGTCGTTGTTGTCGGCGCCGTTCAGCATATAAGTGGTGCCCGACTCGCGCGCGCCGCCTGAGGCCGCTTGAAAGTTCATGCCTTGGCTAACCCCGGGCGCGGCAAAAGCCAAGTCGAAAACGTTTCGCGTAAGCAGCGGCATACTGTCGATCGTTCTCGTATCGATGGCGGTGGCGAGATCGGAGCTCGCCGTCTGCACCAGCGCAGTTGCTTCCGACACCTCGGATGTAGTGGTTGAAGTCTTGACGGAAAGCGTGGCGCTGACCGGTACGGTGCTGCTGGCATCTACTATGATGCCTTTGATCTCACGATCGGTAAAGCCGCTCGCTTTGACCGTCACAGTATATACACCAGGAGGAACCAGAGGAAAGCGATAGCTTCCATTAGTTTCAGTCTTGGTTGTCTGCTCGACGGTGGTGCCCTCGTTTATCAGCGTGACGTCGGCATTGGGCACGACCGCGCCAGTCACATCGGTAATATTTCCAGTTACGACGCCTTGGACCGACTGCGCCGTTATAGAAAAGGTTGCAGTTAACGACAATATCGCTGCAACGAAAATATTTCTGAGCATTGAAAACTCCCCTGTTTCCGATGGCCCGAACATAGCGCCAGCATACGAATTGAAATCGAACTATTTGGCAACTGTAACTGATTTGAATTAGGGAGTCAATCCCAAACTTGGGAAAAATACCGATAACGCAAAAAAGCGGCCTTTGGGGCTTCCAATGGCCGCTATTTCAGTACCAAAGTTGCGGAGTACTGCTGGCTCTACGAATTAGAACGAAAACCGTCCGGTGAGAACAACCACACGCCCCGAAACAGAAGATCCTTGAAAAGCTCCATAAGCGCTAGTGGGCGGGATCGCAGTGGAGGTGATCATGCCGAAGCCCGAGCCGGCGACATCAGCGTTTGGATTCTGGAAGTTCGGGTGGTTCAGAGCGTTGTAGGCATTGATGCCAAGCTGCAATGTCATACGCTCTGTCACGTTGAAGTTCTTGAACAGAGAGATGTCCGTGCTGAAGTAATCGGGTCCGTGGAGAGCGTTGCGTCCGACGGGAGCGAAGGCGGTCTCAGACTTCGAGGGAAGGAAGTCCGAAAGACTGTAGCAAGCCGTATTGACCGCGCTGGCGCCGCAGGTTTCCGGGATAGTCGTCACAGGCGTTGCGAGCATAGTTCCGCCGATGGTAGGAGAGAGACTTCCCGCCAGGGCGCTGTCAATTATACTGAAGGGCGTTCCGCTGCGTAAATACAATTTGGTGCTAAGAGTCCAGTTGCCCAAGAGATTGGTCAGGAGCTTCTTGTCACCAAATTTAAAGGGAAGATCCCAGACGAAATCGCCCGACAAGCTGTTGCGAATGTCGTAATCGGCGTTGCCATAGTTGGCGGCCAGGTTAGGGTTAGCCAAGGTGGAAAGCGAGCAGCCCGAACAGAAGGAGTAGGGTTCGAAGGCGCCACCATTGGAAATATCGTCGAGAGCGTGGCTCCAGGTGTAGTTAATCTGGCCCTGGAAACCGAAACCGAAGGAGCGGCGGTATTGCACCGTCAAGCCGTCGTAGTTCGAGATTCCATTGGTCTGGAGTTGGATCACGCTATTGAATCGGGGATCTGGGGAAACCGTGGGTAGACCCGCGAAGCCCGTGGCGGAAGCGTTGGCGAATCCGTTAGCATTTAGCAGATTAAAACCGTGGTTTCCGCTGTAAGTGGCAACCAGTACGTTCTTGGCGCCAATGGGTGCCTGAATCTCAAACTCCACTCTTCATAGGTTGCAGTGTTGAATTTTTGCGGAATGGAGAAGTAGCTGAAGGGGCTGAAGGATGGCAGTGAAGCTTGCAGTTGAGCGAGCGTTTCGCCGCCAAAGAAGCCGGATTTGAAAGTGTTGAATTGTGATTGAGCTGTTTGGGCTGCGCTGCCAGGAACTCCGATGGTGCCCACAACGGAACCGTCGTAGATTTCCGCGGAGTATGGGTAGGGTGCGTTGTTGAACACCTGGGAGACCAGGTAGGCCGGCGACAGATCGGAGAAGACACCGAAGCCGCCACGAATGACTAAGCCGTGGGCATCCTTTGGACTCCAAACCAAACCGACGCGAGGGTCGGGGACGATGGCTGGAGTGTTGTAGTAGGCGTGAGATAAACCGGTGTTGATGGAACTGTCGTAGGGGATGTCAACGCCTTTCTGGAAGGCAGACGACGTGAAGGGCGCCGTCAGAAGAGAGTAGCACTTATCGATACAGAGCGGGTCCGCGGTGCGATCGAGGCGAATGCCGTAGGTGAGTTTCAAGTTCGGTTTGATGGCCCACTCGTCCTGGGCGTAGATCCCAATGTTGTAAAGACGGATGTGGGCAGCGTCGAGCGGGCTGAACTTTTGATAATAGTAGCTGTTGCCGTTGTCGCTTGAGTTGGTAACGCCGTTGGCGAAGTCCTGAAGGTTTGCGAAGTAGTAGGAACCCGTGGTTCCCGATTGATAGCCGAAATCGGTGACGCGGTTGCGGCGGAAATTGGCACCAAACTTCAAGGTGTGATTTCCCTTAATCACAGAGAAGTCATCGGTCAATTGCAGCTGGCCTACGTACGCCCTTGCGGGAAACCAGCCCAGTTAATGCCCATGGGATAGAAGCCACCACTATTGGTGCCGGAGCCGTCGCCACCGATGGAGAAGTAGGTGGGGAATAAGTTTGCTGCGGCAGTGGCGTTGGCTGGGCCGAAGTAGGCGCTATACCAGAGCACGGAACCGACAAAGTTGTTCACCATGGTGGGAGAGATCACGTAGGTGTGGTTGATCTGACCTTCATATTGCGGCTGCAGACTCTGCTCGTTCAGGGTTGGGGTGAGCAGACTGGTGCCGGTGGGCTGGAATCCGTGATCGCCCTTAAAGCGGAAGAAGATCTTCTGTTTGTCGTTGATGTTCCAGTCGGCGCGATGGGTTTCCAGCCATTCTTTGTTGGTGTTAGAACCGCTGGCTTGGAATGCCATGGCGCAACTGACGGTACTTCCGAAGATTCCGCCATTCGGCGCGGTGGTCCCACTGAAAACACTGCCGCAACCGAGATTGCCGGTGCTGTCCTGCAGGATACCGTTGCCGTTCGTGACCGGGACAGCGTTCTTTGCGCCCGGAGCAGCCGCGTATATGTTAAATGCCTTTTGATAAAGGGGGACTTGCGCAGCGCCGATGTTGCCAAGAATGTAAGTCTCGAGCTGTTCCGAGGGGAACACGACAGTTCCGACACTGGGGAGAGTGTAGTAGATGCCCTCGGAGTCGGAATAGAAGAATAGTTTGTTTTTGATGGCGGCTCCGCCGATGTCGGCTCCCCATTGCTGGGAGACTGCATAGGGACGAGGTGTGCCGCCCTCGTTTGCAAAATAGTCGTTGGCGTTGAAGAGGTGATTGTTGAAGTTATAGATCAGGTCAGCATGAATTTGGTTAGTGCCTCCCTTGGTGACGTAGTTGACCTGGGCGCCCGCTTGACGGCCGTATTGAACGCTGTAGCCGTTGAGAGTGACGGAGGCTTCAGACATTTCGTTTTGTCCCAGGAGGAGGTTGCTGGCGCCCGAGTTATTTAGGTTCAGGTAGGCGTCGTTATAGTCGTTGCCGTTGATGGTGAAGAGATTCGAAGTGCCGGGCAAACCGTGAGCGCTGAAGTTGCCATAACCCGCTCCGGTGCTGAGGACGACGCCGGGAACCGTGAAAGCAACCGTTGTTAAATCTCCGCGTGGCATGGGTAGCTCGCTGAACTGCTTCTTGCTGAATTCAGAGGTGAGATTCGCGTTGTCTGTGTTGACGAGAGCGATGGATTCGTTCACTTCGATGGTCTGGCTGGTGGATTGAACTTTGGCAATTATGTCGACCGTAGACACATCGCCGACGCCGACCTTCACCTTCAAGTCGTCGGATTGGAGTCCGGCGGTTTTAGCCGAGATCAGGTAGTTTCCAGGTTTGAGAGTGGTGAAGCGGTAAGCGCCGGTCGCATTGCTGGAATCGGTGCGGGTTTCACCGGTATCCAGGCTCTTGAGCGTTACCGATGCGTCGGGAATCACTGCGCCCGTTAGGTCTTTGATGGTACCTGTAATATCACCAGTTGTGATGGTTTGAGCCGGGAGTGTTGTCCCAGTGAAAAGAAGCGTAAAAAAGAGAAGGGTGAGTTTGGCTCCGCCAAACGGCACCTCGTTGGTTCGTGATAGCACTACGAATCTCCTCTAGAAAAGTCATGGGTCTCAGAGGGACTTACGTAGGCCCTAGGACGCGATGGAGGGGAGCAGTTCTAATACCAAAACCTAAGTAAGTGTAATCACAAGGGTTCCTAGGATACTCTAGGGTTTAAATACTATTTTTTGGTAAGAATTTTCCGATTTTGGGATTGGATTTCGATTCCGGACATGTGTTGGGAAAGCGCCATTCTAGGAGCTACAAATCAGGACGGCGACCCGGTTTTACCCGAGCCGCCGTCTTTAAACACGCGTCTATTTCGTCAGTTATCGCGCGGCTAGGAGAGCCCGCAAATGGCGCGCCCGCTCCGGCGACCGCAACTGCCGCAGCGCCTTCGCTTCAATCTGTCTGATGCGCTCGCGCGTCACGTCGAATTCCTGGCCGATCTCTTCGAGCGTGTGTTCCCGCTCGCAGCCGATACCGAACCGCAGGCGGATCACCTTCTCTTCTTTCGGCGAAAGCGTCTTCAAAATATTGGCTGTTTCGTCGCGCACGTTGGAATCGATTACCGCATCGACCGGCGATCCCACCCAGCGGTCTTCAATCAAATCGCCCAAAGCCGATTCGCCGTCGCGGCCCACGGGAGTTTCCAGCGATACGGGGTCGCGTGAAATTGTCTTGAGCTTCTGGACCTTCTCGACCGGAATATCCATGCGCCGGCTAATCTCTTCATTAGTTGGCACGCGGCCGAGCTCTTTTTCCAGCTCACGCGTGGCCCGCAGGAACTTATTCATGCTCTCGTTCATGTGAACGGGAATGCGAATCGTCCGCGACTGATCAGCGATGGCACGCGTAATCGCCTGCCTGATCCACCAGG
>PMSX01000366.1 GCA_003167495.1 Bryobacterales bacterium | reverse complement strand
CGTGTCGGAGATTCTTGCGTAGCGAACAAAAAGGAAAATTATGCCCCGAGAGATCATTCAGTTCCAATGCAGCGAATGCAAGAATCGGAACTACAGCAAAACGAAAAACAAACGCACCACCACGGAGCGGATCGAACTGAAAAAGTTCTGTCCGTACTGCCGCAAACATCAGCCGCATCGGGAGACAAAATAGCCACGTAAATTTTTTCTGTTACGCTAGGGAAGGCGCGCCCACGGATAGGGGCATAGGCTAACGGTAANNTCGAATCCCTCTGCCCCTGCCAGAAGTTCTTAGCTTTCTTAGCGGACATTCCCCGTAGAATTCCCTGAATTAGGATACCTGTGTAAAACAATGGAACTCACTGCTTGGCCCGAACAAACGAAGAACTACATTGAAGAGGTAAAGGCCGAAATGAAGCGTGTCACTTGGCCAAGTTGGAAACAGGTGCGCGCTACAACGGGCGTCGTCATTGCCGCGGTCTTCCTTTTTGCAGCTTATTTTGCCGTTGTCGATTACGCCTGCGGTCAGTTGATCAATGGGGCCATCCATAAGTTTTCGAAATAGCTCGGAAAGTCTACTTGCGGTTTGGGGAAAGACAAAATGTCAGACGAACGATTAAACACGACGCCGATGCGTTACCTTCTGGACGGCGAAGAAGGGCAGGGCACTGCCAGGGCACCCGAGCCGCAGAGTCAGGACGAATCGGACGCACTGGAGGAGGACGAAGGCGTGCCTACCGAAGACGTGCATCCGGAAACGGTAGTTGCGGAGGCTTCCACAGAGGCGGTAGGTCCGGTGTCGTCCGATCAGCAGTTGGGACCGGAAAAACACTGGTACATCATTCACGCCTATTCCGGTTTTGAACAAAAGGTCGCTGAGTCTCTCCGTACTCGTTCACAGGCTTTCGGTTTTGCCGACCGCGTGGGCCAGATTCTGATTCCGACTGAAGAGGTTGTCGAACTTCGAAACGGCAAAAAGGTGACCAGCAAACGATTGCTCTATCCCGGATACGTTCTGGTCGAGATGGAAATGGACGACGAACTCTGGCACGCTGTCAAATCAACGCCGCGCGTAACGGGCTTTGTCGGCGGCGGCACCAAGCCGGTGCCGCTCACCGCCGACGAAGTTAATTCGGTTTTGTACCGCCAGCAGACGAGCAAAGAACGTCCGCGGCCGAAGATGAGTTTCGAGAAGGGCGAAATGGTCAAGATTACCGATGGACCATTCACCAACTTCTCTGGCAAGATTGATGAAGTCAATTCCGAGCGCGACACGCTGCGCGTGATGGTCACGATTTTTGGGCGTTCGACTCCGGTTGAGTTGGAATTTTTACAGGTTGAAAAAATATAAGGATTGCTACGTGCGAAAGCGCGTTTGAGGATATTGAGACATGGCTAAGAAAGTTACTGCGGAAGTAAAACTGCAAATCCCCGCGGGCAAGGCAACTCCTGCTCCTCCGGTGGGTACGGCGCTCGGTCCGCAAGGCGTCAACATCATGGAGTTCTNNGTTCTGCAAGGCCTTCAATGCGAAGACTTCGGCAAAAGATCAGGAAGGGTTGATCATTCCCGTTGTAATTACCATCTATTCTGATCGCTCTTTTACCTTCATCACCAAAACTCCGCCCGTTGCCATTTTGGTCAAGCGGGCTGTCAATCTCGCCAAGGGCTCTGCCGAACCTAACAAGACTAAGGTCGGCAAGATCACCGTCAAACAGATTGAGGAGATTGCCAAAATCAAAATGCCCGACTTGAATTGCTTCACGGTCGAAGCTGCCATGGAGCAAGTCAAAGGCGCTTGCCGCAGCATGGGCGTCGACGTAGTCTAGAACCACGATGGGGACACTTCTAATGTCCCCTCGGATTATTCCCCTCGCTCGTTTCCACTATTGCGTGGTGGCTCAAATTCCGCTATTCTAGGTTTGTAAGTTCAGTAAGCCAGCACAGTGTTTTTGCAGCAGGATCAAGCAGTTTCACCCCGCCTAGCTGGCGCAATTAATCTTGTCACTGTTAGACAGTTATTATTTTGAGGATTAGAGCATCGTCTCTAATTCGTAACTGGTGCTTCGTTCGCGCCCCCCTTTCATTAGTTTCAAAGACTCTAAAGGAGAGATCACAAATGAAGCGTAATTTTTTTAACCTTGTTGCAGTTGCCGGTGTTTTGTTGGGTGGCAGCTTGACTGCCTCAGCCGCGGAACGCGTAACGGTCAATGTTCCTTTCTCGTTTGTTGTGGCTGGTCTTGAGTTTCAGCCGGGCCACTACACGGTAGACGAAAGCACTAGCGGCGTCTTAACCGTATCCGGGGGAGGTCGTGGAGCGTTCGTCACCACGATTCCCGCCGAATTTAAATCGAGCGCACCGAGCTCGCTGCACTTCGTCACCGATGGTCATGAATACCACCTGGTGGGTGTGCAGATGGAAGGTGAATTGGGTCGCGCTATCGACTCACCGAGCGAGCACAAGCTCTCAATAGGTTCCCGCTAGTTTTTAGCTCAAAGGAATTGAATCAGGCGCCTGGCCACGTTGGCCAGGCGCCTTTCGCTTTTTCACTGCGCTACTCTAGAAGACGCTAGTGGTTACGTGCCGGCTCCTTTTGGGGGTCGGTGTGTTGAAAAGGGAACCCGGTGAGAATCCGGNNCCTGCAAGTCCGAAGACCTGCCCTGGCCCGCACCCAATAGGCGCGGAATTTTCTTGCCTCGAGGGAGGGCAGACAGGTGTTCCAAAGATTTCTTTTTACGTGTGCGATTTCCACTTTCGCACTTCTTGGGTCTAGCGATTCCGCGACCGTTTCCGGCAGTGTTTTCGATGTCTCCGGCGCGGTTGTCAAAAACGCAAGAATCATCCTGCACAGAATCAACGGATCGGCTATCTTGAACTCGGCTTCCGATAGCTCCGGTCATTTCGCAATCGAAGACGTGACGCCGGGCGACTATCTCGTCGAAGCAAGTGCGCCCGGGCTTTCGCTCAAGGAAGCTCTGCCGCTTCATGTCGTGAGTGGAGCGCGCGAGCAAGTTAACCTCGAATTAGCAGTCTCCGCTATTACGACGCTGGTGAGCGTGACCAGCAGCGGCGTGGCCCAGCCAGTCGACCAAATCGCCAAAGCTCTCGATGTTGTGAAGGTAGACGAGGCGGAACAACGTGGTCTGTTTTCCGTCGGAGACGCGCTGCAGTTTGTGCCGGGTTTGCAAGTCACTACTTTGGGCGGCCCAGGTGGGCTAACCACAATTCAAACGCGCGGCCTGCGCGTGACGGATACAGCCATTTTGTTTGACGGGTTTCCCTTCCGCGACCCGACCAGCATCCAAGATGAAGCGAGCGCCTATATCGGCGATTTGTTCCTCGTGGATAGCTCGCGCATTGAAGTACTTCGCGGATCGGGTTCGTCCTTGTACGGATCGAACGCTATGTCTGGAACAGTGAACATCCTGACTGACGGCGGTGGCGAGCCGCTGCATGGCGATTTGGATGTGCAGGGCGGCGGCTTGGGCCTTTTTCATGGCTTGGCGAGACTGGCTGGGAGCGCATGGCAGAAGCGCCTGAATTATTCCGCTGGAGTGTCCGACCTGAGCGTCACCGAGGGCGCGGCCGACCAGGGTGCAACCCGGAACTGGAGCGGGCAGGGAAGCATCGAGTTTTTGCTGATGCCCAACATGCGAGTGAGCGAGACCCTGCTTGGCAATAAGGGCTACCTGCAAGTGGATAGTAGCCCTTCGCCCACCCTGAACGCGCCGACTTCGGACATCATCCCGGCAATTGCCACCGGTTCGTCGCCGACCCTCA
>PMSX01000128.1 GCA_003167495.1 Bryobacterales bacterium | reverse complement strand
GATACCGAGACGACGGGGCTGGCCGGCGGTTCGGGCACTTATGCCTTCCTGATTGGCGTTGGGCGCATAACGCCCGATGGGTTTCGCGTCCGGCAGTTCTTCATGCGCGATTACCTGGAAGAGAAGAGCCTGCTGGCCGCGCTCGAAGCGCATCTTAACGAATTCGACGTCATGATTACCTATAACGGCAAAGCGTATGATCAGCCGTTGTTGGAAACCCGCTACCGTATGTGCCGCCACAAGCCACCGTTTTCGCGCATGGAGCATCTGGATTTGCTGTTCGGCGCGCGGCGCTTATGGAAGCTTCGCTTGGAAGGCTGCCGGTTGATGCAATTGGAGCAACAGATTTTGGGTGTCTACCGCGAAGGCGATTTGGCGGGCGAGTTGATTCCATACGTTTACTTTGAATATCTGCGATCACGCGAGGCGCAGCGGCTGGTGCCGATTTTCCATCACAACGCCATGGACATTTTGACGCTAGCGTGTTTGACCGCGGTGGTTCCGGTAGCCTTTCGGACGACGGATGTAGACAAATTGCAGCGAGTGGGCGTGCGGCGCGGAGAGGACTTGGTTGGCGTTGCGCGCTGGCTACTCAATGCGGACGAGACAGAGAGATCACTCGAGTTATTGAAGCGCGCAATTGACTTGGGGTTGCCTGACAAGCTACTGTTTCGGTCATTGTGGGATGTGGCTGCGATGGAAAAGAAGCTACAGCGTCCGACGGCGGCGTTGCAGATCTACACAGAACTGGCGGGCTGCCGGAACGACCACCGTGTGGGCGCGCTGGAGGAACTGGCGAAATATTACGAGCACGAGGAAAAGAATTATGGTGTGGCCTTGGAGTTTACTCGTCAGGCTTTGGAGTTTGAGAGAACGGATTCTCTCCTAAAGCGCCAGGAGAGACTGGATCGGCGCTTGGCTAAACGGCGGGCGCGGAAGTTGATCTAGTACGCTTTCTTTTGGGCTATGCGGCATGACTGAAGTTGATCTTTACGCTTTTCTAAATCAACATAAACTTGGCGTTCTCGGGACCATCTGTCCTGCCGACACCCCTCAATCGTCCCTTGTCGGAATCGCCGTAACTCCGAAGCTTGAGATCATCTTCGATACGGTCAAGCATTCCCGCAAGTATCCAAACCTTCTTGCTCGCCCCGCTTGTTCTTTCATTGTTGGAGGATGGGGAGCAACCGAGCAAACCGTTCAATACGAGGGCGTAGCCGAGGAACTCAAATCGCCGGACTTGCAGGTCTATCAGGAAATCTACTTCAAAGCCTGGCCTGACGGTCCCGCGCGAATGAGTTGGCCGGGGATTGTGTACTTCGTAGTGAAACCGACATGGATTCGCTACAGTGATTTCGACCAAAGGCCGCCGTTGATCGTCGAATGGAAGGCGCTATCCGGCAGCCTCGCTATGACGCTTTAATTTCATTGCAACGTGAGCTTTCGATTCGAGGATATAAAGCCTATGACAGACTGGTTCGCGCGCGCGGTCCTACACGTGACGGACGTTGAGGCATCGCTCCGCTTTTACGTTAACCGGCTCGGCTTCACGAGCCCCTGGCGATATGAGGAGAACGGCAGAGCGCACGTCGCACAGGTGGAGCGGCAGGGCTGCGCGCTTATCCTGGCCGACACGTGGCCGGAGAAGATTGGCAAGGGGCTGATGTTCATTTCCCTGAACGTCGAGCCGCAGACGTGCGAGGCCGCGATCGCCGCATTGGACGCGCTGCGCGCGGAACTCGAGGCCAAGGGCGCTCCGGTCAAGGAGGGTTCCTGGGGCTACCGGCTCCTGGTGATCGATGATCCCGACGGCAATCAGCTCTTCTTCAACTATCCGAGCGAGACTACATCTGGCGAGATTGTTAGAGATAAAGCGTAATCGTCTAACCACGCCCGCTCGGAGTAATAGTCATCGGTGGACGGAAGAGTGTGCGAAACTAGCGGGCGCGTTGAGGACGAACGGGAGAAGGCCGCGGACTGCTATTGCCGGGCGGACGATTGGATTTGCGGATCTCGAGGATGAGGCGCATCACTAAGTGTTCGATTTGATCGCGTGCCACTACATAGTCCTCTTCTTCCTTGCCCATGGGATCTTCGATGGCCCAGTCGCGGACCTCTATGGGCATGTGGGTGGGCAGTTTTTTGCCGCTGATGTTGACGATCAGGTCGAAGCCGGCCATGGGCACATGTTCGAGATCTTTGGGAAAGTGCTCATCCAAATTAATGTTCTTCGCCTGCATTACTTTCCGGGTAAGGGGTTGAACAATGTCGGCGGGAGTGAAACCGGCGCTGGCGGCTTCGATGACATCGCTCCCGTATTTGCGCGCGAAGCCTTCCGCCATTTGGCTGCGGATTGAGTTGCCAATACAAAGAAAAAGAACTTTTTTCACGCATTCCAAGTTTAGCGGAGCGCGCGGCGCGCTAATCCGAAAGCCAGCTGGGGCGTGCGGCCGCAGACTTACCGCGGATGAGATATTTTTTCGATAAAGTGGCGGTGAACGGCATCG
This sequence comes from Bryobacterales bacterium, assembly GCA_003167495.1. GTDB lineage: Bacteria > Acidobacteriota > Terriglobia > Bryobacterales > Bryobacteraceae > Bog-105. The sequence continues at coordinate 74,627 of PMSX01000128.1, read as the reverse complement.
CCGGCGCTCAGTTCCGGATGGAAGGTAGCGACCATGTGTCTTCCCTGCTCGGCGAGCACGGGCGTGCCTTGATATTCGGCTAACACCTTGACCTGCGGACCCACGCGGCGGATGATGGGGGCGCGGATGAAGACGGCTTCGGCGGGGTGGCCAGCGACTTCGATTTGGGCGATGCGGGAATCGATTTGACGGCCATAGGCGTTGCGCTCGACTGTGAGGTCCATAAGGCCGAAGGAGGGTTGCGTGGGGCTGAGAACTTCTTTTGCCAGCAGAATCGCACCGGCGCAGGTACCGAAGATGGGCTTGTGTGCGCCGAACTCGGCAATGGGCTCAAATAGTCCTTCAATGCCGAGCAGCTTGAGCATAGTGGTGCTCTCGCCGCCCGGAATAACCAGGGCATCGATATCGTTGAGTTCGGCGGCGGTACGGATTTCAACGGCGTCGGCACCGGCGCGTTGAATGGCCCTGCAATGCGCTTCGAAATCGCCTTGCAGGGCTAGCACACCGATTTTGGGCTTGGTTGCTACCATCCGCGGGTTTGCATTAGTTCGGCTTCGGGAATCTTGGTGACATCGAGGCCCGGCATCGCTTCGCCGAGTTCTTCGCTGGCCTCGAGCAGCTTGATGGGATCTTTGTAATAGGTGGCGGCTTTGACGATGGCTTTGGCGCGTTTTTCCGGGTCGGACGATTTGAAGATGCCGGAACCGACGAAGACAGCTTCGGCGCCGAGTTGCATGACAAGCGCGGCGTCAGCTGGAGTGGCGATGCCGCCGGCCGAGAAATTCGGCACAGGCAGTTTGCCGTTCTGCGCGACCCACTGGACCAGTTCGAGCGGGGCTTGCAGATTCTTGGCCTCGTGAAAGAGTTCTTCCTTGCCGAGCACGGTGAGCTGCTTCATTTCCTTAACGATGGTGCGGATGTGGCGGACCGCTTCGACAATATTGCCGGAGCCGGCTTCGCCCTTAGTGCGAATCATGGCCGCGCCTTCGGCAATGCGGCGGAGAGCTTCGCCGAGATTGCGAGCGCCGCAAACGAAGGGAACTTTGTAATCGTGTTTATCGACATGGTGTTCTTCGTCGGCGGGGGTGAGCACTTCGCTTTCATCAATGTAATCGACGCCGAGGGCTTCGAGGATGCGCGCTTCGGTGAAGTGGCCGATGCGGGCCTTGGCCATGACGGGAATGGAGACTGCCTGGATGATCTGCTTGATGAGGCTGGGCTTGGCCATGCGGGCTACGCCGCCCTCGGCGCGGATCATGGCGGGCACGCGCTCGAGAGCCATGACGGAGGTGGCACCGGCTTCTTCGGCGATGCGCGCCTGCTCGACGTTCATGACGTCCATGATGACGCCGCCTTTGAGCATTTCGGCGAGGCCGACTTTGAGGCGGAATTGATCAGATTCGAAGTTGAAGCTCATATGTGCAGTGTTTTCTCCTTGGAAAAGTTCAAACGAGCGCGGCGACCGGTTCAAGCGGCGCCACATTGGCAAACGAAGCGAGTTCGGCGCGGGCCGATTCACCTAGAATTTCGAGGCCGCGGAGGATTTCGTCCGGGGTCAAGCCGCCAAAGCTGAGGCGGAGGCCGTGCGTGTGGGGGCGGCGGGCGGAGAAATAACGTCCAGGCAGGAAGTCGACGCCACGCTCACTGGCGCGGCGCAAAAGAGAATCGGCGAGCAACGGCGCAGGCAGTTCGACCCAGAGGCTCATGCCACCGGTGGGGCGAGTGAAGCGGGAACCAGCCGGAAGAAAGCGCGCACAGGCTTCGAGAACGCAAGTGAGGCGGTCGGCGCCGGCGGTACGGGTTCGTTCCAGATGACGCGTGAGCTCGCCGGACTCGGCAAAGCGCAGGAGTACGGCTTGCGAGAGCTGATCGGAATGGAGATCGCTCAATTGTTTAGCTTCGGCCAGGTGCGCAATGACAGGCCGCGGCGCGATGACCCAGCCGACGCGCAGGCCCGGAAAGGAAACCTTGGAATAGCTGCGCAAAAGAATAGTGTTGCCCGATTCATCGAGTTCCTTGAGCGTGGGCAGGGACGGACCTTGATAACGAAGCTCGCTGTAGATATCGTTTTCCACGAGAACGACGGAGTAGCGCTGGGCCAGTTCAACGATGCGTTTGCGGCGGTCGAGCGAAAGAGTGGCGCCGGTGGGATTTTGGAAGCTGGGCGTCACGACGAGAAGGCGCGGGCGGTATTGCTGGAGCACTTCTTCGAGCAGAGCGGGATCGAGTCCGGCGGCGTCCACGGGGATGGAAAGAATGTTGGCTCCAGCACGCGAGAAGACGCGGACCAGTCCGTGATAGACGGGATCTTCCAGGACGACACCATTGTTGCCGCCGCGATTTTCGCTGAAGAAGAGGCGCGCCAAGAGATCGAGTGCTTGCTGGCAACCGTTGGTGATAATGAGGTCGTCGGTGGGACGTGCAAGGCCCGAAGCGGTGGCTTGTTCGAACAAGAAGCGCCGTAGAGGTGGATAGCCGTGGGGTGATCCGAGTTGAAGGATTTGGGCGGCCTCGGGGCTGTCGATGACTTCCTTGGTGAGGCGGCGGAATTGCGCGAGAGGGAACGAGCGCTGGGCCGGGCGCGAACTGGCAAAACTGATTTGCACGTTGGGAGCAGCGGGAACGGCGCTTTCGAGCGGCGGCAGGAGGCTGTCCCAATCGGTGGTTTCGGGGTGATCGGTTTTGGCGAGTTTTGCGATAAAGCTGCCGCGGCCGACGTGACCTTCTAAAATGCCGGAATGTTCGAGGACCGCGTAGGCGGCAGAGACCGTAGTACGGTTCAGGCCAAGACGACCAGCCAATTCGCGAGTGGCTGGGAGTTTTTCGCCGGATTGGATGATTCCGGAGTCAACAAGTGACCGGATGCCATCGGCCAACTGTTTGTAGATAGGCGCATCGGCAGAGGGATCGAGGGCGATTTGGGAGAAGTCAGCCAAAGGAATAGGTTAGCACAATGGACTGGCATATTGGACTGGTGAAATTTGGGTCGCGTGCCAAAATCAAGAAATGGAAAAGGCCGGACGAAAGTTGACTCTAGTTGTCGAGAAGGACCTGCTCTTTGCGGCAAGAAAAGTGGCGCGCGATCAAGGTACCAGCGTGAACCGGCTCATTCGGAGGTACTTGGCGACGCTTGTTGAAGAACACAGGCGGCATGCTCGGGCGAGGTTGAAAGAAGCGATGGAAAAAGGTCTCGTCACTGTCGGTGACCGGACTTTGAGCCGTGCCGATCTCTACGGCTGATGATCAGTGCCGTCGCTTAATCGGTTTCAGAATAGCGGACAAGTTAGGCTAGAGCAGTAGACCATGTTGCGGCGAACTTTACTGCTGGTTCTCTTGCTGAGTTTGGCGGCGCCAGAAAGCTATTCCCAAAAAAAGAAGAACGAAGAACCGAAACCGCAGGTTTTGCCGTTGCCGCCGGAATTGCCGATGGCGCTAGAGGCGGAAACGGAGACGCTGGATTTCCATATTTCGCCGCTGTTGCGGTCGGGCGGGTTGGCGGCGCAAATCCGCGAGAGCCTGGGTAATTTGATTCGCGATACACACGGGGAAACCATTGTGAAGCTGCGGGCGTTTGTGGCGGGAGCGGGCGATGCGCGGCGAGTGCAGACGGAGGCGGCGGGTCAGTTTACCGAGCGGAAACTGCCGCTGCCGGTGCTGAGTGTGCTGCAAGTGGGCGCATTGGGCGATGAAGCTGCCAAAGTGGTGATTGAAGCAGTGGTTTCAACGCACAAGACAGTGAATCCGAACGGGCTGGCGTTTGTGGCGGGGCAGACGGGTGGGTCACTTAAGGAAGCGGTGGACAAGCTGGCCAGCAGCGTGAAAGCGGTGGGCATTGCGCCTGAGAGCTTGTTGACGACGACGTGCTTTACGTCGACGATTGAGAACTATGGAGCGACACGGGCGGCCTTGTTGAGTGTGTTTCCGAATACCCAGGTAAACGTGGTGCAGGCGTTGCGCGACCCGCCAAACGATACGAGCATGTGCGAAGCGATTGGGCAGCTATCGAAAAAGCCGGAAAAGGGTGTGGTGTTTTTGAGCGATAAGCGGACGACGCTGGTGAGCACCCGGCGGCTGATCTTTACCGGCATGCAGCTCACCTTCGGCAGCTTTCTGGATGACGCGCAAGAATCGTTTCAACGGTTGCAGCGCGCGGCGAAGGCGTTTGGTTCGACGGACGTGGCGGTGGAAGTGAATGCATACTCGCTGAATGCTTATGCGGGTTCGGCGCTGCGTAAGATGACGTCGTTCACGCAGGATACGTTCACGCTGCAGCGAGTGGAAGGGTTGCCGGCGATTGATGCATCGGCCGGAATTGAAGCGATTTTAGCGCCCGATGGGCAGTGAATTCCACGCAGTGTTCTATATTCGATATTCGGTATTCTTCTTCCCATGACACCACTGGTTGCGACGTTCGGCGAGATCATGTTGCGGCTGACGCCGCCGGGATTTGAGAGATTTCTGCAATCGCCGCAATTTCAAGCGACGTTCGGCGGGGGCGAGGCGAATGTTGCCGTGTCGCTGGCGCAGTTTGGCGCGGCGAGCCGGTTTATCACGGTGCTGCCGGAGGGCAATGCGATTGCTGACGCGTTTATTGGCGAGTTGCGAAGGTTCGGAGTAGACGCAAGCCAGATAGTACGCGGCAAAGGGCGCATGGGCGTCTACTTTGTGGAAGCGGGAGCAAATCAGCGGCCTTCGAAAGTGTTGTACGACCGCGAATACAGCGCGCTGGCGATTGCTAAGCCGGGCAGCGTCGACTGGCAAACGGCGCTGAAGGGCGCGACGTGGTTCCACATCACTGGCATTACTCCGGCCATTAGCGCTTCAGCGGCGGAACTAGCGCTGGAGAGCCTGCAGGCTGCGCGCGCGCAGGGCACAAAGATTTCGTGCGATTTAAATTACCGCAAGAATCTTTGGAAGTGGGGCAAGCAGGCGGGTGAAGTGATGCCGGAGCTGGTGAGGCTGGTGGACGTTTGCATTGCCAATGAAGAGGATTGCCAGAAGTGCATCAACGTGCATGTTGATATTGATGTGGAATCGGGCAACCTGGAGCGCGCGAAGTATAAAGAACTATGCGAACGGGTGCTGGCAACGTATCCGAATCTGGAGATGCTGGCGATCACGCTCAGGGAATCGAAGAGCGCGTCGCATAACGGCTGGTCGGCGTGTTTGTACGACGGCAAGACGTTTCTATTGAGTAAGCAGTATGAGATTACGCACATTGTGGACAGAGTGGGCGGGGGCGACAGTTTCGCGGCGGGGTTGATTTACGGATTGACGCACCTGCAGGGTAAGCGGGAGGCGTTGGAATTTGCCGTAGCGGCGTCTTGTTTGAAGCACTCGATTCCAGGAGATTTCAACCGGTTTACGGTGCAGGAAGTGCAAGCGTTGATAGCAGGCGGCGGTTCGGGCCGGGTGCAAAGATAATTCTCGCTATAATTCAAGCTGGGTCCACGCTATATGCAGTCTCGCTTGTCAAAACTTACGGTATTTGTCTTTAGTTTGACGCTGTTTTTGGCACAGGAGGCGGGAGCGCGGCAAGCTCAGACGGCGGCAGCACCGCCACCCGCTACGGCAGACAAAGGAAAGAGCGAAACGACGGTGACGATTGCGCCTGCCGGGCAGCCGCCAGCGAACGGCGACACGAAGAGCGACAAGGACGCAGCGGATGCGCCCATTAAAGTTTCGGTAAACGAAGTGATTGTGCCTATCACGGTGACCGACGAAAAGGGCAAATTCGTTATAGATCTGGAGAAGAAGGACTTCCAGATCTTTGAAGAGAACAAGCAGCAGCAGATTCAATTTTTCACGCGGGAACGCAACCAACCAGTGGTGGTAGGATTTCTGCTCGACATGAGCACGGCCAGCAACATTCATTGGAAGAACTTCCAGAATGCGACGGAAGAGCTAATTCAAAACCTGCTCACCGGCGATCCGAAGTATTCGGGATATTTGATCGACTATGCGCAGGATGCCGAAGTAGCGGTGGATACATCGTCCGATCCGGAGCCGATGGTGGAGAAGGTGCGGAAGCTTAAACCGGGCGGCGGCGCAGCGCTCTACGATGCGATTTGGCTGGCTTGTACGAGCCGGAAGTTGATTCGGGGCGAACCGATTGAGCCGCGGCGGGTTTTGGTGATTGTGGGCGACGGCCACGACAATGCAAGTAAGCATTCGCTGGCGCAGGTTTTGGAACTGGCACAGCGCAATCAGTTTACTATCTATTGCATCAGCACGCAGGCGTTCGGTTTCACCAATGAAACCGACGCGAACCTGGTAAAGCTGGCGACGGAAACGGGCGGCCGGGTGGTGTATCCGCTAGATGAGATCTACCGCGATACGGACGGGTATTTATCACACCCTTCGGATGACGGCAACTACGCGCTGACAGTAGGGATTGGCGCGTATGCGAATGTGGTCGACGGCAAGATGTATAAAGCGGTCGCGGACATTGCCGGAGAAATCACAACGCAGTACATTATTCGTTACGTTTCGGACAATCCACCCGACACCAAGACATACCGGAACTTGAAGGTTATAGTGGCGTTGGGGAATGTCCGGGTACGAGCGCGTAAGGGGTACTACGCGACGGGGCCAGGCTCGTAAATTCGATGCGGGGAACAGGGTGAGGGGACGATAAGCTGAGGGGAAGGGATATTGTGGAGGAATGCCAGCGCGCGTTCTCAGCTTTCGCGATTTGGCTCCCAAAGAGGGCGCGTACTCGCTGATTGTGTCGGCGCTTCCCGGACGAGGAGAGCAGACGATTGGAGTTCTGTTGCTGGATGCAACGAGCGATACACTGCACGTGCGTCTGCGGCGGGACTGGGAGAACCTGGCGAGCGAAGAAGACGCCGAAGTCTTCGCGGAACTGGAAGACGATCTGAAGCTGCAAGCTCTGGACGCGGGTGGCAGATCGGTCTTAGACCGGCTGGAGCAAGAAACCTCGAACTCTTTGCGCGTGACGGATCGCGAAGCGGTGAGCGTCAAGGATTTCGATAAGACACTAAACGATTTGTATCGCAGGCACGTGCCGGCGGAAGTTTTGCAGTTCCGCACGCATTTGCCGCGTTATTCCCTGGCAGTGGCGGCTGGGCCGTTTCTGACGAATCGCGAAGACATACAGGCGGAGGAGTGGGTGGAGGCGCCGCCTGACTTGAAATTAGATGACGGCATGTTCATCGCGCGCATTCAAGGGCAATCGATGGAGCCGAGGATTCCGGATGGGAGTTTGTGCGTGTTCCGAAAGAATGTGGTGGGTTCGCGCAATGGGCGGTTAGTGCTGGTGCGCAATTCGGAATTGGCGGACGACAACCAATACACGGTGAAACGCTATAAGTCTGAGAAGGCGTTTAGCGAAGACGGGTTTCAGCAGACGCGGATACGGCTGGAGAGTCTGAATCCGGAGTATCCTTCGTGGGATCTGGATGAGGATTCGGAGAAATACCAAGTGGTGGCGGAGTTTGTGCGGGTTTTGGAGTAGAGTGGTTAGGGTTACTCATGGAACTTAAACCAGAACAGGCTTTGTTTCTCTTGCAATCGATGCTGCCGACAGTGGAGCGTGAGCATCAAATTACGGTGCGGGTTTTGGAAGCCGTACCGGCGGATAAAGCCGACTACAAACCAGAGCCAAATTCGTGGACCGCGCTTGGGTTGAGTTGGCATATCGTGAGCGCGGAAAACCTTTTCTTGAGGAGCGTAGCGGCAGGGGCCTTCGACTTCACTCCGGGCGAGAAGAAGACGACGATGCCGGAAATTCTGGCGTTTTACAAAGAGACGTTCGCCCAGAATTTCGCCGATTTGCAGAAGATGACCGGCGAGCAGGCGGCGAAGATTGTCGATTTTCGCGGGATGATGCAATTGCCGGCCGTCTCGTTTGTGACGTTCAATAACAACCACGTTTTGCATCACCGGGGACAGTTGTCGGTGTATTTGCGGCCGATGGGCGGGAAGGTGCCGGCGATTTACGGCGAGAGTTACGATTCGAAGATGGCGCAGGCGTCAAAAGGATAGAGTCCTTGAGATGATCCGCTATGCCGACTTCGGAAACGCTCGAGCGCTTCATCGCACGAGTTGAACAAAATGCCCATGCCGAAGCCTGCGAGGAGTTCTACACGGCGAACTCCTCAATGCGGGAGAACCAGTCTGCGCCAAGAGTCGGGCGTGACCTCCATGTCGCCGCCGAGCGAAAGGTTTTCTCAAGGGCGAAGACTGTGTCGTCCAAATGCGTGCGCCCTGTTTTTGTAAATGGCGACAGAGTTGTTATCCGCTGGGTCTTCCGTTTCGAATGGCTCGATGGAACGGTCACTCAGATGGAGGAACTTGCGTATCAGCGCTGGGAGGGCGAGTTGATCGCGGAGGAAACGTTCTTCTATGATCCGGCCCAACGGGTCCCCCAAGAGGTCCAGACGTAGAAGGAGTTACCGTTTCTTTTTCTTCGACCAGTGAGCGCTGGGGCCGGCGATAGCGAATTGCAGTTTGCGCTCGACCGTATCGGCGCGGTCGAGGCGCACATGAACGCTGTCGCCGATGGAATAGGCTTTGCGGGTGCGTTCCCCAATGATCTTGCGGCCGTTTTCGTGATAGCGGTAACGGTCGCCGGGCAATGTTTCAATGGGCACTAATCCTTCTATGAAAAGATCTGCCAGTTCAACGAAGAAACCGTATTTCGTCGTGCTGATGATGAGAGCGTCGAACTCATCGCCCACGCGGTCTTGCATAAACTTTACCTTTTTCCATTCAACGAGTTCACGCTCGGCATCGGCGGCGCGGCGCTCGGTGAAGGAGGCGTCTTCGCCCAACTGGCGCAATATGTGATCTTCGAGAAGCGCTTCTTTGGTGTCCAAATAGTGGGCGAGGATTCGGTGGACGATGAGATCGGGATATCGGCGAATAGGCGACGTGAAGTGCGTATACGCGGGCGCGGCGAGGGCGAAATGGCCTTCGTTGCGGTTTGAGTAGCGGGCCTGTTTGAGAGAACGCAACATGAGATAGCTCAGAATGCGCTCTTCAGGCTTGCCTGCAATCTTGGCAATGAGGCGCTGATAGTTGCGCGAGGAAATGGCGAAATCTTCGCGCGCTATGACGATGTCTTTGCGGACCTTGCGTCCATCGCGGCGTTTGTCGGCGATCGCAAATTTCTTAACGGGAATGGCGCCGATGCCGAGCGAATAGCCGAAGTGGGCGGCGATTTCTTCGAACTCCATTACGCGTTTGGCGTCGGGTGATTCGTGAATGCGGTAGAGGCTGGGGATGAGCGCGGCTTCGAGATGGCTGGCTACGGCTTCGTTGGCAGCGAGCATGAACTCTTCAATTAGGCGGTGAGCGATGTTGCGATCGGCGCGCGAGACATCGGTCATCTGGCCTTCGGTATCGAGTTCGATGTTGGATTCGGGCATATCGAAATCGATAGAGCCGCGCTTGACGCGGCGGCGATTGAGAAGCAAAGCGAGTTCGCGCATGACTTCGAAACGATCGGCCAGCTTCGAATAGCGCTCGCGCGTGGCAGGATCGCCTTCGAGAACACGGAAGACGTTGGTGTAGGTCATGCGCTCGGCGCTACGGATGACCCCGCGACAGAATTCCTGCGCGACGGTCTCACCATGATGATCGATTTCGAGGAGAGCGGAGAGAACGAGGCGGTCTTCGTGGGGGCGAAGGGAACAAATGTCGGTGGAGAGTTCGATCGGCAGCATTGGCACAGCGCGGTCAGGGAAGTAGACGCTGGTGCCGCGGACGAGAGCTTCGGTATCAATGGCGGAGCCGGGAGTGACGTAATGGCTGACATCGGCGATGTGAACTTGCAAAGCGTAGTTGCCATTAGGGAGGCGTTCGACCCAGACGGCATCGTCGAAATCGCGAGCGGTTTCACCATCGATGGTGACGATGTCAAAAGAGCGGAAATCGCGGCGACGGGCATATTCGCCAGCGGGAATTTCGCGCGAGATGGCGCGGGCTTCTTCGATGGTTTCAGGCGGGAAGTGGTGCGGCAGATGATGCTTGCGGATCATCACTTCAACGTCCACACCGAAGTCGTCGGGATGGCCGAGGATTTCGACGACGCGGCCGACGCCTTGATCGCCGTCGGCGGGAAATTCGAGGATGTCGACGTTGACAATCATGCCGTCGAGGTCTTCGACGGTTGTAAACTCGCGCGGAGCCGGGCCAACGCGATCGATGGCGGCGGATTGAGGCGGCGGAATCTCCATGCCTTCGGGAATTTCGATCCATTGTTGGACGCGTTCGTCGGAAGGGATGACATAGTTGGCGCGTTTCTTGATGCGGAACTCGCCGACGACGGTTATGTGAGCGCGGCGCAGGATGCGGATGATTTCGCCCTCTGCTCTGCCCTCGCCGGCGAGACGGGTGACATGCACGAGAGCGCGGTCGCCATGCATGCCTTTGGCGGCTTCGGGCGGCGGGAGGAAGATATCGCCTTGGATGCCGGCGACGGCGTGATCGGGGATGAGAAAGCCGAAACCATCGCGATGGATAGAGAGGCGGCCGGCAAGGTATTCGGGATTGTCACCGACGGCAATGAAGTGGCCGGATCGGAGTTCGACGAGGTGGCCTTTGTCGCAGAGCCGATCGAGGGCTTCTTCGAGGGGCTCGCGGTTTTCGCCGTGCAGGCTGAGCTCGCGAACGAGTTGTTTGTAAGTGGCCCGGGCGTGCGGAAGATGGCGAATGTGATCGATGAGGCTCGCGTCGTTGAATGATTGCGGGGCGAAGGATTTGTGCTTGGGCACTGTTCTATATTGTCGAGCATGGACTTAAAGGCAGTTCGATTGACGATTCCGGAGAACGGCAACATTATTGTGGGGCAAAGCCACTTCATTAAAACCGTGGAAGATATCTACGAGGCTATGGTGAACACGTCGCCGCATTTGCAGTTTGGAGTGGCGTTTAATGAGGCGTCGGGTGATTGTTTGACGCGGGTGGATGGCAACGACGATGAGTTGAAGAAGAACGCGGTGGAGAATGCGACGGCGATTGGGGCCGGGCACATTTTCGTAGTGGCGCTGCGGAACGGCTTTCCGATTAACGTGCTCGGGCGGATACAAGCGGTACCGGAGGTGGCGAATATTTATTGCGCAACGGCGAATCCGGTAGAAGTGATTGTTGTGGAGACGGAGCAAGGGCGCGGGATTTTGGGAGTGATCGATGGGAGTTCGCCAAAAGGTATAGAGACTGAGGAGCACGCGAAGGCGAGAGTGGGATTGTTGCAGAAGTTTGGATATAAGCGGTGACAAGTGTGCAAGTAATGTTGACAGGCATGGAGCACCGGCGATTGGGCGTCTAACTGCTGAAAGTAGGCAGCATGAAATCAAAATTGATCGATCCAAAACTTGACGAGATTCCGGTGGATGACGTGGAACTGACCGACGAGGAACGCGAAAAGCAGCTTCATCAAAAACCGATTCGCGGCCTGAGTATCAACGATACAATTGCGCATAATGCGAACCAGTCGATTGGCGCACGCGGCGTGGATACGTCGGGAGTTGAGACAGGCGAACCGGCACGTCCCGATACGACAGATGGGACGCCATCGGCCGACGAAGAAACTTAGGGGCGAAAGCGTTGACACTCCCCGGGCTGAACTATCACTCGGGGGGTTAGACGTCCATATACTCCGGAACGTAGTCTTTCCACACGCCCTCTGGCGCCGAGATCCGTGGTGGCGGAGGGTCGAGGGCGTGTTTGCTCGTGCGAACCCAATGCCAAGCGTGATGAAGTTCAGACTGCTCGAAATAAAGCGTCTCTGCTTGGAGCAAAGCGGCGGCCACAACAAACATGCTTTTGACTTTTTCCCAAGTGTGGGCGCCGACCACGGCCATGCGGGCAATGTGCATGTTGTATTTTTGTAGGAAGCGAATCTCCTCCCAACGAGCCTGTAGGTCAATACCGTCCATTTCGGAGAGATCCGCCAAAATTCCTATTGGGCGCTTCCCTCGAGACTGAATCAAAAAGTGGATCTGCTGCTCCATCTTTTCGGCGTCTTCGACGGTGACGTGCCCGACAACCTTGAAGCCTATCACTCCGCCGGAACTTTCCGTGAGTCTTTCAATCATCAAGTGAAGTGAGAGCAACTCTGCTGCCAAACTATTGGAAACGTGTCTAGGAGGTGTCCGCGGCTCGACTTCAGTGACCTTATTTGGTCGTTTGGCGGGCGGGGGTCAACGCTTCTAGTTCTGTGGTGGTGGCGTAGTTGCGGATCCGTTCGGTGGCGGCGTGGTTCCAGATTCGACAGCCTTCCTAGTCTTCGCTCCCTTTTGCTGCCAGTCCACCTCCGTCGCCGCATTGCCCACCGCACCCTTGGCGATATCTTTATCTACGTCATGCTTAACGGTTTGGTCCGCCTGTTTCGTGGTTGCTTGTGTACCATCACCCAGTTGTATGACGCGTACCTTCACGCGGCGCGATCCAAATTTCATACACTCGCCTGTACTCGGCATGTAAATATCCAACCTGCGGCCCACAATCTTAGCGCCCGTGTCGGCAACCACATATTCACCGGAATACCGGCGAGCATGCTTTATCTTGATACGCGAACCAATGGGAAGCACTGCCGGATCAGCGGCCACCACATGCCGATGAGTCCACTCTCCTGATGCAGTGATGCCGGTAACCGCGTAGGCCGTTGCTTGGTAGGTGCCGTTCTTCGACGGCGCAGGCGCTCCGAAAGCAGCCGGCATCAGACTGCCAGCAAGCATCACGGACGCACAGAGCGATGATCGAATTCCTCTCACTACATAATCGACGCGCCCGGCTACTATATGTTTCTGCCCCTACCTGGGCTCCCAGAATGGCTGTTTGGCTGGCACAAACTCAACCGGTACTTCTTTCACGAATGTTTTCAACCACCGTGTACATTCTTCCATGCCCGCCTGCTCAGAGGAATATGGGTCAGCATGATCAGTGCTTTGTGCTGGCGCGCCGCATTAGCATCATCTACGTACTCAACCGTCTCCCATTCGGGCACTTCGCCAATGATGAGCACCTCCACATCTCCTCGTTCAAGGGCTTTGATCTGGGGCTGAGGGCCGGCCGCTCCGGGTATGAGAGCGATCTTTGTCACTGTCATATTGCGATCTCCCACCACACGCATAACGGAGATATCGAGTTTCCGTTTGAGTGTCGCCGCTAAATCGCCAAGTGTCGTCTGAGGCAGCGTAAAGAGATGCGGGTTTTCGGCACTTTGGAACTGCTCCCAACCCAGTGCCTTTGTCATGCCAAGCTGAATGCCGTCGGGCTGGCGCATGTGCCAGTGATCGTGAAAGCGCCACACCACCAAGTGATGTTCACGGATGAAAGCCTCTTTTGCGGCGAGCACTGGATCATTCTGTTTCTCAAGATCGGCGATGCCATCCTGGTGGCTGTAAAAGGTAGGCTCGTGCGTGATAACCAGATTCTTGCCTGCCGCAGCTGCACGCTGTAGAACGTCCAGCGTGGCCATCATCGTGACAGCCACGCCAGTCACCGGTGTATTCGGATCGCCCGCTTTGAACGTGTCCACCGTTTGCGAGTTCCAAGGTACGCCAACTTCCTTCTGAATCCGATCGATGATCTGCTGAGCGGTGATGGGCTGCGTCTGAGCACTGGCGCATGCGGCCAAAAGCACACTAATGAGGTACGATGCCCCTCGTTTCGTCAATGACGATGAACTGATTAACCGGGACGTTCTTAAACTGTTGTTTAGTTCCACTCGGCCATTCTACGCTCACGCTCGAAACAACTTTGTCTTGGGCGAAGCCGAAGGTGAGAGCGAGATCGCTTTGCGAACAATAGCTGGAACCGCTATGCACCGTCTTCCATTGCTTACCGAGAACACTCTCAACTCGAACCACCGCATCCAGTCCACTGCGATTTGACTTAGTGCCTACCAGACGCACATTGAGCCAGTTGTTCTTGTTGCCGCCTTCGTTGGTGTACAGAACTGCCGCGCCATTGTTGTTATTGAAGACCAAATCGAGGTCGCCGTCGTGATCGAAATCGGCGTACGCCGCCCCGCGCGCGACAAGGGGCTTTTGGAAATCGGGGCCGAGAGAGTTGCTGGCATCTGCGAATTTTCCATGCCCTAAGTTGCGGAACATGAGCGGCGGTTCCCGGTACTGCAGGTTAGGCTGAACGCGGCTGATCTCCGGCTCGATGTGGCCATTCGCGGCAAGGATGTCGTCCCAACCATCCAGGTCGTAATCCATGAAAAAGGTCGCGAAGGTGAGGCTCAAAAGGCTGGAACGGCCAACAGTGGAAGAGGGCGCCTCGTCCACAAAAAATCCCATGCCTTCGTTGTGATAAAGGCCCAACATCTGATTGGCGAAGTTACCAACAAGCAAGTGCGGGCGTCCGCAATGGTCGTAATCGGCGGCATCGACACCCATGGCTCCGCGCGCTACGCCGTCTTCGGCATACGCCACGCCGGCTTGCATTCCCTCTTCTTTAAACGTCCCGTTGCCCAGATTGCGATAAAGCTTATTCGGTTGCGTATCGTTCGCGAGAAAAATGTCGGGCCAGCCATCGCCGTTGTAATCGAAGATGAGCACACCGAGCGACTTGCTTGTGTCATCGATGAGTCCGGCTTTCCGAGTCACATCCTCGAACCTGCCGCCTCCCAAATTGTGAAAGAGCCGCGAAGACGTACCTTTGTAAGACTCAGCGGTGCAGTAAGATTTCGACGAACCATCGAGCGAGCACCACAAATCTGTGTTCTGGCTCCAGGTGGCATAATTCGCGACGATGAGATCAGCTTTGCCATCTTTGTCGTAATCAAACCAGGCGGCGCTGGTGCCGAAGTTAACGTTCTTAATTCCACTTTCCGCGGTCGCATCTCGAAAATGCCAGTTGCCTTCGTTGTGAAAGAGCCGGTCGCCATCAAGCGCAGTGATGTATACGTCGGGCCGTCCATCGTTGTCGTAATCAGCTACAGCGACACCGAAGCCATACATCTCGATGTCCAAGCCGCTCCCGCGCGTGACATCGGTGAACGTGCCGTTGTGGTTGTTCCGGTACAATGCGAGCGTTGAACGGCGGCCACGCGGCGTGAAATCTTTGCCGTTGATGAACAGAAGGTCAGCCCAGCCATCGCCATCGAGATCGACAAACGCGACGCCCGATCCAAGCGTTTCCGGCAGGTAGCGTTTGCCGGTGCCGCCGGTGTTGTGCTGGAAATGAATGCCGGCCTTGGCGGTTGTGTCTACAAAACGCACGTTGATATCGGGAACGAATGCACTGGTCGCGCCAGCGATTAACAACGCAACGAGTGTTGAGCCACCAAGAGAGGTTTTCATGCACGGGCTAGCGCTCGTTCTTACTCCGTGGTCTTGGCAGGCGCCAGAGGCCGAATCAAATGCAAGGCCGGACGCGTGAGATAGTCACGCACATACGCGGCATGTTCGGCGTCTTGAGGAAAATGCTCGTTAGCTTTGTACGGATAGCTGCTCATACTGTGGAAAGGCAGCGGTAGGACGTTGTCGCTGAATGCGGTATTAGCGTCCGCATCTTTGGCCCAGCCGTCCACCTTTAGAAGAAAATCGCGCCTCCAGCCGGTGGGTAAAGGCGGTAAGGAAGCGGTTGGATACTCAATCGTCACTTCGTCGCCCGACCCCATGATCACCATGCGGTCGTCAGGCGTTTCTAAGAGCGGGGTTACGTTGCCATAGTGCGTGTACATTCCTGGCGTTGGATTCCAGTTCGATATAGACCGCACGTCCGAATAAATGAACCGTTCCGGTTGGCGCCGCTCGGGGTCGATCACGGTGCGCGAAAAGCCGCGGAAATGCAAATCGGCCGCGGAAGCATTCAGCGGAATTAAGTTGGTCCGCGGGGCGCGGGCGTTATCAATCAGGAAAATTTCGTCCCAGTAAACGCAAAGGTTCGTGACAATGCGAACTTCGCGCGAGTCCGACAAGAACTTGCCGGTCAGATCCACCGCGATGGTCTTAGGCTTGCCCGACGGAATCCCCATATCCTCCACCACAGTTTTCCAATGCCCGGCGGAGTCTTTGACTTGCAGGTACGGGAACACTAAGCCGTGGCCGGTTTGTGCCGCGCGCAAAAAAGTGCTGCCATCGGCCCAATCCACCCAGCCATTCAAGATGAGCGCCGCGTGGTTACCCGGCGCGGCTTTGCCAAAATCCAGGTCAAGCGTGTGCAGTTCCGCAACGCCCGAAGCATCGCGCTGGAAGGCGTCAGGGTAGGTCTGATCAACTTTGGAAAGACGCGCGGTGACGTCCACACCTTGACCATCTAGCGCGCGCAGCGGATGAAGTTTTTCCGTAGAGCCAAACAAACGGAAATCCGGATAGGGCGGCGACTTGAATTTGTCGTTGGTGTAGATGGCAGTTTCGCTTGGATGATCGACGGCGATCAGCTGAACCTGATCGAGGTACGAAACCTCATGCAGCTCTTCCGTAATTTGCAGCTTGTACTTGCCGTTTTGCGCTTTCAGTGCTGAACCGGGAATCTGGATGTACTCGACGTGATCCACAGGGAAATAACTGCCGTCGCCCGAGCTGGCGCCAAGTGGCGCGACGCCCAGCACGTCGGTAATAAATTGGTATTTCTCACCATCCCAAGTGAAGATCATGGGGCACGAACCAGAAAGCCGTTGCGCTTCGGGAATCGTGAGCGCTTCGAGCTTTTGATGCGGTTCGTTTTGGATTAGGCCGTTTGACCATGTGATGCGGATGGTATCGGCGTCAGCATGGCCGTCAACAGCGAACGCCAGCGGTACGCCACTGTAAACCTTCTTCTCGTAGTACGCGCCGGTCTTCATTTCAACCGTTGCGCCGGGCGCGGTCTTGAGGTTTTTCACGCCTTGCAGCCGCACGGTCATCCAGCGCTCGGCGGGCGAAGCGTTCAGCGCCAAGTGCACGCCGCCATCTGCTGCGATGCTGGCGATATCCTCGCGCTTATCGCCATTGAAATCGGCGTACACGCCAAAGCGCGGCGGCTTGGCTTTTTCGTCGCGCACAAATTTACCGTCGACGTTGCGAAGCGAGAGAAGTTCGGGCCGATAGCTGACGATGTCGAGCAATCCGTCATGATTGAAGTCTTGCGCTTCCAGATCGGTTGCGCCCGCGGGCAACGCCTCCAGATCGGCGGCTTCAAAAACACCGTTGAGCCGGTCGCGATACAGAACAGCGGGCCGGTCCTCATAAGACACCAGTAAATCGCGGGCAGCCGTATCAATGCGCACCGCTGTTAAAGCCGCATCCAATGCATTTCCTTTGACAAACGGGAATAGTGCGGTTTGGTCTTCAAATTTTCCAGTGCTCACATTGCGCAACAGCATAGGATTTGGCCCAAACAGAAGCAGATCAAGATCGCTGTCGTGATCGAAATCGAGCCAAACGGCTTTGGTGATGCCGCTGTTGTTTGCCAGGTCGGAGGCCTTTGCAAAGCTTCCTTTATTGTTGTGATAGAGCGCGATGCCTTTGGTCGTCACCACGCACAGATCCTGCAGGCCATCATTGTCGTAATCGCCTGCGGCGATGCTGACGACGTCCTTGAGATCAGAAAGTCCGGCAGTCTTGAGCGGTTCCACACCATGTTTCAACAATTCCACTCTGTCGCGTGACCAGACCAACAAATCAGGCTTACCTGTGCCTTCCGTGTCGATAGCCAGCAAGTGTGTAGCCGACGCGTTCCAACCGCTGGAGACAACTTTATCTTCATACTTCGTCGGTTCGCTGGCGGCCGTAGGGCGCGGTTCCGGCGGATCATCCAATTCCACAAAGAAGCACCACTCCATGTCTTCCGGCACAGCCGCGCCTTCATTCCGCTTCTTCGCGTCTTCGAAAGCTTGGCGCTCCTTGGCTGCCTCGTCACGCTTCTGCGCGCGTTGATACAAACTGAAAAGCTGAAAGTGGGGGCCGGCCAGATTCGGATTCAAGCGTTCAGCTTCCAGGAATTCGGGCAGCGCCGCGTCCGTGTCGCCTTTTGAACGCAGCACAGACGCTAAGTTGTAATGCGCCACTGCCTCGTTCGGTACCAGCTTGATCATGCCCTGAAATTGTTCGATGGCTTTGTCATAATCGCCGGCGTGCTTGTAAGCGATACCCACGTTGAACCAGGTGTGCGGATTGGATGGATCTTGTTTCTGCGCTTTGATCAACTCGGCGACACCCGCGTCGGTTTGGCCGGCGCGCAAAAGCCCGAGACCATAATTAATGCGGTCGCGCACGGAATTGGGGTTTAGCAGGAGCGCCTCATGCAGTTCCGTAACAGCCTGCACGTGGGTATCCGGGTTTTCGTAGAACGCTTTGCCCAGATTGCGGTGTTCCCATAAGCGGTCGTCCGCGGGCGGGGCATCGGCGGCAATAAGAAAAAGCACGCTTGTCAATACTGCCAAGCCCGCAAAACGAGATCTCATCATCAAATCCGCCGAAACTATCGAGTGTAAAAGATTCATGGCTGTTGGCACATCAACCTTTAGTTTGAGACAAACGATTCTGAATCACTGCTAGATTGAGAACGTGCTCAGCCAAAGTGCCCGAAAAATGGCCGAAATGGTCCAATCCCGACAGATCTCGCCGGTAGAGTTGATGACGGCTCATTTGCGGCAGATCCAGCAAATCAATCCTTCGCTGAATGCGGTTGTAGACCTGTTGGAGGAACAGGCGATGACCGGCGCGCGCCAGGCGGAACAACATTTGGCTGACGGCTTGCCGTGCGGACCATTGCACGGTGTGCCTTTTTCCGTCAAAGATTCCATTGATGTGGCAGGGGTGAAAACGACTGCGGGTACACTGGGCCGACGCTATGCCGCGCCCGCCGAAAAGAACGCGACGCTCGTGAACCGGCTCTGCCAAGCAGGCGGCATTCCGATTGCGAAAACCAATTTACCCGATCTGTTGTTTTCCTTTGAAACCGACAACCTTATATACGGACCGACGAACAACCCATATGATGTTACGCGTACGCCCGGCGGTAGTAGCGGCGGTGAATCGGCGCTGATTGCGGCTTGTGGGTCGCCGCTGGGACTTGGCAGCGATGCGGCAGGAAGCGTGCGGGTGCCGGCGGCATTCTGCGGCATAGCCAGCATCAAACCGACGAGCGGACGTTTGCCGCGCACCGGACATGTTCCGCCGGCGGGAGGTTGGATTGAAGCGCTGTGGCAGATTGGGCCGATGGCGCGCTTCACTGAAGACTTGTTGCTCGCGATGCAGCTTTTGGCGAGTGAAGACGATGCCGACTTCACGTCGCCACCTGTCGCGCTGGCGGAACCGCCCGATTTGAAGAAAATGAAACTGGCGTTCTTTACCGACAACGGATTCGCGCGCTGCCATCAGAAGGTGAAAAATGCGGTAGAAGAATGCGCGCGGTTTTTCGCAGATTCGGGCGTGGCCGTAGAAGAATGCAGGCCGCCCGGCGTGGAAGACGCTTACGAATTGGAACTGGCGCTGCTGGGTGCCGACGGGGCCGATGGGATAGATGAATATTTGAAGGCAGCCGGCAGCCATCAAACGCACCACCTGCTGAACGGATTTCTCGATCACATGCGTCCTCATCGCTCGACAATGGCTCAGTTTGCCAAACGCTGGGCGCAGTGGGATGAATATCGCACAAACTTGCGCACATTCTTCCAACGCTATGACGCCGTCTTGTGCCCGATTTACACGCAGCCGCCGTTGCCGCACGGCGGATCACTCATGGAAGAGAACTTTCGCGGCTTCAGTTATACGATGGCATGGAATGTGGCTGGTGCGCCCGCGGCTACCGTGCGCTGCGCTACCCACGAAGGGCTGCCGATCAACGTACAAGTAGTGGCCAAGCCTTGGCGTGATCTGCTGGCGTTGCAGATTTGTCATACGATAGAGGACCAGTTCGGAGGATGGAGAAAACCTTGACGCTTCGCTACATTGCGTTGCCACTTTGCGTTGCGGTTATGTTGAGCGCTGCCGATGCGACGTTTCCACAAGCGGAAATCTCGAACGGTCTCATCAAAGCCAAGATCCTGTTGCCTGACCCCAAACGCGGTTATTACCGCGGCACCCGTTTCGATTGGGACGGCGTGGTGGAAAGCCTGACGTATCAGGGCCACAATTTCTTCGGCAAATGGTTTGACCACTATGAGCCCACTTCACATGACGCCATCATGGGTCCGGTGGAAGAATTCCGCACAGGTGACACGGCATTGGGTTACGACGAGGCCAAGCCGGGTGGTTATTTTTTGAAGATCGGCGTTGGTATTTTGCGGAAGCTCGACGACGAAAAGTACAGTCCGTATCGCACTTACCCGATAGTTAGCACAGGCAAACGAGTGATCACGCCGGAAAGCGATCGCGTATTTTTTCAGCAAGAGCTAAGCAATGGCGAAGGGTACGCCTATGTGTACAAGAAGACCCTGCGCCTGGTGCGTGGCAAACCGGAGTTGGTCATTGAACATTCGCTCAATAACGCCGGCCGCAAGGTGATTGACACAAGCGTGTACAACCACGATTTCTACATGATTGACAATCAGCCGGCCGGGCCTTCCTACCGTGTCTCTTTTACCTTTACGCCGCTGGCGAAGAACGATTTGAAAGATCTGGCGGAGATTCGCGGCAAGGAATTGGTTTACAAACGCGAACTGAATCCGGGAGGCGAATCTGTCTTTACGCTGCTCAGCGGGTTCGGCGGGACGGCTGCCGACAACGACTTTGTGGTGGAGAACTCAGCGGCCAAGGCCGGTGTGCGCGAAATAGGCGACCGGCCGTTGTCGGATTTCAACTTCTGGTCGATCCGTTCCACGGTTTGTCCGGAAGGCTATATTCATATGCGAATTGAGCCGGGCAAGACGTTTGCTTGGAAAATTACCTACCGCTTTTACACACTCCCGCTAACCAACCCAAAGAAAAAAGAACGGCGAAGGCAGCTCGACGGTCGTTAATCGGCGTCAATCTCAACGTCCAAGGTCCCCACTGATCAGCCGCCGGATGCGTTGAATAAGTTCAGTAGAGAGAAAAAAGTTGGTTCTTCGCAGGGAATGTAAGCCGCTTCGAAATCCAACAACCTATGTAAGTGGGCCTCGGCCAGAACGCCGAGCGTACCGGTTACGCGAAGATGCAATCTTTCGGCCACGGCGCGCCCGTCCCAATCGTCGATCAGCAGACGATCAGCGTAGAGCGCTTGCGCAAGCGCGATGGCTGCGCTTTCTCCCGGGTCGAGAAACGACAACGCGGGATTGGGCGGAGGATCGGGCTGGATCTCCAACCAAGCAGGTGGCTTTACAATCCACAGTTGCACTTCGGTTGGAGCCCCGGCGGCTGCCAGCTCCGCGGAGACCGTCTGCGGCACAACCACGCGACCGTAAAGAGCTTTGAGGACACTGATTGCGTCGATCAGCACGAGGTAGTGTATTGGGCCGGTATCGGCCACGACGATCATCTAGGGCGAGGATCGTTGCCGAGCTTTTCTAGCTCGTCGATGGTGGCGAGGTCATGCTCAAAATCGCCTACAGTGTACTTCTCAACGGCGTGCTGTTTCAGAAAGCCGTCGAACTCGAAACGAGATCCGATGCCTAAGAATGTTCGAAGCTGAAAGCCCGTGATACGGCGTTGCCGATAGGCTTCCAAACCGAACGCCTCGAGCGCCGCTCGATCGGGGGCCTGTCCGGGCGGTGTCAGGGTCGCCACAAGCTCATCCGGGATGTCGAGCAGGATCTGCATAGGTCCAGTTCCAGCTTAGCTAAATGCGAGCCCCTAACTCGCCGGAACAAAAAGAAATGACACCGGTGACGGCACATTAAAGACCCGGTCTGTCAGTGTAAGCTTGCCGCTTGCTTGATCCACACTGAACAGCACAAACTTGTTCTGCTTTTGATCTCCCACAAACAGTAGTTTCCCCGAAGGATCAAGTTCAACACCGCGGGGCATCTCGCCGCCTGTTTCAATCACCTGGACGCGCGTTAGCTTTCCAGTGGCGTGATCGACGGCGAAAACTGCAATCGCGCCGTATTCGCGGTTGGACGCGTAAACGAAATTACCCGCGTGATCGATGAGAATCTCCGCCGGATTGCTAACGCCTTTGAACCCATCGGGCACTGAAGGAATGGTTTGCAGATGAGTGAGCGCGCCAGTGGCATTATCGCGTGCGAAAACAGCCACCTGCGGAATGAGTTCATGAATCACGTAGGCAAATTTGCCATCATGACTGAGCGCAATGTGGCGCGGACCTGAGCCCGGATCAGTCTTCGCAACAGGAGGATTGTTCGGCGTCAACTTGGCATGCACCGCATCCACTTTATAGATGCGAATTTCGTCGAGGCCCAGGTCGGGCACGTAGGCGAAACGATTATCGGCCGAAAATACCGTCTCATGCGCATGGGGCCCTTCCTGCCGTTCTTTATTGGGGCCGCTTCCTTTCTCCGTCAGGAGCGCCGAGAGCGGACCGATTTTGCCGTCGGCTTCAATCGGGTACACAGGCACGCTGCCTGAGGTATAGTTGGCGGCGATCAACATCTTGCCCGTATGATCAACCGCTAAATGGCATGGCGCCAAACCTTCGGCCGAGCGGGTATTCAAATCGGCGAGCGCTCCGGTGGATCGATTGATAGCAAACCCAGCCACCGCGCCGGGTTTATCGCCATCCACTTCGCTGGCCGCGTAGAGATACTTGTAGCCGCGGTCTGTTGCCAGAAACGAAGGGTTCACTACCTTGCCCACTAGATTCAGCGGCTCCAATTTGCCCGAACCGGCATCATAGCGGTACGCATAGATGCCTTCGCCATAGGTACCTACATAAAGAAAATAGTTTGAGTTGTTGGAAGAAGAGTTCAAGATTGTCCCAGCCATGATGGCCAACGCGGCCATTTTCAGTTTCATTTTGTTTCCTTGCGCTTCTTGTCGTGAAGTGTTTTGTGCAATATGAGTTCAACGCGAACTTGCGGCATATACATCACCAGCGATTTCTTTTCGGCGTCGACTTCAATTGTGTAAGGCCCGTCACGCGTCTCCAGTTCGTCGAAGAAAGTCAATTGATCGTCCTCCAGTGTATACGTTCCGTGACGGGGCACGATTTGGCCGTGAATCGTAACTTCCTGCGTGAAGGTGTTGTCGGGGGATAACTTGAGGCGTCCGCTGCACTCATCGGGATGCGGTTTGCCGTCGAAACAGGTGTGCTCTGTTTGAATACCACCGTTGTTGGTCATCGTTATGTAATCCCAGCCGCCGGGGTCTTTGAGCATTTTCAATTGATCAGTGCTCAGGCCGGAATCAGCACTGAGCAGGGCCGCCGCGGCGATGAGCAAACTTGTGCGCAGGAAGATGGGTGCCATACTTTACTTTCTTTCCGCCCTAATGGGTCATGGAATAAATGATGTAGTTGACGCCGATGCGAATACCGAGCGCGGAATACTCTTCGGGATATTCGGGATCGTCCGCCCACTCCCAAGAATCGCCCAGATCCGAGTTGAACGATACAGCCACCATGAGACGGTTCTTATCGTCGTAAATGCCGCGCCAATGCGCTACAACGCCATCGTTGCGGTAAGGGGGTCCGCCCCGCCGCATCATGTGTATCGACCATTCACCCGGCACTTGGTAACGGTTGTCGAGATCATAAACCGTATGAAAGATCGCCTCGGCGTCGCTGATTTCGACAATCGGCCGGTTCGGAAACACTTTACTCATACTAGCCTTGAAAATCTCCCAGTCGCGTGTACCCCAAAAGTCATCGCACATCAAAAAGCCACCGCGCTCCAGGTAGTCGTGTAAGGTGTGTGCCTGCTGGTCGGTCAAATTCCATTCGCCGACAAAGACGGCGTAGAGCCAAGGGTAATTAAAGACGTCATCGCGATCGTCAAGGCTGACCGGCTGTTCCACGGAACGCGCGTTCAAGCGAGTCAGGCGGCGTATAGCGTCCAGAAAGTGGCGATCCGCGCGCGGATAGTCGTTGGTCCAACTGGAATGGCCGGTCCGCCAATCCCAGCCGGCGTGGCGGAAGCGGGCGTCTTCAATTGAGGGATACATGAGACGGGCAAAAACCCACTCGGTTTTTTCGGCAAAATCAGGGGGCAGCGGAATCTGGCCTTCGTGATATTCATCGCCGGGATACTGGCGGAAAGGCTGAGGGACGTTGCGCGGAGTATCCTGGCGGCCCGCATAAACGACGCCCAGCAAGGCAAGCAGGCCAATGCAAACGGGCAACAGTTTCGAGAGACGATTGCGCAATACAGCCTCGACCGTGAGCATAGCACCTAAAATCTACGAAGATTTTCGTTGACACTACGAACGGCTTCGTAGTAAATTCTGGACATGGCGACGGAGAAGCTGCAAAAGCCGACGGCAACCGAACTGGAAATACTACGCGTGCTTTGGGAACACGGGCCATCGACTGTGCGAGAGGTACATGAAGTACTAGCCAAGAGCAAACCTATTGGCTACACCACTGTCTTGAAGATCATGCAAATCATGACGCAAAAAGGCACCGTGGCGCGTAATGAAGATAGCAAGGCCCACGTGTATAAAGCGCGGCAGCCAGCGGAAAATACTAAGCGGCAACTGGTGGGAGATCTGTTGCAGCGCGCCTTCGCCGGTTCGGCCAGCCAGTTGATGATGCATGCTTTGGCGGGGAAAAGGACGTCGCAAGCGGAGATTGCAGAGATTCGCGAACTGTTAGACGAGTACGAAAGGAAGGCGAAATGAACGCGCAGACGATTCAGATGGTTGGCACAGCGCTGCTGCATTTCTTTTGGCAAGGTGCGGCGCTGGCGGTACTTTTACTGTTGGCCATTTCGTTTACCCGGAATGCGCGGGTGCGCCACAGCCTAGCCGTGTATACCCTGGCGCTGATGGCTTTGTGTCCGTTCGCCACGCTAGCGTTTCTGGGTAACCCACCCGCTGCGGAAGTGAGCGTACCGGCCGTAAACTATTCCGCGATATCAAACGTCACGGTATCGCTGGCCACGCCAGCACCCGTCACGTCGTTCGATTTGCTGACCTGTTTGGTGTGGGTGTGGTGCAGCGGCGTCTGCCTCTTTGGGGTCCGCGCGTTCGGGGGTTGGCTGATGCTGCAAAAGATGCGGCGAACAGCGCGGGAAGCCATCAGTCCCGCCTTGCTCGAGAGCTGCCGGCGTTTGCAGCAGCGCATCGGAATCAACGCGATGGTTCGCTATGCCTATTCGGAAATCGTAGATGCACCTGCCGTAGTGGGATGGTTTCGGCCGCTGGTGTTAATTCCGCTTTCGGCGATGGCTGGTTTGTCAGTGGAGCAGTTTGAAGCGATCATCGCGCATGAACTGGCGCACGTGAGGCGCTACGACGCACTGGTGAATCTGTTTCAAATTGCTGTCGAGACTGTGCTTTTCTATCATCCTGCTGTGTGGTGGGTCAATCGGGTGATTCGGACGGAGCGGGAGAACTGTTGTGACGATATCGCCGTGGCCGTGTGCGGAAATGCGAGCGAGTATGCGCGTGCTTTGGCGATGATAGGCGGCGCTGCTGGCGCACGCCCTGCTTGGGCGATGGCAGCGAATGGCGGAGCGCTGAAAGCGAGAGTTGGGAGGTTGCTGGGTATGCAGAAAATTACGCATGGCATCCCGCGTGCCGGTTTGGCGGTGCTGGCGGTTTTGTGCGCTTCGTGTGTTGTCTTGGCCGCGGGGGTTTTCAAGCAAGATACGCCAAATACGCCGCCGCTGCCTCCTCCGCCGGCTGCGCCCGCAGAGCCGCTTCCACTGCTATCTCCTCCCGATCCTGACTCAATCTCCTCAACGGTTCAGCGAAATGTCGAGATCGATCGTGTGGAAGAAACGTTAAAGCAACTCACACGCAGACTGGCTGAGGCCGAAGCGAACAAGCATACAGTAACCGCCGTGCACATGCGAGATTTGCAAATCGCGGCCGAGCGCGACGAGCTTGAACGCATGATCACTTCGATGAAAAGCCGCTACGTGGATGACTACCCTGATCTAATCGCTGCGAAAGACCGCCTGGCGGAATTGACGCGCGACATGGGCGGCCCAGCGGAAGACGCCCCAGACCAGAAGCCCGAAGAGCACAGCGGCTCCTACATCGACAGCCTTGAGTCGGTCGGCCTAACCAAGCTCTCAGTGGACGATCTCATCTCCCTGAAGATCCAAGGAGTCACCGCGGACTACGTTCGCCAGATTAAAGCCGCCGGAATCGATCCGAATATCCACGAGCTAATCACTTTGAAGATCCAAGGCGTTTCGCCGGAGTACATCCAGGGCATTCACGCTACCGGACTCAAGCCCAACGTGCACGAATTGATATCAATGAAGGTGCAAGATGTCACGCCCGAACTGATTCGCGCCTTGGAATCGGCTGGACTTGGCAATTTACAGATACACGATTTCATAGCGGCCAAAATACAGGGTGTGACGCCCGAATTTATCGAGAAGGTGCGCAGCCACGGTTTCAAAGATCTGACGTTTCATCAGTTACTCAGCCTCAAAATAGCCGGTGTGTTTTAGGAGATTTCCACATGATCACTCACAAAGTAAGCTCGGTATTTCTATGCCTGCTCGCGTCAGCTTCCGCCTTCGCGGCCGTCAATAAAGGCGAGTGGACACTCAGCCAGTCGGAAGACCCCGGCAAGATCCGGCTCTTTCTGCACAGCGAAAGCGATGGCGACCACTCCTTCAGCAGCAGTTCCGATTGGAACGCGGGTGAACTCAAGGGCTTGGATTGGAGCACAGCCGGCAAGCACGATGTGCGCTTCAGCATCACTCGCGACGCCGGTGTAATCGACGGTGAAGGTTTTCTGAAAGATGGTTCTGGTGCGGGATTATTCACCTTCCACGGGAATGAACAGTACAGCCGGGAAATGGGCGCTCTCGGTTTCCCGGGCGTCACGAATGACGACCTGTTCGCATACGCGGTGCACGATGTCAGTCTCGATTTCGTTCGCGGAATCAAGGCCGCCGGCCTGAGTGGACTCGACACTCACAAACTCATAGCCTTTCGTATTCATGGAGTGAGCCCGGAATTCATTCGTGACATTCATGCGGCAGGATTGAACGAAATCGATGCGGACAAATTGATTGCCTTCCGCATTCATGGCGTCTCGCCTGAATTCGTCCGCGATATTCACGCGGCGGGCCTTCAGAGAGTCGATTCCGAAAAGCTCATCGCTTTCCGCATTCATGGTGTCTCGCCCGAATTCGTGAAGAGCCTGAACGTGGCCGGCGCTGGCACCACCGACCCTGAGAAACTGATCGCGTTTCGCATTCATGGCGTGTCACCGGAATTCGTTCGCGACATTCGCGCAGCTGGGATTCAGACAATCGACTCGGAAAAGCTTATTGCCTTTCGCATTCACGGGGTTTCTGCGGAATTCGTCGGACAGCTGGGCCGTCTTGGCTTTCAGCATCCGGACCCCGAAAAACTCATCGCCCTGCGCATCCATGGCGTGACACCGGAATATATTGAAAAATTACGAGCACGCGGTATGGAGAATTTGACCCTCGATCAGCTCATCAACTTGCGCATACACGGGATAGATTAAGGTACGTCCAAAAGACACTTGTCGTGGCGGGGTGTGGCACAGCGGCTTGCGGGATGCGTTGCCGACTCCNNCCGTTACCGTCGCGGCTCAGCTAGAAGTTGGGTGGTGAAAAGACGGTCGAGACGTGTCAGTTGCCGTCGTGGCTCAGCCTGACATGCCCGATACGCGCGGGCTTCTAATAAACTGGGTCAGAGGTGTTCTTTCGAATGTGTCTGTCTGGGCGACGGCTGGTTTTCTGCCTGCTCTGCGGTTGCTCGATTGGCTCTCAGGCTGTCGCCGCCTCTATCGAGGGCCGCGTTGTTAATTCAGTAACAAACGAACCCGTTGCCGGGGCGCAGCTGAAGCTCGCCTGCTGGTTCGACGACGGAAAAAAGCGCACGCCGTGCAAGAACGACATCAGTGAAAAAACCCTTGACG
The DNA here is from genome assembly GCA_003167495.1 of Bryobacterales bacterium. GTDB lineage: Bacteria > Acidobacteriota > Terriglobia > Bryobacterales > Bryobacteraceae > Bog-105. Next base: position 46,772 of record PMSX01000128.1, on the reverse strand, counting down.
ATGGAACTTTCCGATTTGACTCTCTGTGGCCAGTCAAATACCGGCTCATGGCGATCGGCGCTCCCGGCTTGGTCACCACAAAGGCATCTCAACTTGAAGCAGACTTTAGCCGCGGATCCGCATCGTTAACAGATGTAGTGCTCAAGCTTACTCCCGAATCTAGCATCACCGGTAAGGTCTTTGACGAAACGGGCCAGCCCAAAGCGGACGTCGCAGTGGAAGCGTTCCGGCAATCAGTTTCGGGCGCTCGCAGCCAAATTAGCTTAGTTTCGAAGGCAATCAGCAACGAGAAAGGAGTATATGNNAATATGTACTTCACTCGCTTGTTGCCGGTAACTACTATGTCTCCACTCCTCTTCCGCACGAAGACAAGAACGACCCAACCAATCCCTACCTTCTCTTCGCTCCTGATGCCCTGAGCCTTGATCAAGCAGCTATGACCCACGTCGATACAGGCCAGAACTACTCCGATATCGATCTTCACCTGCGTTCACTGATGTTCTATAAGGTACAGGGCCGCGCACAGATGGAGACGAACGGCTCCATAGCCGGGGATAAACCGCAGCTCCAGATAGATGCTCGCGATAGTTCGGGCGCCTCGCTTGCCGGCAGACGTATCCCTTTGAATCCAGACGGAACATTTCAGACTGATGTGCTGCCTGGAGCGTACACTCTTCGTCTCACCGGGGCAGTGGCCGTGGCGCAGCCGAAGAACTCCCAAAATTCAACCGCAATGATTGTTCATCTACTTGCGAAACAGGAGATAGAGGTGAGCGGCAAAGATCTGTTGGGACTCAACCTCCTCATTCCACCTCCCATCACTGTCACTGGGCACGCTTATCTAGAAGGAACAACTCAAAGCAATATCGGAAAGGGGAGAGTGACCATAAGACCTGTCGAAACCGGGGCAATCGGCGGTTTTCAGAGCGCGGAAATTCAGCCTGACGGCACATTCACGCTAACGAACTGCGATCCGGCAAACTATGCGGTTCGATTTTTACCGCCGTCCGGTACCTATGTGAAGTCGATCGTCTTTAACCAGCAGGATGCCATGACTCATCCGATGGACCTTTCGCGGGGCTCCGGCGGTGAGCTAACGATTATTGTCCGGCCCGGAGCAGCGTCTGTCGCTGGAACCCTGGATTCATCCGCCCCGCAAGAGGCTAACGGATCGCAAAAATCCTTCGATGTCGCGTTGATTTCCGATCTGTGGGACGAAAACGGACTCGTGCCCGTGCGTTCTGCGTCGAGTAGGAACGGGAGCTTTTCGATGAACGGAATTCCTCCCGGCCATTACAGCGTCATTGCGACGAGCGGCGTGGACATGCGTCTTTGGGAGAACGCCAAGTTCGTCAATGAAATGCAGTTCCACGGAGTGGGGATTGATTTAGCCGAGAACGATCAGAAGCAACTCACAGTTCCCTATCTGACTTACGACGAAATCGACCAACTTGAATCGCGCCTCGGCATCAATTGAGGGAGCCAGCCAGTTTCAAAGAGTGGGTGACAGAATATCAAAAGCCATGTCACTCACTGAGGATCTCGCCATCATCGCCTGCCAAGAGGCTACCCTGCAATTCTCCCGTTTCAACGAAGAAACCGCCTGGCAACTCGGCACGCGCCTGCGGCAGATGGCGGTGGCCCGCAAACTTACCCTGGTCATCGACGTCCGGCGCTTCGGCCATCCCCTTTTTTACTGTGCGCTGCCGGGCACCTCGCCCGACAACCCCGTTTGGGCGCAGCGCAAGGCCAACACAGTCGCTCGCTTTCATCGCAGCTCCTACTACATGTGCCTGGAACTGCAACTCAAAGGGACCACTTTGGCCGACCGCTTCGGACTCACTCTGAACGATTTTGCAGCTCATGGCGGGTCATTTCCCATCAGTCTCGCCGGGACCGGTGTGATCGGCGCCGCGACAGTCTCGGGTTTGCCTCAGCGTGACGATCACCAGTTGGTCGTCGAAGCGCTCTGTGCCGAAACCGGCAACGACTTCGCGCAGTTGCACTTGCCTCCGGCTGAGGCGAAAGCTTAAGGGCGAACGGAAAGCGTCCAGCAGGCCGGACTCACGGAATTATACGAGTCTACGCAAATCCATATCTGGGTACCAATTTGGTATCCGAAAGTGCCACTGACGTGTACCTATCAGCGACTTCGACACGTCGGAATCAGGTATTAAGGGACCTATGATTATCTCTACAGAAGCAACCGCTATGGAAACCGACTAGCCGTAAAGTTAACAAAAAACTGGAGTTTTTGTCCGATGAGAGAGAATCCGCAAAGATTTATTTAAAGGACTTTGCACTTGGTTATCAGATTGCAGCATCAAAAGTGGTAGAAGTATCGCCGAGACAGGCGAGGAAGTGGGAGCAGAAGAGAAATGACGACAATTTGCAGACATTGCGGCTGTACAGCTTCACAAGCGGCAGCTGACGCGTTGGTTCTAGGGTTCCAGGATGAATACCAAGCGGGTACCTATACCTGCTGCCAAGTGGTCGCTTGGGCAGACGAACAGTGGCTTGCATGGGCCGAAGCCGCTGCCGAAGACGGTAAGCCGGAAGCAGAAGCTACCAAGCCGCTAGAGGTCCTTGAGTGTCCGGGCCTCGTTCCTGTTCGGCTGCGCGTTTATCCAAAATCCGAATCGTAAGGCTGACTTATAAACAGGAAAGCCTGTTCTTTCGCGGCGGAGTGTGATCCACTGGGACTATACGATTCTCTCAGTGACGACCACAGGCCATCCGCCCAAGATTCTCATCGTCGAAGATGAAGCCATTATCAGCCTCGACATAAAACGGTTGCTCTCCGATTCCGGTTACGCCGTGGTAGCCGTTGCGGCAACCTCCGAACAAGCGATTCGGGCGATTGAAACCACCACGCCAGATCTGGTGCTGATGGACATTCACCTCAAAGGCATCAAGGATGGTGTCGAAACCGCCCATAACATCCGACAGGCGTTTCGTTTACCAGTGGTGTTTGTCACGGCGCACGCCGACAAGGCGACGCTTGAACGCGCGCGGCAAACCGAGCCTTTCGGCTATATTGTGAAGCCGATTTCGGCGCTCAGTCTAACCGGTACGATTGATATGGCGCTGCATAAGCACCGAGTGGAGCGGCAACTCGAAGAACATCGCGCCTGGATGAGCACGGTGCTGCAAAGCATTCCGGATGCCGTTGTTGTCACAGATTTGGCTGGGCGAGTGCAGTTTCTGAATTCCGTCGCCGAAGAGCTTGTTGGCACGCGGCAGGCCGATGCGCTGGGCCAAGCCGTAGACGATTTGCTCGCGCTCTCTAGTGGAGACCGCCGCAATGTTGCTTCGCAGATGTTAGACAAGGCGGAATGGGGCAACCGCCTGTCGCTTCCGAAAGACACTCTGTTAGCTCTCGAGCCGCGAGGTAGCCAGATTGCCGTTGAAGGCGAGGTGGCCGTCAGTTACAACGGAGACCAACCGGCGGGAGCCATTTTTACTCTGCGCGACGTTTCGCGCCGCGAGCAGGAGGAGGGCATTGAGCGGCAAGAGGAACGGATGCTTTCCCTGGGCCGTCTGGCTAGTGCGATCGCGCACGATTTTAGCAGCTTGCACAGTTTGCTGGGCACCACCTGCAACGACCTTTCGGCGCTGGCGGATTCGCTCGATCGCGAAAAACGCGTCCTGTTATTGGACAAAGCCGACACAATTGCCAGAGTCAACGCTATTGGTTTGCTCATGACTCAGCAACTCATCAGTCTGAGCGCGCGCCCCGCGGTGCGCGCCACCTTGGTGAGCGCCTCCGGTGCCGTAGCTTCCATCGAGCTCCTGCTCAACAAACTGAGCAGCAGTACATTGCAGGTGGACATCCACCTAACCGATGAATCTACCCTGGTTCTGTGCCATCCGGACCGGCTGTCGATCTTGCTGGTAAACGTGTTTCTGAACGCCCGCGAGCGAATGACGGGTTCGGGGCGCATTCGCATCTCAACCGGCCAGGCCGCCGGCAACCGCGTAGCTATCGTATTTGAACTGGAACGTATGGGAAGCCCATCTTTGCAGTCGCTGGCCTTTCCGCTTGAGATGGAACATCCCGATTTCAGCCTGTCGATCGCGCAAGCTCTAGTGGCCGCCATGGAGGGTTCTATCACGTATACGGCTTTGTCGGAAAAGCAAGGACGCATCGAAATTCTATTGCCGCTGCAACATGCCACGCAAGACTTCGTCGACGCCATGAACCGGCGCGGCACAGTTTTGCTGGTCGGGCCCGATCTCGAGCTCTTCGGCAAGCTCGAAGAGTGGCTGGAAGAAGCGCACTACGGTGTGATCCGCTGCGCCAGCGCTGCGGAGGCTTTGCTGTTGGGCCAGCTGTACGACAACAAAATAGACTGCGTGATCACGGATTGGAATGGCGTGTCAGTAGGGAATCGCCGCAAATTGCGTACGTTCTTCTCGAATAGGAACCCGGCAGCGAAGTTCATCCGCTTGGTTTCTGAAGAGCAGGCGGAAGAAGAAGGATGGCGGTCGTTTTTGAAATCTCCGCAAATCTCTGTTCTAGAGCGTTTGCGCGGTCTACTTGGCATCAATGACCGCAAACTAAACGTGTCCAATTAGTTCTTGCGTCAGCCGTTATTTTAACTTGCGTGCAAAGAAATCAGCCGTCGCACGATATGCGTCCAGCCAATCCCCATGCCGCAGAAAATCGTGAATTTCGTTGGGAAAGATGAGCTCTTCGAAAGGCACATGCCGCGCGCGCAGCGCTTCCGCCAAGACCTCCGTCTGCGCGAACGAAACGTTGCGGTCGTCATCGCCGTGAATCAGCAAGACCGGACTTTTCCAGTTGTCCACCGTAGCCATGGGCGACGAATCAAAGGCCAACCGTAACGCTTCCTCGAATTCTTGCTTCGCCTTGGGATCTCCACCGGCGGGCGGACCTGCGGTGTCGCGCCAACTGCTCCAATCGTGAACGCCATGGAAGTCTACGCCGGCGGCAAAGAGATCCGAGGCGCGTGAGAGCCCCATCGCGGTGAGATAGCCGCCGTAAGAACCTCCCCACAAGCCAATGCGCGCCGGATCTATATCGGCCCTATTCTTCAAATAGAGGCCGGCGCCGACTACATCTTTGTACTCACTTCCGCCTTGCGCGCCATAATTCAGCGCTTCGCGAAATTCCATGCCGTAACCGATGCCGCTACGGTAATTCACCGAGAGAACCACATACCCCTGACTTGCTAAGAACTCGTTCATCGCGAACGCGTTGGAGTAGTAATACATGTAGTGAAATCCCAGCAGCATCTGACGCCGCGAACCGCCGTGAAAGAAGGCCAGCGCCGGGTGACGTTCGCCGGGTTTGTTGTTGGGTGGCAGAAAAAGCTGGCCATGCACCACCATACCGTCAGCCGAAGTGATCATCACCGCCTGCGGCTTTACTAAGCTTTCCGCCGGAAAATCAGCGGGTACGAGTTCGTCTGCCAGTCTCTGTACCTTTCCTGAATTCGAGCGGAGCATCGGGTGCGCCTTCTCGTGAAAGCTCGAGGAGAGGAAGAAGAGAGCCGACTCATCGGCAAGCGGCGCGGGCGCCCAATCGATCCGTTCCCCGCTCGTCAGCTGTTTGGGCGTGGATGCGCGTTGCAAATCCACGCTCCACAAATGGCGGCTGTCGATGTCTCCGATGTTGGTTGAATAATACGCAGTTTTGCCATCACCGGAGAGAGAAGCATGTTCTACCTCGCCATCGCCGGGCGTGAGTTCTAGCGGTGTTGCGCCTCCGTTTGCAGGCACGCTGTAAAGATGGCACCAGCCCGTGCGCTCCCACGGAAAGATCAGAAGGTCTACCCCTGTCCACCAGATTTGCTGGCTGGCGACAACCGCGTGGAAGACGCTTCCCGTGCCCGCTAGCGCTCGAAACACCGAATGCACCGTGCCGCTTTTCACATCCACCACACGAATCGACCAAGGCTCGCCTTCGCGGTGCGGCCTCGGGCCGATCTGCTCGGAGACGGAGGGAGTGCGCAAATAGGCAATCCGCGCGTCATCGGGTGACCATGCCGGTTCCGAATCATAATCGGTGCTGGCGTCGAAATAGCGCAGCGATTGATCGGCGAGCGAGTAGACCGCCAGAAAGCTGTGACCGTGGCGCGCACTCACAAACGCTAGTGACCGCCCGTCGTGCGACCAGCGCAGATCCGTTTGGTGGCCTTTCTGCGTCACGATGTTTTTCACCTCTTCGCCTGTCGGCCGCATGCTGAAGATTTGCCCGCCGCGCAAGAACGCGATGACACCGCCTACCGGCGATACGGCAGGCGCGCGGCCGACGGTTAGCTTCCTTAGTGCCGAGCCGTCCGCGTTGGCAAACCAGATTTCCTGTTCCGGTGGAGTGGGGCTCAGATCGGGATTCGGATTGTCTCCCCCGTTCTCCAAATCGCCGCCACGAACAAAGACGACATACGAGCCGTCGTGCGCCCAGGCCAGCTCACCGATCTCCTGGCCGTCGTCCTTAGTGAAATTCGTGATACGGGCTGCTTTCCATTCGGGCGCAGCCGCCACAAACACGTTGCGTTTGCCCTGTTCGTTCTCTAGCCATGCGACCTTCGCTCCTGTGGGAGAAGCAACGGGTGCGCTGGCGAATGGCGCGTTCATGATCTGGTTGAGCGTGAATGGAGCGCTGGCCGCCGCAAGGCCGGCCGTTAGCAAGGTAAAGAGTGTGGAAAGCGTTTTAAGGGGTGCCATGTATTTATCAATCATAATGTGCAAGTGGCAGGCTGTATAGTGGTGATGATTTGAGGTGTCATGCGTAAACCGACTCGCCGAACATTCGGCAAATCCGTGGCCGCCGCGCCCGTCGCCGCCGCTATGTTGCCCGCCATTTCTTCGGCTCAGGCCTCGACCACGCCCGCTCGTCTCAGCTTTCCACAAGGCTTCAAATGGGGCTGCGCCACTGCGGCGTATCAAATTGAAGGTGCTGCCGATGAAGACGGCCGCGGGCCATCCATCTGGGACAACTTTTCGCACACCCTCGGAAAGACATTTCAAGGCGACACCGGTGACGTGGCCGACGATTCGTATCACCTTTACAAAGAAGACGTGCGTCTGCTGAAAAATCTCGACGCCAAGGTTTATCGAATGTCTATTTCTTGGTCACGAGTCTTGCCCGATGGCACCGGCAAGCCTAACGGTAAAGGCCTGGATTACTACAAGCGAGTGGTGGATGAACTACGAAACAATGACATCGAACCATACGTGACGCTGTTTCACTGGGATCTGCCGGCGTCTCTTCCACACGGATGGCAGTCTCGTACCACGGCCAAGGCTTTTGGCGACTATGCGGCGTTTATCGCACGCGAACTGTCAGACCGAGTTCATAACTTTTTCACTACCAACGAATTCGTTTGTTTCACTGATCTAAGCTACAAAGTTGGGCAATTCGCTCCCGGACTTCGCCTCGACGCAGCGCAAGTCAACCAGGTTCGCCATCACGGAGTTCTCGCCCACGGCTTGGGAGTTCAGGCAATTCGCGCCAATGCGAAACCCGGAACGCGCGTCGGTTTGGCCGAAAACGCCACGGTTTTTGCGCCGGTGATTGAAGAAAAACAGCATGTGGAAGCGGCCTTAAAAGCGACCCGGCAAGGTAACGCACCTTTCTTAACTGCCGTGCTGGAGGGTAAATACCTGGAATCTTACCTCGAAAGAGAAGGAGCGAACGCTCCCAAAGTGGAGGCAGGTGACATGAAGATCATCGGCAGCCCGCTCGATTTCGTAGGGCTCAACGTCTACACACCCGAATACGTGCGCGCCGAAGATTCACCCGCCGGGTATAGCGTCCTTCCCCGGCAAAGCTCGTTCCCGCATATGCCGTCGCCGTGGCTGTTTGTTGGCCCCGAAGTGATTTATTGGGCGGTCCGCAACGTGAGTACTCTGTGGAAGCCGCAAGAAATCTACATTACGGAAAACGGGTGCTCTGCCGACGATGTCGTGCGAGCCGACGGCTGCATCAACGATACCGACCGCTTGATGTATCTACGCAACCATTTGATGCACTTGCAGCGTGCCGCGTCAGAGGGCTATCCGGTGAAGGGTTACTTTCTCTGGAGTTTGTTAGACAACTATGAATGGGCCGATGGCTACAGCAAGCGATTTGGCATCCACTATGTGGATTTCAAAACGCAAAAGAGAACGCCCAAACTGACTGCCGAATGGTACAAAGCCACGATTGCGGCGAACTCAGTGGCTTAGGAGCGGCCGCGAAAAGGTTGACGTCACTCCGTGCGAAGCGCCGTTAGCGGATCTATCTTAATAGCTCGCCGGGCCGGCACCCAGCACGCGATAAACGCCACCACAGCCATAAGCGCAAACGCGCACAAATAGGTCAGAAGATCGTGCGCACCGATGCCATAAAGAATCTGGCTGAAGAATTCTCCTCCGGCGAATGCCATGGCGAAACCAACTGAGACTCCGACTATGAGCAGGAGTGCTGTTCGCGTCAGCACCGCGCGCGCCACCTGCGAAGGAGCAGCGCCCAAAGCCATGCGAATGCCGATTTCAATTTCGTGATTGTGTTGGGTCAACCATCGGACGGCCATCACCTGCGCCGAATTGACGGGCAAAGCAGGCACAAAAGACGCTTAATCATGAGCGCCTTGCCGTATGCACGGCAGGGACAGAGGAAACCGGCAAAACAGTTGAGGGCTTGCGCTTAGCCGATGAAGATTCGTGGCCCCCTTGCGCTACCGTCGTGATAGACTTATGCGCTTAGTCCATGGGATCTCCAGAGCTAATCCCAAAACCATCACGTTGGGACTCATTCATTTCGAAGCTCGCGGGGCGAGTAGGGATTTGGCTGTTGAATTCATCGGTACTTTCTTGGCAATCGGGGGAATTGCGCTCGCCGACCTGCTAGTAAAATGGTGGTTAGGAGGAGAGAAGAAGTTTTTCGATATCATTCCTGTCCAATGGGTATTTGACTTTGGGCATATCTCACTGGTGGGACGGCTCATCTACAGGATATTTGTTCCCGAGAAGGAGAAGTGATGGAACGAATTTTGAAGGTCTCATACGGCTACCTAAGATTCACGTTCGGCGCGATGGTCGCCAGCGCGATGATATTCTCCTTGGCCGGGCTTGCCATGAAATCACCGAGAGTTTGCTTCATTGTTGTAGTCCTAGGGATCGCGGCATTCTTCCTCGGTAAGAGCGAGCTGGGGACTAGGCGTAAGCGTTCCGAAGCTCGCAAGCGGAAAGATAATCCCCAGAGCTCTACAGCCGAAGAGTCCATTTCCCAATGGGCGACGTTAACGCAAGCGGCATTACTTATCTCCAGCGTGATTGCGCCTCGACCTGCTCGTAAGGTCACCGTGGTAGTAAATGAGTGGCGTCACAAGCATGATCAAAGCGCTGTTCCTGAGGTTGGGTCTTCTGATAAGGTTCGGCAAGACGAGGCCGGAATTTCCTTAGCTCAAAAAGCTATTGAGGGTCACAAAGATGCTTTGGCGCGCGCCGGTTTCGGGCTGGCTTTTATCTCAAAGGGGCGTACCGGCGACTTCTTGGCAGCTTACCAGAAGATCGCTATAATCAACCTCGTTCATCCTTTTCCCAATGTTTCCTATATCCCGGGTGATTCCAATATCGTAATAGGCTTTATACTGCTCCACGAGTTCGTCCTCAACCCAGAAAATGAAATCGCGGAGATCCTGAAGGGCTCCTTTGATTTAGTTAAGGACATTACACCCAGTCTTTTGGAACTACCGACCGACCCGAGGGAGTCCTAACATTTCGAGGGACGCCCTGCCCTAATTGGAAGTTGTTGGCCGCTAACGGTTGGAGGCACCTCGCCTTGGCCTTGCGCTTGCTGTCGTCTCCAGATCAGCCTAGGAAACCGAGAACAATCTCCGCATGTTTTCTTTGAATTGCTCAAACGAGCCGGTTTCGGGTTCAGCCTTCATCTATTCGCGGGTTAGCACAGAGCCGGCAATTTACAAGGAAATTGCAAGGGTAGTCGCGACCATAATCTATTGATTTCATAAGCTGATATTGGGAGAACCCGCTCGCATACGGTCACGTTGCCCGATGAGAGTTGCTTCTCTCTGAACTCAGCGGCTTAGGAAGGGCCCGCGAAAACGCTGGTGTCACTCGGTGCGAAGCGCCGTTAGTGGATCTATGCTAATCGCTCGCCGCGCCGGCACCCAGCACGCGATAAACGCCACCACGGCCATAAGCGCAAACGCGCACAAATAGGTCAGAGGATCGTGCGCACCGATGCCATAGAGAATCTGGCTGAAGAATTCTCCTCCGGCGAACGCCATGGCGAAACCAACTGAGACTCCGACTATGAGCAGGAGCGCTGTTCGCGTCAGCACCGCGCGCGCCACCTGCGAAGGAGCAGCGCCCAAAGCCATGCGAATGCCGATCTCACGCGTTCTTCTGGATACAGCGTACGCCATAATTCCATAGACGCCCGTCGCCGCGAGCACCACAGCGAGCAAGCCAAACGATGCGAGTACCACCGCTGCTAGTTTGGCGGGAAACAAGGCCAGTTCAAGTGCGCTGGTGAGGCTGCCATCGTCGAAGATGGTGAGTGTGGGGTCGAGCTCCGCAACGGCGCGGCGCAGCAGACGGATGGTTTCGCTTTCGGCCAGCGGCGAGCGCGCCACCAATGTCTGCGTGGGACTCCAATTCTGCTCAATCGCCTCAAAAATGGTGGGCGAGGGGGCTTCGCCCAGAGAACGGTATTTGCCGTCCTCCACGACGCCCGCTATCTGGATCCACTTGCCCGCTTTCCCGTGGCGATAGCGCCTACCTATGGGATTTTCGCCGGGCAAGAGTTGGTGGACGAATGCCTCATTCACGAGAGCCACAAGCGGTGCGTCTTTGGTGTCGCGTTGATCCAGATCGCGGCCGGCAACCAGGCGTGTCCGCATCGCTGGCAGATAACCGGGAGTGATGTCGTAGATATTGGCCAAAGGAACGTCGGCGGCGCGTGGCTCAGGCTTGCCTTCGAGAAAAATGCCGGTATTGGAGATAGCGAGGGTCAAGGGTAGACCGTCGATTGTGCCGGCAGCCTCGATTCCGGGCATCCCGCGGACCCTATCCAGCAGACGGCGCTGAAATTGGCGGCCGCGCTCCTCGTTGTAACCTTGGGAGGCGAGATCGATAGATAAAACAGCGGCATGTTCGGGCTGGAATCCAAGATTCACGCTGAGTGCGTGCTGCAAACTGCGCACCACCAGAATGCTTCCAATCAGCAAGACAACGGAAAGAGCTACCTGTACAGTGACCAGGATGTCGCGCGGGTCTAGGCGGCGAAGTTTCTCCGACGGCGCTTCGTTCTTAATCGCTCCAATAAGGCGGCCCCGGGTAGCTTGCAGCGCCGGCGCCAAGCCGAAGAGCACTGCGGTCAGCAGCGAAACAACGGCGGCAAACAGCACCACGCGTACGTCCATCGCTACATGAGGAATCACGGGGACGTCAACCGGCGGACGCCAGACGTTTACGAGGTCGGTAAGCCAGTAGGCTAGCAGAATGCCTGCCGCTCCGCCTGCGATAGAGAGCAGCAGGCTCTCTGTGAGAAGCTGGCGCAGAAGTTGACCGCGGCTGGCGCCCAAAGCGAGACGGATGGCTGTTTCCTTTCGCCGGTCGGCTGCCCGCGCAAGCAGGAGGCTGGCGAGATTCACACAGGCGATCAGCAGTACCATGCCCGCAACGGCCATCAACACGGCCGAGAACCCGGTAATGGCGCCGCGCAGAAAGGTGCCGGCCATCCCTGGCGGCGATAGTACAATCGAAACGCCCTCGTTTTCTTTCGGGTGTTCGCGGGCAAGCTCTTTGGCAATGGTGTTAATGGCCAACTCAGCGCCCCTCATAGAAACGCCTGGTTTCAAGCGGCCGATGGCGAACGCGCTTCCGTCGCCTCGCTCGTCCATCCATTTTGACTGCTCTATCTGCTCCGCCATCGCCAGGGGGACAAAGATTTCCGGAGTGTAGATAAGCTCGGTACCAATGAACGCCTTCGGCGTCACGCCGACAATGGTGTAATCGAGCCCGCCGATCTTTACGTTCTTGCCGGCGATATCGGGGTCGCCACCGAACCGGCCCTGCCAACAACTGAAGGTCAGGACGGCCAGCGGATGCCCGCCGCGCTTGACATCATCCTCAGGATGCAGCAAGCGGCCGCGAGCGGGTTGGACGCCGAGGAGATCAAAGTAATTTCCGCTGACCGCATACCCCCACAAACGAGTATTCTTGCCTTCACCGCGGCTGATGCTCACAGGAATGAAATGGTACATCGCAAGGCCGCTCAGCACAGTGTTGCGGTCGCGAAAGTCCTTGTAGTTGGGATAGGAGATGGTCGGAAACTGCGCCTTAGAGACGTGGATATTGAACGACACCAATTCGTTCTGGCGTTCGACGCCGAAGGGCCGAAAGACGACGGCGTTGACGAGCGAGAAAATAGTGGTGTTGGCGCCTATGCCCAGAGCCAGTGTGAGAACCGAAGCGACGGTAAATCCGGGGCTCAAACGGAGACGGCGGAAGGCGACGGTCAGATTCTGGCGCAGCATAGATAGATTCTAAGTGCAAGTTCGTGGCCGCACGAAAGCCGTTAGAATCAATCGGATCAATTGCCGAGTGCCCGATTTTGGGACGAACCTGCCCATGCCCGGTCAGTTTAGCGATGGGAGCTTATTGTTCCGAGTAGCCCGTGCGGGCACGCACTGTCAGAGGCTTGGGAGTATTGCTGACCAGAACTTGAAGCTCATGCCAAGCAGTGGCTCTCTCTTCCGTGGGCGGGTGGAAGGCGAGGAGATAACCGCTTTGGAGATCGCCCGCAATCGCGTCGAACACGTTATCGATGTCTTTGGCATGAGCTGCCCTATACATGTGACCGCCGGTGGCTTGTGCGAGTTCATGCAGGAGATGCGCAGCGTTTGAGTCGCTCAAGGCATCGCCTTGCGCCACGGCGAAGACCGGCACGCCTGTTTTACGGGCACGGTTAGCGGCGGATTGGGCATTGAGAATGCTGGCGTTGTCTCCACCGTCGGTGAGAACGACAATCACCTTCTTGCCGGGGAGCCGTTCCAGATTCAATGCCAATTGACTGATGGCATCGAAAAGCGCGGTGCGTCCGCCGGCATGCAGACGAGCGAGTGCACGCCGCGCGGCAACCTTGTCGTCGCTGATTTCGGCCAGCTCGTCAATATGATCGGAGAAGGCATAAACTCCGATTCGATCCTTTTCCCGCAACTGGCCAATAAACTCGCGTGCGGCGTTGCGCAAGGTGGGCATGACGTCGGCCATGCTGCCGGTGGTATCAAGAAGCAAAGCGCAGGTGAGCGGTGTTTCGGAAGATTCGAAGACTTGGATGGGCTGGGGGGCGCCATTGTCGCGAATCTCAAACTGTTCCTGCCGCAGGCCATCCACGGCATGGCCACCGTGGTCAAAGACAGTGGCATAGATTTCCACGAGTTTGACGTCGCTCTTGAACACAGGGTCCTGCGCGGGCAATGGGGGCGCAAGGCAAACAATCATACCGAGCAGTGCGAATTTACTCAAACTGTTCATCATTGATTTAACAGAGCTTCCACAGTGTCGGCCTTAAGGCCACGATAAGCGTCCAGGGCGCCGCTCCAATCCCGGGCATCACGCATCTTTAATTTAGTGACTAAATCGTCGGCGGTGGGTTCGGCCAGGCGAATCAAGCGCTCGGGTTCCCAGGCGGCGTTATCGGCCAACCAAGCGAGGTTGATTTTCAATTCCGCCAAACGCTGGGAAAGCGGATCGGGCAGCATATTGCGTTGGTATTCCTCGTAGGGCTCATAACGCTGCAGGCGCGGTTGAGCGCAACCGCTCAGTTCCGGAGCTACGGAGCCGAGCATGTCGGCCTCGACCGTGTGTTGAGCCGCTTGTTTCATCGCCTGGAGTTGAGTGACGCGCCAAAGGGGTTGCGGAGCGTGTTCACTCAGCTTATCTCCGAGAAAATGCAAATCGCTCACACTGACGGCTTGCCACGCGGCATTCCAATCGTGCTCTTCGACGCCATTGAGCAGTGCTTTGCGGCGCGATAGAGAAAGAATGCCCCGCGCGGCGTTGCCTAATTCTACGCGCATCTCGGGAGCCGCGGCGGATTCTACAATCCATTCACGGGCCAGGCGGATGCTCGCGCCAAACGACGAGAGTGAGCTGGGAGTAAAGCCGCGCCAATCGGTGGCACGAACACTCGCGACCAAGGCGGTGGCGAGAAATTCACCTCCCGCGCCACCTAGATGGTTGCCGCCGACACGCGCTTTTCCCGCCGCGATGCTGAATTCGGCCAGCCCGCCAACGAAATAGCTGCCTTCGGCATCGCTCGAAATGAGAAGGCCGGAAGTCTGGAACCAATCGGGCCTGCCATTGCGGGGGCCCATGCTTACAAAGGTATGCTTGCGCACGAGCATGGGGTCCTCCGAAACCAGTAAGTCGGACCCAGCCAAGTAGCGGGCGTAGATGCGGCCCACCAGCGCGAGTTCCACCCAAGGCTCTATTTCAACGCGCAGGCCCGTAGCCAGCTTTTGCAACTCCTCATCCTCATTCTTCTTGTGCTTGGAGGCGGTGAGGCGTAGTTTGCCCACCATCCTGATAGCTTGCGATGTGTCGTAGAAATTAAGTGACTTCCTGCGCTCCTCGGTCAAGTGCCATGCCTTGGGTACATCCAGCACCGCGAGCCGTTCCAATTCGCGCTGCATTTCGTCGAAAACAGCCGGCGAACCTGTCAACTTTTGCAAATCGTGCCGAATGGAGAGAAGGCCATCGAGAGAGGGAATTTTCTGCAAGGACAAGACTTGGTCGAAAGCTTTTTCGCGGCTAGGTCCAGCCACGCCCAGCAGCAAGTTACGAATGGCTTTGTCGGCCGACTGCTCCGCGGGCTTGACGTAGGGGATTAGTTCGGAAACAAAGGCCAGCGACGCCTCGGCAAAACTTGCGCCATCGCGAGCGGCAAGAAAGCGGTCGAGCGCTTTGCGAAACAGGGGCAGGAATTGAGGCAACGGCGGCGCGCTATCGTGAACGGCGCTATCGTGAACGGCTCCGGCAAGCGCGAGAAAAGCGTGTAATTCTCCAAGACGGATATTGGCGGTAGGTATGTCCAATCCCTCACACTTGCTGTCGAGTGACAAGAGCTTCTCGTAATCGGCCGTTTCCAGATCTCCCAGACGAATGAAATATGGATAGAGTCCGCGATGGGTAGCGTAGCCTTGGGCCAGCAGCAGCGCCGACTCAGGTGTAAGCGGGTCGGTCCGCTGAGCATCGATACGCGCCACCACAATCAAATTTGCGAGTTCGCTTTGCGCGCGGCCGATGTCTTTGTATTCAGTACTGGCAAGACGGATCAGGATTTGGTCTTCGTCGTCCGGGGCCGCGCTGCGTTTCATTTTGCGTGTCATCTTGGCCACCGAAGTGCCTTTGGAGTTGAGTCCTTTGGCCACCATCCAAACTTCCGGCGAACCCGGGAAATCGACACTTAGATCTTCATTCAGCGGCACCTCCCGCAAAAACTTCACGAACCCACCTTCGACTGACTGAATACCGCTCCCTCTGCGCATTTCTGCCGAATTCCGAAAGAGTTCGTAAAAGCGTTTGGTACGTTCGGTGGAGCGTGTAAAGAAGCGCTGATGCTCCATATTGAGTTGGGAGAGTGTATAGAAAAAGGAGATCAGGCGGCCATCGTCTTTGCGCAGTAACTCCTCGAAGAAGCCGACGCCGGAGTTAGGATCAGCACCTACCAGATTGGTCCAGATGGAACGCGCCGCATCGCCTCCCGGTACTTCAACAGCGTTCCCGTTCATGGCAAGCGCAGCAGAGTACAGCCATAGGCCCATGCTGTAGCGTTCCGCCAGGTTCTTAGGTGAATCGGCATGCGCGAAGGCTTGCGCGGCGGCATGATCCATACTGTTGAACGCGGAGTAAAGGCGCGGCAAGCGGACGTCGGTGACAAACGCCTCCACTAAACCACCAGGCAGTTTTTCTTTCTCATAGAAGCCGCTGCGCCAAAATTCTTCAGAGGGAAAGACCGGCGCGAAATCAAACGGAACTTCGAGCGTATAGGTTTTGCCGCTGCCTAGCGCTTCTTCGATAGCCTGTTCATCAATGGCGAGCGCCGCCAAAACGTCCTGCTTCTTGCTTTGGGCCTTACCTTCGGCAGACTTCACCGACATGCCCTCTTTATCGCGATGCATTTTCAGCCCGAGGATCTCAAACACCTTTTCGGTGCGTTGCTTGCCGGGCTTGTCATTAAGCGATAACACAATTTCGTAGGCGTGCGCCTTGCGCTGGCCAAGCGCGTTCAGACTGGCAATGCGTTGGAAGTACTCATGGATGGAAGCGGCCATATGCTGCCACGCGGCTTTTGAAATCTCGTCGGTGGGGTTCATTTTGGCCATAAGACTGGCGGCCGTTAAAAGGATTTGTTCCGGGTGGGGCTTGCCAGTTGAATGTCCGAGCAGCAAGAATTCAAGAGCGTCGGCGCCGCCGGGAATCTCAACTTGCTCATGGGAGACGGAGGAACGCGGGGTGACCAAATCGAGTCCGCTCCGGTCGCCGGCGGTGGCCAACTTTTCGGCAAAGATTTTGGCGGCGTCGGGACGTTCTTCGCGCAGTGCGGCCATCACCCCGCGGCGGTATGCTTCCACTATTTCCACTTGTGGTGCATTCTGTGAGGTTAACCCTTTGACAAGCGCCAGGTAGGAATCGGACGCCGCGCCGCCATAAACGTCTTCCAAGGCTGCGCGACGCCTCAGCAGATCGAGGCTGGTTGAGTCCGCAGCCCGGGTGAGAAAACGGCGCGCGCCATAAATATCGCCCGCGTGTTCGAGTGCTTGCTCTTTCGCCAGCAGCAATGGGAGAGATTTAGGAAGCAAAGTCAGCCCGCGCTCCGCCACCGCGCCAGCGTCGGCATAGCGTTGAGCGGCGCTATAATTTGCGACAAGTCCTACATAGCCAGCCTCCCGGTTGGGATCGGTCGCAATCGCCTTCAGCCAAAGAGTCTCCCCTTCCTTGGGTTGTTGCGCGCGCTCCCAGAATGCGGCGTACTCCATCAAGCCCGGTGCGTCCGTTGGGAGATTGGTTTGCGATTTGCGCAGATAAACGAGCGCTTTACCGGCTTGGCCGGCTTCGAGATACGCGCCGATCAAGTCTTTCGTCCAGATAGCGGGCACTTCTCCCAACGCGGCGGCGCGTTCCACAGACTCAGCTTCCTTGGGAAGCTGCTTCAGCGCACGGGCACATTCGGCACGAAGCAACCAAAGCGGCTGATCGCTTGGGACAGTGGTGAGCGCTTCTTCTATGGGTGCGAGCGATCCGGCGAAATCGTTTTGCCGCATGCGGAGGCGCGCTTGGATTTCGAGAGTGGGAGCATCTTTCACTCCCAATCCGGCGGCACGGCTTAGAGAAGTTCCGGCCTCTTCAAACGATTCCGCCGCGTAAGCACTCTTGCCAAGTTCGGCCCAGGCTGCGCCATCGAGCGGGGTGATCTTAGTGACGGAACGCCACGCATCCGCGGCTTCTTTCGGCTTTTTCTGTTGCGCAAGTTGTTTGGCGGCGCGGTACAAAGCGTCTAAATCGGCTGGGTTCAAAGGAAGCACCTTTTGAACAGCAGCTTCGTCGCCAAGCGGTGCTGCATCCAGTTCGGCGCGGGCTGCCAAGTAGGCTTTCAGCGGCGGTGCATATCCTGCTTCACTCGCCAGCGAGGCAACTGCTGCGACGCGCTCACCAGCGGCGTTTTTCAACTTGGCTGTGTAAGGCCATGCACCTTTGGCGAGCTTGGTCTCCCAACTCACTTCGAAATAAGGACTGCTGTCGCCGAGCAAAGGCAACAGCGCGTTAAAGCCTCCGGTTGCAACAATTCCCATGGCGCCCGCTGCCACACTTTGCGCCCAAGCCGGCGCAGCCCCACTGATCGACCAGAAGCTGAGACGCGCGTGTTGTTTGCGATATAGCTCGCCGAGCCAGGCCGCCACCCAGGTTTCGTCTCTGGCGAAAACAGGCAGACCCCGGCGATCACAACATTAGCCCAATTGGAGGGCAGGCTGGGGGGTATGGCGCCCAATGTCTCAATCAGGGTTTCGGGAGTTACCGGCGTTTTCGAAACGGCCGGGGTCACCCGTTTCAAGGCCGCCTGGAACTGCGCAGTCGTCGTGAGTGGAGTGCTGAAATCGCCGCCCGCCCCAGAGAGCGCGACAAGTTGTACGTGATGCCCGTTCAGAAATGCTGTCGTAAAGGTGGAGGCAATTTCACGCCGCACTCGCACTGCATCGTCGGCGCTAAGAGTATCGGCCAACACAATGATGGTCAGCTCATGAGACGGATTGACCGGTGTTACCTGCGCGCGGACACTGCCCTGCAACGTCTGCACGTTGGCGACGGTGGCGTCGCGAACCAGAACTGGGCTCTCAGCGAGAGCAGTGGAAATCCCCCACAATGCAAGGAAGAGGACGCAGAAACCCTTACTGGACGGCTTAGCCAAACACTACCCCCGGTGTTCGGAGTATAACTCTCTTTCCGGTTTCATGGAAGGGTCTAACGGGAGTTACTCGAAATCCTATCGGCAGAGTAATAGGTCTAATGCCGTGGTGTGGAAGTGTTACGGTTATTCTGATGAAAACAAGTTTGCTTTTGGCTTTCTTGGCGCTCCCCATTACCTCGCTCAAAGCAGCCGACCCTCCATCCACGGCGATCAGAAACGGCCCGCTCCAGGCAAAGATCTACTTACCCGAAACAAAGCGCGGCTTCTATCGCGGTACTCGTTTCGACTGGTCTGGCGTCATCTACAGCCTGCAATTCGCCGGGCACGACTATTACGGTCCCTGGTTTACTAAAACCGACCCGTCCATCCACGATTTCATCTATCAAGGTCCCGAAATCGTTGCGGGACCGTGCAGCGCCATCACCGGCCCGGTGGACGAGTTCAAACCACTCGGCTGGGACGACGCCAAGCCCGGAGCTACGTTCGTCAAGATCGGCATTGGCGCACTCCGCAAGCCTGTCGATGATACAGCCACCTACGACAACTATCATCTGTACGACATTGCCGACCCCGGCAGATGGCGCGTCAATAAAAAACGCGACTCCATCGAGTTCGTTCACACACTCACTGACCGGTCTTCAGGGTTCAGCTATGTCTACAGTAAGACTCTGCAACTGACACCCGGCAAACCACAAATGGTGCTGCGCCATAGAATCAAGAACACTGGAACGCGCGCCATTAAAACTAGCGTCTACAATCACAACTTCTTGGTTCTCGACAATCTAGCCCCGGGCCCGGGCGTTACCATCACCGTGCCGTTTCAGATAGAGTCCCCGCGACCTCCCGATAAGAGCATGGCAGAGATTCGCGGAAACAAGATCGCTTACGTGAGCGCTCTGAAGGACCGCGATACCGTAGCGATGCCCCTCGAAGGATTCAGTGACAACGCCAAAGATCATCAGATTCGTATCGAGAACAGCGCTGTCGGGGCGGGAATGACTATTGCCTCCGATCGCCCGCTACTAAGCGAGTCTCTCTGGTCCATTCGCAGTGTCATTGCCATGGAGCCTTTCATAACCATCTCCATCGAACCAGGGCAAGAGTTCACCTGGACCAGCACGTACGAATATTACACGCTACCTAGAGCCGGGAAGTAATTGCGACGCTCGTTAGTTAGAACCGCAATTTTGCCGCGAATTGGAACTGTCTGGGATTGAATGTTGTCCGCGGCGAGCCGAATGCTGAATCGGCTCCGCTGATGCCGTCTTTGTAATGCTGTGGAACGGGTCCAATGAAATCGGGGGCGCCGTATACCGAAAACACTTCGTCCACGTTGGCGCGGTTCAACGCATTAAAGGCATCTACCGACAGGACCAATTGCAGCCGTTCACTGAGCCGGAAGGCGCGTGAAACGCGGAGATCGACACTGCTAAGGCTATCGCCGAAGTACGTGTTGCGCGCCGATTCGCCGACTCGATCTGTTACCGGGTTGCCGTCGTTATTGGCGTCAAAGCCCACAAATAAGGTGAAGGGGCGCGGTGATTGCGCCACAACAACGCTACTCAATTCGAAGCCCTTGAGGAAAGATTCTTTCGGTGCGGTAAGAACGGCGTTGCCAACGAAGCGGTCGCGGACGTCCTGGTTCGACAAGGCTCGCTCAAGATTGCGCTGCGCGTTCGATTGCGGTGTACTGACAAATGTCACAAATGTGCCGTCGTCGAGGGTTTTCGAGTAGGTATAGTTTGCGTTGAACTGGAGATATTTTCCCGTCCGTCTCATCACCTGAAGGATCAAGCCGTTGTATGCCGAATTGCCGGACGAGTCCGTATAGTAAAAGATCCCGTTCGTGCCGGGCGATCCGCCAGGTGGGGCGGGAATATTCGGATCGAACAAGCCGTAATCATAAATGTCCTTGCCGGTCCCGGTCTCTTTTCCAATCGGCGGTCCAACGTTCAAATCGATCGGTCTGACCAGTCTGTGACCTTCCACAAGCATGTACCCGGCACTGATGGCGAGGTTGGCGCCGATCTGCCGGTCGATCTCCAGGTTCACTTGTTCCGAATAAGGAGGACGCAAGTTACGATCGACGGTTGCACCGCCTTGAGCGTATAGCGTGTTTGCTGGAAAAGACCCGGAGTTGATCAGATTTTCGAACGCCTGGGTTACGAGCGGCGGGGGAACCGTTCCCGACGGGAGAGGCACGCTTCCCGGCGCGCCGGCGGCAGGACATCCGGCTAGAACGCATGGCGTGGGGAGAAACAAGCTGTTCAACAGCCAAGTGCCATCTTGCTGGTTGTTATTGGTTGGCAAACCAGGAATGACGGGCGGCCGCTGCGGGGAGGGGACGAACAAGAATATCAGGTTGTATTTGTCGTCAAAAACCCCGTAACCGGCGCGCACTACCGTCTTGGAATCTGGCAAAAACGCGAGTCCCAACCTTGGTTGAAACTCCTTGTAGTAAGGATTCAACAAGTAACCGAGACCAGTCTCAAAGTCATAACGCAAGCCGTAATTGAAGGTGAGTTTGGAATTCGCACGCCACTGGTCTTGCGCAAAGAACCCGTTGTAGCCGTGATTCAGGTGGACGTCGAAATCTTGTGCTTCCGAGGGGAGATAAGCATTCTGCCACGAGGTTCCGATGGAAGGCGAAGCTTGGTTCGGGTTGAATGGCCCAGGACCAATGGGAGCGCCCCAGAAGAACGCCGCGATGCAAGGCGAGGTCAGGCCAATTAACGGAGCAGGGCAGGCGGTGTTGTTATCCCAATCTTGCTTGCCGGAGGCTAGAAAATCGCCCAGGCTTGGGAAGATGTCCCTGGAAGGAGTGAAGCCCGGCCAAATCACGAAATTCTGTATGTAATTGCTGTCAAATCCAAAGCGCGGATTGTGATTATCCTTTGCCCAAGAGACCGTGTCGGAGAACTGCACCCGTGATTCGTTATAGCGGTTGAAAGCGCCAAAATTGTTTCCGAATAGCAGTAGATTTGGGATATCCAGCGTGGGTTCTCCTGTTACACCCGGAAACCCGTAGTTGCGGCGCGCCCATTGCACTAGCATGGAATTGACCAGGGTTGGGGAGAGTACCGATGTCCAGCTTCCAACGAGCGACTGATCGCGCAGGAACCCGTTGCGTCCGCTGCTGGGTGCGCCTATGCCACCGCCATCCAGCGTATTGCCAACCAGCATGTTAAGGTTTGTCGAATCCTCAATGGAATAGCGGAGAGATAGCCGGTTATTGTCGTTAAGCTGATGGTCGACCTTGATCAGCCCTTTGTCGTAATCTGCGGTCTTCAATACGTTCAGATTCTCAGGAGACAGGCCTAAGCTCTGTTTCACGGCGTTGATGGCCCCGAGGTTGTCAAATAGTACCGCCGGATACGTTGGTGATTCTGCGCGGCGCTGCCCTTCGTAACTCGCGAAAAAGAATGTCTGGTCCTTGACGATCGGGCCACCAAGGGTGCCGCCATATTGGTTCTGGCGCAGGGTATCGAATTGTGGCAACGTCAGGATGGATTTGGCGTCGGTCGCATTGTTCTGCAGGTAGTCGTAAACTGAGCCGTTTAGATAGTTGGTTCCGGATTTCGTCACGATATTCACGATGCCGCCCAACGCTCGGCCGTATTCCGCTCCAAAACTGTTGTTTACAACACGAAATTCACTGACCGCTTCCTGCGAAGGAGTTGACCGTTGCGATCCCGTGGCCGTGTTGATGTTGTCAGCGCCGTCAACCGTCACGCTATTGTTCAGATCGCGTTGGCCGGCAAACGATATGCGCGTCGTAGCTGGATCGGTGAAGGTGGATTGTAAGCCCGTCCTGCCCGTCGCCACGCCTGGACTCAGTAGAGCGAAATCAGTGAAAAGCCTGCCGTTAATAGGTAGCGACTGGATCTGCTGCGATTGGACCACTTGGCTGACTTCCGTCCGCGCCGGTTCGATCACGGGCGTGGTGGCGTCAACCGTTACGGTTTCCGAAGCAGCCGCAATGCTAAGGGTAACCTCTATAGTCGCCGCTTGACCCACCGTTAGGATAATTCCCGTCTGCGTGTATTTAGCAAAACGGCTGAACTCTGCTTCCAGCTGATAGTTGCCGGAAGCGACATTGGTGAGTATGTAGCGACCCTCCGCGTTGGCCACGGTTGTGTACCTTTGGTTGGTGTCGATATTGGTCAGGGTAATCTCGGTTTTCGGGACCGCGCTGCCACTAGGATCGCGAACCTGGCCGTTAAGCTGTGCTAATGCTGTTATTCCCTGAGCGAAGCCAGTTGGCGCATTCGCAGACAGAATCAGGAAACCAATGCTGATCGCTTTTGCAAAATCGTAAAGTTTCAATAATACCCCCCGCCTTGCCGTTTGGTGTCGAACAGTAGCCGAGTTTCTTATCGGGAGCAATACCAAATTTGCTTAGTCGTTTGGCCGAGATAAGGGGGTATAGAATCTCCTCCGGCGAGCCGATTAGATGCTTATAGAACGACGTTTGCAAGTATCATGAGCAGTAACCCCACAGCCGAACGGCAACCAAGGACTGCCGATCAAGCGTTCACCAATTCTCTGATTCGGGCCATTTATGAAGTATCCCCGGACGGAATCCTGGTGGTAAACGAAGCTTTTGTGGTCGTCTCGCACAATAAACGTTTCCTGGAGGTTTGGCAGATTCCGGTTGCCAGCGAGGAAGACCAACAATCTGATGCGTTTAGGGGTACCGCGGACCGGCCTATCTTAGCGGCGTGCCTGGAGAGGGTGAAGGACGGCGAGGCTTTTCTACGCCGGGTGCACGAAATCTACAATAATCCGGATGCGGAAGACAATTGCGAAATTGAACTCAAGGACGGCCGGATCCTGGAGCGTTACTCCATTGTCCTGCGCGGCCAAGCGGGCGCTTCCATGGGGCGGGTCTGGTTCTTTAAAGACATCACAGAGCGCAAGAAGCTGGAGAACAATCTGCGCCGCGCCCGCGAAGAAGCCGATCAAGCCAACCGCTCCAAGAGCGAGTTTCTGGCAAACATGANNTTCTTGCCAACATGAGCCACGAAATTCGCACGCCGATGAATGGAGTCCTGGGCATGACCGAGCTAGCGCTCGATACAGACCTGTCGAGCGAACAGCGTGAATTGATCGAGACCGTGAAAGCCTCGGCCGATGCGCTATTGACGGTTATTAACGATATCCTCGATTTCTCCAAGATCGAGGCCGGCAAACTTGATTTGGATGCGATTCCGTTCCGGCTGCGGGAAAGCATCGCAAGAATTATGAGACCGTTGGCTTTTCGGGCTGACGAAAAGGGCGTGGAACTGCTCTGCAATGTTCGTCCCGAAGTACCGGACCAAGTTATTGCCGATCCAACGCGGCTTTCCCAAATCATTGTCAATCTCGTGGGAAATGCCCTAAAGTTCACGAGCGAAGGGGAGATTGAGCTGTGTGTGGGGCTGGATGGCGTCAAAAACGGGACGGCGGGATTGCATTTTTCGGTGCGCGACACGGGCATTGGCATCCCGGAGGACAAACAGAAATCCATTTTTGAAGCGTTCTCGCAAGCGGAAACGGCCACAACCCGCAAATTTGGTGGAACCGGGCTGGGCCTGACTATCTCTACGCGGCTTGTGCAAATGATGGGGGGCAAAATTTGGGTGGAAAGCCAACCGGGAAAAGGGAGTTGCTTTCATTTCACCGTAGAGGCACCCATCACCCAGCTAGAGGACACCAGTGAATTGGACCAAGCCGTCCAATTGGAAGGCTTACCTGTGCTCATTGTGGACGACAATCCCGCCAATCGCCGTATTCTGGCGGAAGTGGTTGAGGCAGCCGGAATGAAGCCCACCTTGGCGGGAAGCGCTGAAGAAGCAATGCGCGAATTGCAAGCCACGGCTGGTACAGACGACGCCTTTAGGTTGGCGCTGCTCGACTGCCATATGCCGAAAGTGGATGGGTTCACATTGGTGGAACAGATGCGGGAACGAAAAGAGTTTGGCGATACCGCTTTGCTGATGCTCACTTCGGCGGGCCAGCGAGGCGATGCGGCGCGCTGCCGATCGCTCGGCATAGCGGCATATCTCACCAAGCCCGTCTCTCAGTTGCAACTGGTGGACGCCATGAAGCAGGCGTTAGGCCGCGAGTCTGAACGAACCGCCGTCAGCGAACTGATCACGCGGCATTCGCTGCCGGCGAATCTGTCTGAGTTGCGTATTCTCCTGGCGGAAGACAATCTGGTGAACCAAAAAGTCGCGCGCCGCATGCTCGAAAAGGAACACCACTCCATTACAGCGGTTGGCAATGGGCGTGAGGCTCTTGACGCTCTGGAACGCCAGCCTTTCGACCTGATCCTGATGGATATTCAAATGCCCGAGATGGATGGTTTACAAACAGCCACCGCGATTCGCGAGAAAGAACGTGCCGGCGGAGGACACATCCCCATCATCGCCCTAACGGCGCATGCGATGGCCGGCGACCGGGACCGCTGCCTGGCTGCAGGGATGGATGGATACGCTTCCAAGCCTATCTGCATTGCCGAGCTCATGGGCGAGATAAAACGTCTGGAAACCGCCGGTCTGATGGCTCGAAGCCTTGGAGATACTTCAGATTGTTTGGTGCCCGATTAGGCTGGCCCGCATGGGGCGTGGTCAACCGCGCATCTTGCGAATCGCCGTCAACAGCACGCCCAAGTCGTCCTCGTTGTTATAGAAGTGCGGCGAAATCCGCAGATAGGCGCGTCGTGCGGAAATGTTGATGTCTTGCTCCGCAAGCTTTTTCGCAAGCGCAGCCGAATCCACCCCCGGCAAACTCGCGGTCACAATTTGCGAGGGCAGACACTCGCCCTTCGACCGGTAAAACTCCGCTCCCATCGCCGCCAGTTCACCGCGCAGAAAATCAGCTAGTTCCAACACGCGCTTCTCAATCCGCTGGACGCCAATCTCTTCAATCAAACGTAGCGACGCGTCCATGCCGTACAAGCAGGCAAACGGCACCATGCCGGGCTCATACTTCTCGGCGGTTTCCGCGAAACGCGGCGCACCATGATGCAGATGCGTCACGTTCCGCCAATCTTTATCGCTGCGCCAGCCCAGCACATTTGGCGGCAATCGTCTCCGAATCTCCGGATTCACGTAGATAAACGACGCGCCATTCGGTGAAATCATCCACTTGTATGTATCCACCGCGAAGAAATCCGGCGCAACCGTCGAGCAATCAAACTCCAGCGCGCCCGCACTCTGTGTGCCGTCCAGATAAACCACAATGCCGCGCTTCCGCAGATCTTTCACCAGACCGTTAAGATCGGGCCGCAAACCGGTGGTGTAGTTCACTGTGCTCAGCGCCACCATACGAGTGCGGCCGCTCACATGCCCTTCAAACTCATGCCAATCACACTCCACCCCACGCGCTCCCACGCTCGCGTGTCCGTAGAGTTGGTTGGGAAATTCGTGATGCAGGGTCAATAGCTCATCGCCGGCCTCCCAATCGACGGAACTGATCGCCAATGCCAGCGCGTAGCCCGCATTTGGCACAAGAGCGATGTCGTCCGCCGTGCAATGCACTAGCCTGGCGACGAGCGAGCGCGTCTTATCCAGATCGTCAAACCACTCGAGAAAATCGAGCGCGGCGGTCTTGTCGCGCCTCTCAAAATGGGCGAGCACGGCCTCTTTCGTACGCCGCGGTAACTGTCCGAACGTGGCCGTATTCAGGAATGTCCGCCCTTGCAAAGACGGAAACTCCGCGCGAATGGCCGCCCAGTTAGTGACGCTCATTGGCCCGCGGCTATTCTCTGCCGCAAATGCGCAACCGCTTCACCCACCGGAACCGCCGTCGAGGCCCGCAACCACCGCTCCACAAACTCTACTTTGCCTTCGCTCAGTTTCTTGCCTACGGTGATACGGAACGGAATGCCAATCAAATCGGCATCTTTGAACTTGACTCCCGGCCGCTCATCGCGGTCGTCGAGCAGCGCATCAATGCCCGCCTGCGCACACTCTTGATAGAGCTTATCCGCCGCTTCGCGCAAGGCCGCATCGGCATAATTTACTGGCGTAATCACCACCGCGAATGGAGCGATCGTTACCGGCAAACTCATGCCGTCTTTGTCATTGAATAACTCAATGGCACAAGTCAGAATGCGCTCGATGCCAATGCCATACGACCCCATAATCGGTGTCACATCCTTGCCATCTTCGCCCTGCACCCGCAGCCCCATCGATTCCGAATACTTGTAGCCAAGCTTGAAGATGTGGCCGATTTCAATCGATTTCGCAATATCAAGCGCACCGCCGCAAGTTGCGCAGGCATCGGCAGTAGCGACTTGCCGCAAATCGAAATACTCGGGCTCAAAATCTCTTCCCGGAGTAACGTTCTTCAAATGATAATCATCCTTGTTGGCGCCGGCAATCATATTCCGCCGGCCTTCCAGCGCCAGATCTGCCAGCACGCGCATATTCTTCACACCCACCGGGCCAAGTGATCCTGCACTCGCGCCAAACCAATCCACAATCTCCGCCGGATGCGCAGGACGCACGTCCTTCGCCTTCATTACACCGCTGAACTTCGTCTCGCTGAGTTGATGATCGCCGCGCACCATCACCAGCACGGGCCTGCCGTCCGCCACCATCACCAGGCTTTTCATTTGCGACGTTTCGGGCAGCGCGGTAAATGCCGATAGTTCGGCTATCGTCTTGAGTCCAGGCGTATGGAACTCTTCCAGCGTAAGCTCACCAAGCGGATCGGCAGCCAACGGCGCACTCGCCTTCGCCACGGCTTTCTCCAGATTCGCCGCATAGCCGCAGCCTTTGCAGCGCACCACTAAATCCTCGCCCGCTTCCGAGCGCACCATAAACTCGTGCGATTGGCTCCCGCCCATGGCGCCCGAATCCGCTTCCACCACGCTGTATTCCAGACCGCAGCGGTCGAAAATCTTCCGGTACGCGGCGTAATGTTTTTGATAAGCGGCGTCCAGACCTGCCGCGTCGAGATCGAACGTGTACGAGTCTTTCATGATGAACTGGCGCACGCGCAGCAATCCGGATTTGGGCCGCGGCTCGTCGCGAAACTTTGTTTGAATCTGATACCAGATCTGCGGCAGTTGCTTATAGCTGCGCAATTCACCGCGCGCAATAAACGTCATAACCTCTTCGTGCGTCATGCCCAGGCAAAGGTCACGGCCAAAGCGGTCTTTCAGCCGGAACATGTTGTCGCCCATGGCGTCCCAGCGTCCCGATTCCTGCCAAACCTCAGCCGGATTCAACGCCGGCAACAGCATTTCCTGCCCGCCGATGGCGTTCATTTCTTCGCGGACAATCTGCTGGATCTTCAGCAAAGAGCGCTGCGCGAGCATCAAGTAGTTATAGATGCCCGCCGAAAGCTGCCGTATATATCCGGCGCGCAACAATAGTCTATGGCTGACGACTTCGGCTTCTGCGGGGTTGTCGCGCAGGGTGGGTACAAAAAGAGTGCTCCATCGCATTCGGCTGTTATTAGACAATTAGAACAGACGGTAGAAACCAATCATGAACGAACAGCAAAGAATGGCACGGAGTCTCGCCGAAGTAGACCCGGAAATTTTCGAACAGATCCAACACGAAGTGGATCGCCAGAACACCAGGCTCGAACTGATCGCCAGTGAGAACTTCACGTCTGAAGCGATTCTCGAAGCTACCTCCAGCGTCTTCACCAACAAGTATGCGGAGGGCTATCCTGCCAAGCGTTATTACGGCGGCTGTGAGTTCACGGATGACGTAGAGAATTTGGCACGCGAACGCGGCAAGAAGCTATTCAAAGCGGAATACATCAACGTTCAACCACACTCGGGTTCAACCGCCAACGAAGCGGCGTACGCTTCGGTGCTGCAACCGGGAGACACCATTCTCGGTATGGACCTTTCGCATGGCGGGCATCTCACTCACGGCCATCCCTTAAATTTCTCCGGCAAACTTTACAAAGTGGTCGCTTATGGGGTTCGCCGGGACGATGAGCGCATCGACTACGACGCCCTCGCCAAACTCGCCGAGGAACATAAGCCGAAGATGATCATCGCGGGTGCCAGTGCCTATTCGCGCATCATCGATTTTCCCCGGTTCCGCCAGATTGCCGATGCCGTGGGGGCGGTTTTTCTTGTCGATATGGCGCACTATGCGGGTTTGATTGCGGCCGGAATCTATCCGAATCCATGCGAGCACGCCGATATCGTTACCTCAACTACACACAAAACGCTGCGGGGCCCGCGAGGAGGAGTCATTTTTGCGAAAGAAAAATTCGGCGAAGCCATCGACAAGGCCGTATTCCCCGGCGCGCAAGGCGGCCCGTTGGTGCATGTTATCGCCGCCAAGGCAGTGTGTTTCCTGGAAGCGCTGCAACCCGAATTCCGCGTTTATCAACAGCAAGTGCTCGCCAACGCTAAGGCTCTCGCTTCCTCCTTGCAGGCCGAAGGTTTCCGCGTCGTCAGCGGCGGCACCGATTCGCACATGATGCTGATTGATGTATTCGCCAAAGGTGTAAAGGGTAAGGAAGCGGAGAAAGCTCTGGATGAAGCATTCATCACAGCCAACAAGAACACGATTCCTTTCGATACCAACAAGCCCTTCAATCCTAGCGGTATCCGTCTGGGTAGCCCGGCAGTCACCACGCGCGGTTTTGGTGAAACCGAAATGAAGGAAGTGGGCGGTCTGATCGCACTCGTTTTGAGCAATATCAAGTCAGAGCAGGCGCTTAGCGAAGCCCGCCGCGGCGTTAAAGGCTTGACGGAGAAGTTCCCGCTTTACGCCTGGAAGCAACAAACTGTGGCCGCACGTTAAGAATCAGTTAGAATTCTGCGAGCCGTCTGCCACTCATCGGTAGATGACTGCTGCAACTAGCGAAGTGAGCCTCATACCAAGGCGAACGTACAGTGAAGAGCCAGAGCCATTCGCACAGGCGAAGAAGCTGCGGGTAATCCAGGTGGGCTGTTATCCGGCTTCGAACCGCGGGGCTCGCTCAAATCTTCTAACCATTCACGAACGCCTGCAAGCCAGGGGTAGCGACAGTATCGTGATTGATTTGACACCGCACTACCGCGTCAAACAGCCCGGCGTTTACTATCCGCGTTCGACGTTTGAACTCGCGCGCATGCTTATGGAAATTCCCGCGGATGTGGTGCATATGCACATTGGCAGCGCGTTGACGGTTCCCAAAATCGCGCTGGCCGCTATTGTGAACAAACTGCCTGAAGCAAAAAAAGTGTGCACACTCCATTTAGGCGGACATTTCTATCCGAAGAAAGGCCTTTATGCCTGGCGCTGGGGAGCCACTGGTCTGGTCTTGCGGCAGTTCGACAACTTAATAGCGATCAACCCTGAGATCGCCTTGTTTTTTGAACGTCTTGGCGTGCGAGCTAATTGCATACAGCTCATCACTCCCTTTCCGCGCCTGCGAATAGGAGCTAGCGTAAACCTGTCTTCCGCGATTGAGATCTTTTGCCGGCGGCACACGCCACTCATTGCAAGCATGGGCGAGTTTGATCATGGCTATGACTTGCCGAAACAATTCGACATTTTGAGCAAAGTTCGGGAGCGTTATCCGAGCGCGGGACTTATCGCCATCGGCAGTGGCAACCTTCACTTCAAATTCACATATGCCCGCGCGCTACATCAGGAAAGCAACCATATCGAACTAACGGGCACTCTGTCTGATGAGGCGGCCAGCGAACTGATTCAGCGCGCCAATGTATTGCTGCAGCCCGACATCGACGACTTTGATTCATTCGCCATTCGCACCGCGCGCAAGTCGAACACACCGGTCGTCGGCACCGACAATGGACGCCGCCGGGCTGCAGCCTATTTGTCGGCGGCGGGAGATGTGGAAACAGCGTCGCTGCAAGTTTTACGCAGCTTACAAATCGCTCGCCCGCCATGTGAAGATGCGCCAGCTTCGCTCAGCGATGGCGTGGACGATGTAATCCGCCTGTATAAACAGATGATCGCCCAGCCGGCACAGCAAGCTCCGCTACGGGCCGCTTATGAATGGCCCAGTATTGGATGGGGCTTGTAGAGCTCCTCAAGCTGCTTGGTTTCGTCTTCGCTTAATTTCACCGTGAGCGCCCCCAGAGCGTCTTCCAGATGCGGCATCTTGCTCGCTCCCACAATAGGTGCGCTAATTCCCGGTTTCGATAAGACCCAGGCGAGCGCCACTTGCATGTTGGGTAATGCGCGCGCTTTTCCAACCTCTGTCAAACGGCCGGCAATCGCAAAATCGTCGTCTTGGTAGTACATGTCTTTGGCGTATTGATCGGTCTTCGCGCGCGAGGTTTGTCCGCCGGATTTATCGCGATTGCCCGCTAGAAATCCGCGCGCCAGCGGAGACCACGGAATCAGCCCGATACCCTGATCGCGGCACAGCGGGTTCATCTCACGCTCCTCTTCGCGATAAATAAGGTTGTAGTGATTTTGCATGCTGACGAACTTGGTCCAGCCATTTGCTTCGCTCACATGCAGCGATTGCGCGAATTGCCAAGCGAACATCGATGAACCGCCAATGTAGCGCGCCTTGCCGGCCTTGACCACATCATGCAGAGCTTCCATCGTTTCGGCGATGGGTGTGTTGTAATCCCAACGGTGGATCTGATAGAGATCGACGTAATCCGTTCCAAGGCGGCGCAGGCTGTGGTCGATTTCGGTTAGAATCGCCTTGCGCGAGAGGCCGCGGCCGTTGGCATCTGGCCGCATTTGATTGAAGACTTTCGTGGCAATCACCAGTTCGTCGCGCTTGCCGAAATCGCGCAAGGCCCGGCCCGTCACTTCTTCGCTGACGCCGTCGGAGTATATGTTCGCGGTGTCAAAGAAATTGATGCCTGCTTCAATCGCGCGCTTGAAGAACGGCTTGCTCTCTTCTTCGTTCAGAACCCATTCGCGCCATTTACTCGACCCATAGGTCATGCAGCCCAGGCAGAGCCGTGAAACCTTCAAGCCTGTTTTGCCAAGATTTACATATTCCATGCAGTTCATCATAAGAGAATGATCAGCAGACTCGTTGGTATCGGCACAATTCTCGCGCTCGGCATCTTTGGCGAGACGCTCGGCTTCATCGAACAGCAATTCCACTCCATCAACTTCGAAAAGGGTAAGTGGACCAGAACGGAAAAGTTGCCCTGCTACGTCTACGTGGCGAGAGAGAATAATGCGTTAGTAGAAATCATGCGCTTTGGCACCGGCAACCTCGTGCCTTTCCGCGCCAACAAGGAAGGACTCACGGTGACAGTGTGCGGCTCAACGGCGGCCTTTGATGAAGGGTTTGAGCCGCGGGCGAAAGCGCCGGTTTCACCTGCCCTGTAATCTTGCCGCTGGCCCAGATCTCCAGGACCTCCGTCCGCCGCCGGACTCGCTATAATGGTCAAGCACTGGCGGATGTGGCGCTATCGTCTAACGGTTAGGACAGAGCCCTCTCAAGGCTTAAATAGGGGTTCGATTCCCCTTAGCGCTACCAACAAATCAATAAGTTACGGAGGATTCCCGTGACTCTATCCCGAAACGTCGGCGACTAGCCTGTCGTCCGCCTCTAGAGCGTGAGCGTAAAGCGTAGCGATGATATTTGTGTTTGCATAGCCAAGGCGCTTGCTCACGGACGGCAGCGGAACGCCCTGTGATAGCAGATGCGAGCCATGCGTGTCTCTGAGGGTATGAAGTGATAAGCCCTTGGGAAATCCAAGCTATCGCATCAACAAGGACACCTTTGCCGTGACAGAATCCGGTTTAAGATAGTCGCTTAATTCATCAGAAATGATCACGTAGAGCTTTGTACGGTACAGATCGCCAAATCGTTCGCGGTTGGTTTGCTGCTGCTCGCGATGCGGTCTCAGTGCGGCTTTGCTATGAGCTCTGGACGATCCGGCTGAGCATCGAATGCCTGCAGAATTGAGCGACCACAAATCGCTTAACTTCCCGGAACATGCCTTTCTTCTCGAATAAGAAGTGGCCGCACGATTGGGGCAGGCAAAACCGCCGTAGTAATTCCGAAGAGCCACCCACGAAATTGATCGACTTGACACCACAGCCGATCAAATCCTCAATTAAATACGAGCGCATCACGGTCGAGATCGAATCTTGCGAACGGCGTGCATCGTTTAATTGAACAAGCATGAAATACCGATCATTGCGAAGCCATCCGGCAGTCAAACTCACCCACTCGCCAGTGGTTGTGCAGATCCCCGCAAATAGAGCCCCTGGAACCGCTTTCAAAACATCCTGGCAACAGTTCAAGTAATGACCGCTACTTTTGTGTTTGCCTTGTTGATGCTTCAACTGGTGGAAAGCAGCAGCCATCTGATCGCCGTCGAGTCGCGCAATGAACTTCCATCCCTTCTGCTCAACTCTTCGCCGGTACACGCGTAGATTCCGGCGCGTGTGGGAGCCAAGGGTCTTCAAGAAATCATCAAAGGTATCTTTCAGTTCCAGCGTATGCTGGACGGCCTCTGGCAGCATTCGCAACCTTACTTCGCCTTGTCCAACAATGGCGGCAACCTTTGAGATCTCGCTCTCGTCGATGAGCTTGAAACTGGCACAAACGGTGTGAATCCTAGGAAGCTCCAGCACCTTCAAAGCCCCCCGAGCGACCGCAGTAGCCCTGAAGCCCTCCTCGGCAATCACGCAAGCATCGCCGTAGTAGTCGCCAAACTGTGCGAGGCCTGTCCTGATCCCGAGCACCCTTCGCTCCCGTCCGTATAAAAGAGCGACGAGCCGCTCCCCCTCTCGAATCTGCACTAAGATGGGGGCACCGCGTAGCTCGTTTCTCCTCAGAAAATATTCAAGCGTAAGCGTTACATCTTGAGATTGGCCAGTCCGATTAAGTAGGTCCGCGACCATAGGGTCTAAAGCTTGAATTGCCCCTTTGTCAGTGACAACTACACATACCGATACCAAGCCGTGCGAAACGGTTATTTCTGGATTGAAAACGCTCGCCACTGCTGCGGCAACGTTTTGTTTCATGATGCTGCTCACCTCCGGTAACCATTGAGCATTTGGGACGGCCAAGTCGTCCTTGACCCGGAGTCAAAGCGAATCGGTCTCATAGTGACGCGGAACAGGGCGGCACCCTCTATCTTCTGAGTCTAGTTAGCCAATAGATGCATTTCAATCGAAGCCTCTCCGATGCGTGAAATCTTTCGGCTAGATCTTTCGGCTAGATCTTTCGGCTAGACAGAAACATGAACAAGAGGCTGAAGGCCCTTATTAGTAAGTACTAACAGCGTTAGCACCGTACCCCACAGAGGGAGTGCGAGTGGTCTATCAACCGTGAGAACGATGGTAATCTTTCAAATAAGCGTGGGCAAACGCCCAATATCGTGACAGCGCACCGGTCCATTTCTTCTGTCGTCGATGGATCGATCCGCGACGCTCTGTGCCCCGCGCTGGCAGATAGCACGCAACAAGAGCAGCCTACAAAGCCTGTGACGACGCCGAGCAGCGCCAAGGGATCAGTTGTTTTCAAGACTGCGAAGATCAGACTGTCCTGTTTCCAATCAGAATCGATGACGCGGTGATGGACGCATCGCAGCCATCGCCGCCGACATACGCCGGAAACCCGTCATATTGGGGATTTCAGAAAGTGGAAATTACTTGGTGTCCGCGTTGATCTTAGCGAAGAGGGAACGCTGAAGCCGCGAGTGCAACAAAGCGCGGCGGTCGAGACGGTACGTACCTTCTAGCGACCCAATCCGCCGTTTTCATGACGTTCTTGAGAATACTTCCCGCATCGAGCAGCATACAGCAGGAATAAGTTTGACGGCTTTTGGGAAGACCTCAAGACCTATGATGCCGTAGAGCG
Source organism: Bryobacterales bacterium (assembly GCA_003167495.1). Lineage (GTDB taxonomy): Bacteria > Acidobacteriota > Terriglobia > Bryobacterales > Bryobacteraceae > Bog-105. Next base: position 12,559 of record PMSX01000128.1, on the reverse strand, counting down.
CTGTCTGGAAAGGATCAGCGAGGCATCCAAGAAGTTGGGGGAACTTAGCCGAAGAACGAGGCTCTAAGGAAACTTTAGGAAAATCACCAACAAACGGCTGCAGTCAAATTAGCGATCCGTCGCGGTCGTCGCCTACGCGACCCAAAACGTTCTTCGAATCGACTTCGAAAAAGAGTAGAAATGATTTCTCGCTCCCAGTAGTCTTAGCAGCATGCCCAAAGCAAAAATCTCCTCGAAAGAGATAACCAGAAAGCAGTTTGCCGCAGCCTTGAATGAGGATTTGTCACGTGAATTCCAGGCCATCATCGCCTACGTGAACTATTCCCAAGTCCTCAAAGGCGCGGCGTACATGAACATCGCCGCTGAGCTAGCCGTTCATGCGAAAGAAGAACTAGCGCACGCTCTCACGATCGCGAAACACATCGACTATCTGGGTGAAATGCCATCCGTCACGCCAAAGTCCGTCAAGACTTCAGAGAAGGCCGAAGCCATGCTTCAATTCGATCTGGAAAACGAAAAAGAGACGATTCGCCAGTACAGACGGCGTGTAAAGCAAGCCGACGAGTTGAACGAGTTTGCCATCGCTGAAAGTTTGCGCGAAATTCTGGTACAGGAGCAAGACCATCTGTGCGCCCTCGCAACCGCGCTCGGGATTGATCCGCCCAATCCGGGAATGGCGGATTAAATGTAGCCTGAAGGCGAAGAGGTTCGCAGCGCATAGCCAGCGCACGAAACGCTTGATTCCATTCGTTTGTTAAACTCCACTTATGGCTGCTCTCGATCGAACCGTTGCTTATGAGGATTGAGCAATTTGACGCGTTACCCGAGCGCCAGGCCGTTCTTGAAGAGCTACACTGGGGCCTTCTCGTTACTTTGCCCAGACCGAACGCGTGGCATGTCAAGCTTCAAATGAAATTGACACAGTTGCTTCAACCGGCCGCTGCCGGGCGAGGATACGTAGTAATGGAACTGCCGTTCCGAGCCGTTTCTGAATATGACCTGCGCGCGGCCGATGTTTGCTTTCGTCTCGAAGGCGCGTTGGGATGAGGTAAACGATGGCTATCTCCCCGGTGCTCCGGAGTTGGTGGTCGAAATTATCTCCCCGTCGAACACCACGACGCAGATCCGCGAATATGCGGCGCTTTGTCTGTTGAATGGCTGCCAAGAGTTCTGGTGATCGATCACAAAAGCAAGACCATCACAGTGACGGAGAAGGATGGACGCTCAATTGTTTACTCGACCGGCATGGCTGTTCCGCTGACCGTAATTGGTGGCGCGGAACTTGCGTTTGATTTGATCTTCGAATAGCGATAACCTCAGCGCAGGCGCTACCGCACAACATTCCGCGCGTGATACTCTTTAGCTTCCTTCGCTAATATGGCAGATCAGAAGTTACAAATCATCCCAATAGGCGGCTTGGGCGAATTCGGGATGAACTCCATGGCACTGCGCTACGGCGATGACATCATTGTCATCGACGCCGGCATGATGTTCCCCGATTCGGAGTTATTAGGGGTGGATATCGTCACGCCCGACTTTGCCTACCTCGAACAAAACGCCAAGATGGTGCGCGCCTTGATTCTGACCCATGGGCACGAGGACCACATTGGCGGCGTGCCGTTTCTGCTCTCCACGCTCAACATTCCGGTGTATGGCACCGAGTTCACCCTCGCGCTCGTGGAACGGCGCTTGGACGAGCACGAGATGCTCGACGACGTCAAGCTCAACAAAGTGAAGGCCGGCGACCGTATCAAGCTCGGACCATTTGATGTTGAGTTCATTCGCGTCACCCACTCCATCGTCAGTTGCGTCGCCCTCGCTATTACGACCCCGCTAGGCGTGGTCATCCACACCGGCGATTTCAAGGTCGACCCCACGCCTACCGACAACGAACTATTCGATCTCCATACCTTCGCCGAATACGGCAAACGCGGCGTTTTGCTGCTCATGTCGGATTCCACGAACGTCGACCGCCCAGGCTACACCGAAAGCGAACGCGCCGTGCGCCCGCGCTTAGAAGAATTGTTTTCGCGCTGTGAGCGCCGTCTTGTCATTTCCTGCTTCAGCAGTTCCATTCACCGCTTGCAGCAGATTCTCGATTTAGCGGCGGAATACGGCCGTAAAGTGGCCTTCCTCGGGCGCAGCATGTTGAGCGTAACAGAGATCGCTCACAGCATGGGCTTGCTCTCCATTCCTGATTCCACATTGCTGCGGCCGCAAGACATCATGCAGTCATCGCCCGAAAAGGTGGCAATCGTGGTATCGGGCACACAGGGCGAACCCATGTCGGCCCTGTCGCGTGTGGCCGTCGATAATCACAAACATCTTTACCTGCAGCCGGGCGATACGGTGGTGCTGAGTTCGCGAATCATTCCAGGGAACGAAAAATCCATCTACCGGATGATGAACCACATTGCAAGGCGTGGCGCTGACTTGGTCTACGGGGCCATGAAGCCACCCGTTCACGTTTCGGGGCATGCTAGCGAAGAAGAACTCAAGTTGGTTCTGAATTTAGTGCGACCGCGTTATTTTGTGCCAATTCACGGCGAATACCGCCAGCTTTCCAAACATGCGCACCTGGCGCAGCATCTGCGGTTCGCGGGACTAGAGGAAACGTTTGTGCTGGAAACCGGCGACACCCTGGAACTGGATAAACGCGGTGCGCGCCGCGGCGACAAGATTACCGTTGGACGCGTCTGCATCGATTCCGGTTCGCTCGATGATGTGGTGGAAGACATGGTTATCCGCGACCGCCGCCATTTGTCGGAAGACGGCTTCGTGCTGCCCATTATTGCCATCAATAAGCACACCGGCAAAAGCGAAGGCCTGCCGGAAATTGTCAGCCGTGGCTTTGTGACAGGTGAAAACAACGCCATTCTGCAGGAAGCGCGCAACGTGGTACGCCGCACGCTCGACGGCTCAAGCCCCGAAGAGCGCGGCGATTGGGGCGTGATGCAGGAAAAGATTCGCGCCGATCTGAAGCGCTATCTAAGCAAGCAGACGCAGCGGCGTCCGCTGATCATGCCGGTGATTCTGGAGGTCTGATCAATTAGCCAGCTTGCTGCGAACGCCTTTCGTACGTTCGCGAGTGGCGGCAACGCGCTTTCGGCCGTCGGGCGTGGCATCGATCACTTTTTCCAAATTGGCCACGTAATTCGGTCCCCATTGAGTCCGCAGTTCCGCCAGGAACGGTTCAACTTTGGAAAAGACGCCGATGTGTTCGCCATTGGTGTCGTTGAACATCTCAAGACTGATAGCACCGTTATTCACCAGGGCGGCCGCCATGTCCCAATAACTGATCACCATGCGCATAAACGCGCTGTACGGGCCAAAAAGCGCGTCGTTGTAATCGGAGACCGACTCCGGGTGGAATTGGCTGAAGTACCAATCGCGCGCCTTGCGCATGGTTTCCTCGCGACGGAGTTCGTACAGTTTCAGGATCAATCCCGCTTCTTCTTGTTTTGACATGAATCTAGTACTATTCTAGCGGTTCGATGACCTCGTAAAAACGCGCTGTCTAATTCTCGTAATTTTCGAGTAGAATAAAGAACGACTCTCAAAGGAGTACAACATTGATGAAAAAACTCGTTCTCGCTTCCCTGTTCGTGGCCACGCTCGGTTCGTTCGCAGCTCTGGCCGAAGAACTAAACGGCTACATTTCCGATGCGCACTGCGGCGCCAAGCATCATGAAGTCAGTGATGCAAACTCCAAATGCATCGCAGGTTGTTTGAAAAACGGCGACCCGGTTCTAGTAGTTGGCGACAAGGTATTGAAGTTTGACGCGGACTCCGCAACCAAGGCGAAGGAATTCGCTGGACAGAATGTGAAGGTTAGCGGCGCGGTCGACGGCGATACCGTGAAAATCACTTCGATTGAAGGCACCAAGTAGTTTGAAGTAATTTAGTGTTCGAAATCGAGGTTCAGCTTGCCTGCTGGACCTCGATAGAGAACTGCCATATCTTTCAATTTGTGCTTTCCACTCAGCCGAAAGTACAGCAATCCCTCCAAAGGTTCACTGGTTTCTTTGTCCGGCAGTTGCTTGGCCTTTAATGCCTCTAATAGCTTCGGGTTGCCGGGACTTTTATCGTCCACTTTAGTGTTGAGCGCCACAGGATGCGGATTTCCTGGTGAAGCCATCCCGTTACCGCCACCCCCTCCACCCACAACCAGCCCGCCCAAGCCGCCAGTAGTGGACGTCTTCTGCTGTTTCGTTTGCTTCTGATCTGCCGTATTGGTCACGATGAGTGCGCCTTGCCCAGCGATTTCATATGGCGTAAAGGGCTTGCTCCGTTCGCCGTCGTTGTGAGCAAGCAGGATGAAATCGTCGGCGGCCACTTGCACCGGTTTGTCCGTTTTCGGAATTACGCGCACTTTAAGAATGGCGATATCGGGACCGGGGTCCGTGCCAAGTTCTTTGGTGGCTTCTTCCTGTGTCATGAAAATGGTGGCCACCAAATCGATTTCCTCATTGCCGGCGCTGGTGTCCGGCGAAATGACTTTTTTGCTCGCGGCGAAAGTGGGCGTCGTCGCGAAAAGAACAAGAGTCAGAGCAAGTGGAGTTAGAGCGCGCATAAAAAATCTGCCTCTTTCTATTATGAAGCTAACACGCTTTGGCTCATGCGGTGCGATGATAACCAATAGTGGACGCGAGACAATTGTTTGCGGGGCCTTCTCTTATCAAGGTGCAGTCGGCGGGGCCGGAGTGGACACAACTTCTTTTACCGCCCACCTTAGACGCGCGCAACGCGGTCATGGGCTATGTGCGCTGCGAGATTTCCGACCTTGGCGGTGATCTGAGCGAGCAATTGGCGCTGGCAGTAGATGAGTTGCTGCGCAATGCCATCGAGCACGGTTGCCACGGCGGCGCACCGTGCTCGGTGCAGTTCAGTTACCTGCGGACCGCGCGCATGATTCAGTTTCAGATCAAAGATACCGGGCCGGGCTTCTCAATGGACAATGTGGCTCACGCAGCGATTAATAACCCCCCCGAAGAACCGCTGCGGCATGCGCATTACCGGACAGAGAAAGGCATGCGGCCAGGCGGGTTCGGAATTATGTTGGTGAAACAGATTGCGGATGAGCTGATTTATAACGAGGCGGGGAATGAAGTAGTGTTAGTGAAGTACTTAGGTGGCGGATCGGCGACAATTGAGTCATAGCGCCGAAAGGAGGTTCCGCGATGGCAATTTTGGATTGGTCACAAGGTCCGGCTGTGGAAAGCGTTCCTGGCAAGCGAAGCGGCGATTGGGTGTTCCGCGGCACGCGCATGCCCGTTGCGGCGGTCTTCGAGAATCTGGAAGACATGAGCGTCGGAGAGATCATGGAGCAGTTCGACGTGACACGGGAACAGATTGAGGCCGTGCTCGAATTTGTAGCACAGAGCCTCAAGGCTTCCGTACCCGAGCAAGAGCCAATGCCGGTCAATGCTCATTCTGTTTGACCAAGGCACGCCGCGAGGACTCGCACGAGCGCGGGCGGGGCATACGGTTATGGAAGCAAAGGCGAGCGGTTGGGATCGCATGAGTAATGGCGATCTGCTGAAGGTTGCAGAGGAAGCCACCTTCGACCTGCTGCTGACCACCGACCAGCGGATTCGTTACCAGCAGAATCTAATCGGGCGTAGGATTGCCATGCTTGTGTTATGGGTAGCACGAAGTGGTCCCGAGTAAAGTTGCACCTCGAACGCATCGCGGTGGCGGTGAACGGTCTAACTCCCGGCGGATATGTCGAGGTCGATATACCATTCAAGTTGACTCAGAAAAGTTAGAATCAGTGAAAAGAAGTGGCAGAAGACTCTGGTCGCTTTACAAGGAGCAAGCGAAGTTTCCGGAACCCGACTCAAAATATCAAAGCGCCCTCGCCATTTACGAAAAGGCACTGGAGCCAAACCACCTGACTCTCGCCTCGAAGGGCTAAGAGATAGGTAGCCCTCCTACCGAATAAAATCCATCGGCGTCACCGAAATCTGAATATCGCTACTCACCGGCTGCGCCATCGTCATCACGCTCGGAATATCCGGCACCGCAATATTGCTATTATGCTGCAAACTCGCCGGATCTCCCTGCACCGAACGCAAATTATTCCGGAACGCATAATCCGTAATCCGCCCGTTCCCATCCAAACTCATATTCAGGACAATGGACGACCGCAACTCCACCGGCACCAAATTCGCATCAATCTGATTGCTCGAATAAATCACCGGAACTTCATACGCTAAGCCCTGCGTGGTATTGCCAATCGTAAACGCCAACGCTCCAAACAGCACCAATGCCGAGCAAAATCCACCGGTCGCCGGAATCGTCAGCGGCCGCATCAGTTGCTGCATGCGGAACTTCCACTCATTCCACAGCAGCCGCAAACGTGACCCGTCCGCTTCCAAAATCAGCTTCCGCTCCTGCGAAGCAATCACCCGCAAACGCGTCCCCAAACTACGCGGAGACTTCACTTTCGGCAGTTCCTGTAAGCTCGAACGCACCGCACCCAAATCCTGCAAACGAATTTCGCACTTGGAACAGCGACGCAGGTGTGCTTCCACGCGCGCCAGTTCGGGACCGCGCAGGCGCCCGTCCACATAGGCGGTAGTTCGTCGATGTACACTCCAACAAGTCATGCACGTTCCATTCTTAGTGCCATTTTTTACGCCATTGCCTCAGCCAAGCCTTGGTCGGGCCGCTGCGTAAGTTCGCGGCGCAACGCTTCTCGGCCGCGTAAAATTCGAGACTTTACGGTACCTAAAGAGACCTGCAAAATGTCTGCGATCTCCTCATAGCTTAAATTCTGCACGTCGCGCAACACCACCGCGGTGCGGAACACCGGATTGATGTTGGTCAGCGCGCGTTCAATCATCGTCCGCGCCTCGCTATCCACCGCTTGTTCAAATGGCGAGCGTCCCGGGTCGGGAGTGAGGTCCAGACAGTTCGGATGCTCCGGGCCGTGTTCCTCCATTGGTACTTCCATGCGGCAGTGGCGCGCAAACCAGCGGCGATGGTTATAGGCTTCATGCACGGCAATCCGGTAAATCCACGTGCGGAGGCTGCTCTGCTCGCGAAAAGAAGCCACGCCCCTAAAGACCTTTAGAAATACCTCCTGTACTACATCGCTAGCGTCAGACTGGTTGCCCAGCAAACGGTAGACCATGCCGAAGACTTGCTGCTCATAGCGTTCTATGAGATCTTCGTAGGCGCCTTCAATGCCAGATCTTAACCCTCGGAGAATTCGGGCGTCTTCCTCGGAAATGCCCGTTTGGGCACCCGCCAATATGGAAAGCTTTCCCGAGTTTGTGAAAAACGGATTCGCCATTGCTTGAATTCTACCGCTACTGGGGCTGTCAAGGCCAGTCAATTAGGTAGACACCGGCGGATCAGGGGAAGTTCCTGAAAAGGCAAAGGGCGCGGCTCGCGCCGCCTGCTAGCGGCCGCCAGACGACCCACGGCTACATACCTGCTGGTAATAAACCTCGTAACGCGGAATGATCAGGTCGGTGCAGAAACGCTTTAGGGCAGTGGCGCGCGCCGCAGTCGCGATCCGGTCGTGCAGCCGTTCGTCGGTCAAAAGGGCCGTCAAGCGGGCGGCTTGGGCGTCGATGTCGCCCACCGGCTCCATGTAACCGTCTACGCCATGGGTGATCAAGTCTGGCACACCACCCGCCAGCGTGGCCACCGGCGCTACGCCGCAAGCCATGGCTTCCAGCGCGGCCAAGCCAAACGCCTCAGTTTCGCTTGGCAAGTGCAGCGCGTGCATGCGGGGAATCAGCCGCTCCATATGGTCTTGCTTGCCGAGGAAGCGCACGTGCTCCGCCACGCCCAGATCGCGCGCAAGTTGTTCAGCCGGACCGCGGTCGGGACCATCGCCCGCCATCACGAGTTCCGCATCAACATGCGGCCGCACTTTGGCAAACGCCAGGATGCAATCGTTCACGCGCTTCACCGGGCGGAAATTCGAGATGTGCAAGATTCGCTTGCGTCCCTTGGCGCGCGCTTCGGGATCGGGCCGGTAGAGCGTGCAGTTCACAAAGTTGTGAATCACTTCAATCGGCTGTGTGATGCCGAAGAAATCCTCGGTCCGCTGGCGCATGAATTCGCTAATGGTGGTAACGCCGTTCGAACGTTCGATCGAGAACTTGGTGATCGGGAAGTAAGAGCGATCAGTGCCCACGAGAGTGATGTCCGTGCCGTGGAGCGTAGTTATGAAAGGCAGGAAACGGCTGGTGGTCATCTGCTGCGCTAGCAGCGCCGAGATCGAGTGCGGAATGGCGTAGTGGACGTGCAGCAGGTCGAGCTTCTGCCGCTCGGCCACTTCATACATGCGCGAGGCCAGCGCGAGCGAATAGGGTGGATAGACAAAGAGAGGGTAATTCGAGACTTCCACCTCATGGTAGTAGACGTTAGGCGTATCGGGATCGAGGCGGATCGGATTGGCGTAGCTGATGAAGTGAACTTCGTACCCCCGCAACGCAAGTTCCATGCCAAGCTCAGTCGCGACAATGCCACTGCCGCCATACGTGGGATAGCAGGTAATACCGATGCGCATAGCTTCAGTATCCATCGTCACCAAAAAAAACGGCTGCCCGCTGAAACGCTAACTGGCTTACGCGTACTCTTATCTTGAGAGCAAGACAAACGTTTTTTGCCACGCAATATCTTGCCCATCGCAGCTTACAAAAAGGAAAGCACAATGAGTACCGCACAAGCCAGTCCCTTTCACGGCGACCCCATGCCGACACCAGCAACCCGCAACCGAATTCAAAGAAGTTTAGCTCTGCGAATGGAGCTGGCCAACAGCGACGCGTTCGCCGCCGATCCCGAGCAGATCGACAATGGCGATGAAGCTCGTTACCCCGATAAATGTGGAACATACACGAAAGGCATCGAACAAGACGCTATTGGACGCGTCGACCTTGCAGCCTACCAAACGTTCCGGGCGGCACTCGACAGTGGAAATCCCGCCGATTTCGATAGCATCATCTTGGGTGGACCGCGAACCTTAAACGGCCCCCAAGGCGGCTTGGCGTTTCCGATGGAATGCCTCGATAGCAGCCAGTTCGTCGTGCCGCCAGCCCCAGCCCTGGCGAGTGAGGTCTACGCCACTGAACTGGTGGAACTCTATTGGGCATCGTTGCTGCGCGACGTAGCCTTCAGCGATTATGGATCAAGCAGTGTCGCCGTGATGGCTGCAAACGAGCTGTCAACGTTGCCCGTTTATGCCGGCCCCCGAAACAGCAGCAACCAAGTGACCACGGACCTGCTATTCCGCGGAGGGTTTCCAGGCGAAACGGTTGGGCCGTATCTCTCTCAATTCCTCGTCCAAGACACCAGCATGGGAGCTCTGCCCATCACCCAGAAATACATTACCAACATTCCTGGAGTGGACTTCATGCTGGATCCGACTAACTTTCAATTAGTGCAGAACGGTCAGCCCACTCCCGGTCAATCGCTCACACCAGTCGCATCTCCGCTGTACCTGCACGATGGTCGCGGACTCGCCGCCTTTACTCACATAGATGTACTCTTTCAGGCTTACTTTACTGCCTATCTTGTGCTGAACACAATCAATACGGGCAACAGTCCGGCACCCTTGAATCCAGGTAATCCGTACAACGGAGACAAGACACAAAACGGTTTCGCCACGCTCGGTCAGCCGGACATCGCCGCCACTTTAGCGACGGCAGCCTCTGCAGCCCTTAAAGCAGTCTGGTATCAGAAATGGTTTGTGCACCTGCGTCATCGGCCTGAATCCGGCGGCGCCATTGTGTACTTGACCAACACGCCATCAGCGGGTTCTGTCGAAGGGAAGCTTAGTCCAACTGTTCTGAAATCCCAGGCTGTCAAGACGAGCTTCGCAACCAACAGTAGCTACTTCCTGTCGCAGGCATTCCCGGAGGGTTCGCCCACACATCCGGCCTATCCCACTGGGCACGGTGCGGTCGCGGGTGCTTGCATCACCATCCTGAAGTTCTTTTTCGACGGTGGGTTTGTCATGCCAACGCCGGTGGTGCCGTCAAGCGATGGGAAATCCACGACGCCATACACCGGACCTGGTGCGGGAAGCCTCACAGTGAATGGCGAATTAAACAAGATCGCGCATAACATCAGCTTTGGGCACGGCATTCTTGCAGGCATTCACTGGCGCAGTGATACCGACACTTCCATTCAACTCGGTGAAGCGGTTGCGCTGAGCCTTCTCCGCGATCTCGCAAAGACCTACAACGAGAAATTCTCAGTTCAGCTGCAAAAAGTCGACGGCACTACCGTGACGATCTCCAATGAGTAAATAACGACTTCGCACGGCTCATCGCGAAACGCGCTCCTTGCCGTCACTCGTCCTTCAGTGCCCGCATCGGGTCGATGCGGGCAGCGCGCCGTGCCGGAATGTAGGCAGCACCCATAGTGGTGAGAATCAGCAGAATCGAAACTGCGGCGAACGGCACCACGTTAAGTGGCCCGAAGTACAAGAATGTACCGGAGACGATTACCTTGCAGATGGGAACCCCAATCGCCAGCCCCACCGCAACGCCGGCAACTCCTAACACGAGCCCCAGCTTCAAAACCATCCTCGCCACACTCGTTCCATCCGCGCCGATTGCCATGCGAATTCCGATTTCACGGGTACGGCGGCTTACCGAGTAAGCCACCAGCCCATAGAGCCCTATGAGGGCCAGAATGAGACCCATGATTCCCAATGCAGATACAATCTCGAAAATCATGTTGGGCGCTTCCACCTGCCGGCTGTTATAGAGATCCTTCATACTGCGCGCATCGAAAACAGGCATGTTCCGGTCGATGTCCTGAACAACTCGCCGCAGCACCGGAGATAGGGCAGTAGCGTCTGCCGACTTCGATGCCGCAACCAGTGCCATTTGCGGTTGCTGATTCTGGCTAAACGGCAGATACACGAAATCGAGCGCCGCTTCAGTGATGGAGAGATACTTCGCCGTCCTGGCCACGCCGACAATTTCGACCAGCTTGCCCGTTGAATTTCGCAGCCGAAATCTCTTTCCTAAGGCGCTCTGATTCGGCCAGTAATGATGAGCGAATTGCTCATTCACGACCGCCATGGCAGTCGTCTCCGCCCGGTCCGATTCCAGAAAACCGCGCCCTTGGACGATGGGTATGCTGAGCGTTTCGAAGTAGCCGTCGCTCACTACGTTGTCGAAGACCTCAATTGCCTCTTGGCCGCGTTTTAATTGATATCCCTCTGGAACAACCTCTAACTGGCTTGCGCCGAATGCGAGGGGAACTGTCGACGTCAACGCCGCCGATTTCACATCCGGTGCGACTCTGGTCTTGTCCAGTAGTTGTCTGTAGAACTGGAGGGTCTGCGCGTCCGTGTAGCGGACCATGCTGGTATCCGAACTCATCAGGAAAAGACCGTCGATGCGGAAGCCGGGACCACGGACCAGGTCGCCCTGGAAGCCTTCCACCAAAACGCCGGAGACGATAAGCAACACCAGCGAAAGCGCCACCCGACCCCCGACGAGCACGTTGCGTCCCCAGAACCGGCCTTTCTTCGAACTCACCGAGTCGCTAGCCCGTAGCGCTGGTACTAGCTCCGGCCGCGTACTTTGAAGCGCGGGGACCAGTCCGAATAGAAATGTGCTTAGGATAGAAGCGCAAGCGGCAAAGAGTAACATCCGGCCATCAACCTGCGCGGAAAACTTGATCGGCAGATCGGTGGGAACCGGAAGGGTGTTGAACAGTTTGACCGCGGCATAGGGAAGGGCCAATCCGGCCGCGCCGCCAACAATTGCCAGCAGCAGGTTTTCGATCAGCAACTGCCGGATTAGAGAGACGCGGCCCGCGCCGATTGCCAGCCGCACCGCAATCTCACGAGCGCGCACCGAGGAGCGGCTTAACAACAAACCACCCACGTTTGCGCACGCCACCAGCAGCACGCAAAGCGCCAGCAAGCCGAGCATAACGACGAAAGCCGTCCGAGGCGGCGAGAACTCTGTCTGGAACTGCAGTTGGCTCTCCACCTTCATCCGTAGAGCGCCGTCTATTTTCGGATACATCTGCCGCAACGCATTTGTCAATGCGGCAATATCGGCCTGAGCTTGCGGCATTGCCACGCCTGACTTCAGCCGGCCCTTTACGGATAACCACCGGACTTGCCGCAGCTCGAGATTGTTCGCGCTTCCAACGCCAGGTGACATGGCAAGCGGCACATACAAGGCCGGACGGAGGAACTGATCGGTTCCCGTGAAAGATTCGGGCGCAACGCCAATAATCGTAAACTCGACGCCATTCAGCCAAATTTTTCCTCCGATCGCGGAGCGAGAGCCGTCATATTCGCTCATCCAAAGGTCGTGGCTTAGCACCGCCACGGCATCGCGTCCACTCACCTGATCTTCGTCCACCCGAAAGCCCCGGCCAATCGCCGGCTCGACTCCCAGGACCTTAAAGAAATTGCCGGAAACGAACATGCCGAATTTCATGCGCGGCAGAGTGCTGCGATTAGGTGCGAATCCAAACGGGGAGTAGGCTTGTGCGGCCAAACCTTCGAATGTCCGATTTTGGTCACGGAAGTCAGCATAATCAGGATACGAGATCATGTTCAAAC
>PMSX01000139.1 GCA_003167495.1 Bryobacterales bacterium | reverse complement strand
AAATTTGGAATTTCGAGATTAACGAGATGGTACTGGTTGCGGTTGGCGGCTGGAAATAAACCGGTCGATCATGCCATATTCAAGCGCAGCCCCTGGCTCCAAGATATAGTCTCGGTCGACATCGCGGGCTATTTTGTCGATCGGCTGACCCGTTGCGTCCGCCAAAATTTCGTTCAACGACTGCCTCATGCGAAGGATCTCGCGCGCATAAATATCGATATCAGCGGCTTGGCCGCCCAACCCGCTCATAGAAGGTTGGTGGATCAAAATGCGCGCATTCGGCAAGCTGAACCGCTTGCCTTTCGTACCGCAGGCCAACAGCACGGCTGCCATGGAGGCGCACTGCCCCAGGCAATAGGTCACGATGTCCGGTTCCACCAGGCGCATCGTATCTAGAATCGCCAAGCCAGCGGTGATCGAACCGCCTGGCGAGTTCAGGTACAGGGAAATGTCGCGCTCGGGATCTTCGGCCGCCAGAAACAGCATCTGGGCGATCACTAAGTTAGCAACGTTGTCATCTATCGGCGTGCCAAGAAAAATAATGTTCTCTTTCAACAAGCGCGAGTAAATGTCGTAGGCCCGCTCCCCTCGCGACGTTTGCTCTACCACCATCGGCACGAGCACGGAATTGTTCATCCAAAAACTCCTTAAATACTGCTTAATACTGCAAAGCGCTCCATGATTCGTGAATATTCTGGGCGATACACCTATAATATAGGATCGTGAATAGACCGCCGGGTTTGTCTCCATAAGTAAACATGAGATGCGGTAGATTCGTCAGGCCTATTACGGTTCCAAGGGACTGGGTTTATTCTGGTAGCGCTGGGTTTTTTTCCGCTTCGAACAAGCAATTCGAAAATGCGTCTCCAAACTTGCCGTTTATTGCGTTCGACTCTAATCCCTGGACCGCTTCCGGACGAAGAAAAGTAGCAGGGCACAACACTTGAACGAGCGTATGAAGGTCTTGATCGCCGATGACAGCGCTACTTCGCGAGCGATGCTGCGGAAATCCTTAGCGCGCTGGGGCTACGAAGTGGTCATGGCGGAAGATGGCGCCGAAGCCTGGGATATCCTAGAGAAACCGGACGCTCCGCCGATGGCTATTCTGGATTGGGTGATGCCGCATCTGACGGGTCCGGACGTATGCAGGAAGGTGAGGGAAACACGCCGCGAACCTTATACATACATCCTCCTGCTCACTTCCAAGAATAGTAAAGATGAGACGGTTGAGGGTCTGGAGGCGGGTGCGGACGACTACATTGTGAAACCGTTCGACCAGCAGGAACTGTCGGTCCGATTGCGGGCTGGAAAACGGATTATCGATCTTCAGTTGAGCCTAATGGAGGCCCGCGAGGAACTCCGCGAAAAAGCTAACAAAGACCTATTGACGAAACTGCCAAACCGTGCGGCCATCATGGCAATCTTGGAAACGGAAATCGCGCGTTCCCATCGCGACCAGCGGTCGGTTGGCGTTGTTATTTTGGACATAGACCATTTCAAGAGGGTAAACGACACGTACGGCCATTTTGCGGGCGATGCGGTACTGCGGGAAACGGCTGCCCGCCTCAAGAACAGCATGCGTGCCTACGACCAAGTGGGCCGATACGGCGGCGAGGAATTTTTGGTTGTGCTTCCAAACTGCGAGATGGAGCAGGCGATCCATCAAGCGGATCGAATGCGCCTGCGCCTGCAGGAATCAAAAATTTTGGCAGATGCCGGTGTGGAAATCGCAGTTACCGCCAGTTTCGGCGTTAGCGTTACAGATCTCTCCGACCGGAATCCCGAAGTCTTCATCCGCGTGGCTGATGAAGCTCTCTACCGCGCTAAGGCCAATGGCCGCAACCGCGTGGAGAGTCTTTATTTCGGAGACTCCGATCTAAAATCTGCCTAAGCGTACAAAGGGTACAGCTTTTTGACGCTCACTCCGCGTTTGCACAATTTGCGCTCCTGCACGTAATGAATCGCCGTTGCTATACTAATTTTCAGTGCGCCCGTAGCTCAGTTGGATAGAGCGTCTGGCTACGAACCAGAAGGTCGTGTGTTCGAATCACTCCGGGCGCACCAGTTTTCAGTAGTTTACAGATCACGACCTGATTATACCCAATCAAAACCCAATCATTATCCCTTCCGATTGCGGGTTCTGGGCGCCTTTCCTGGGCGGTGTGGGCCCTTGTTTGGCATTAATTCTTCATCCCAACTAGTGACGCCTTTAATCAAACTCTCTTCGATAGTCTTCTGGTAGTACTTCAGCGTGGTCGCGGCATCGGTGTGCCGAAGCAGCGCCTGAACGTCTTTGACACGGCCGTGGCGCTGCAGCTGGGTTCCGGTTGTGCGACGCAATACTTGAAAATTCAGCTTCGATTCGGGTTTCCCATCCTCGCCTATGAACACGTCGATTCCCGCCTTGACCCCTAGCGGTTTCAAAACCCGGTCGAGATAGTTGTCGTGGCTGATGGCGGTTCCTGTCGTACTCGGAAAAAGCAAATCCGTGAGTTTCTCGTCGCGAATCCAACTACGGATATCGCCATCAAGGGCGGGCGGCAGAGGAACGAATCCTTCTGATTCTTCCGTCTTTGTCCGGTCGACTACGCCTTGCGAAGGAATCGCAGTTTGATCGATCCGAAGAATTCGGTCAGGCAAGACGTCGTCAACGCGCAGGGCAAACAATTCGGAGGGCCGCAGTCCGCACACCAGGAACAAACGCAGAATCAGGCCATCGCGACGACCGGCAACCGCGAGTAAGCGATGGCACTCGGGCAGTTTCAGAAAACGTTCGCTGGCTTTACGAAGACGCGGTAGTTCCGCCTTGTTCGCTGGGTTTTTGGAGATTCGATCTTCTTCGAGCGCCAATTCAAATATTGCTCGGACGAGCGTAAGGCTCTTGGTGACGAGTGAACGAGACCACTCACCCCCAGCAATTTCGTTGATCGCCTGTTGAACTTCGCCGAGTTTGATCTCCGCAGCGGGGCGTTGGCCTAGAAGAGGCAAAATGTGATGGTGCAGTAGTCCTCGCATCGTATCGGCCACTTCTTTGAGACTTGTCCTTCTTTTACGCGAAGGTACCAGTCGGAAAGTTCAGCGAAGGTCGCGTGCTGTTCCGGAGGCCTGGCGCCGCGCGCCAGCTCCCGCGCTTGATCCTCGGCCTCGCGCTTGGTTAGATCGGATTTCTTGCCGATGATTTTCGTGCGTTGACGGCGGCGTTCCCGACCGTCAACGAACAGATACTCATACCAAACCGCTTCCCACTGTTTAACTTTGCCTTCGGCTACACGAACGAAGCCATTAGCAAACCCGCGCTTTCGAGACATATGACGGCAAATTTTAGCAAGGTCGAGACCTGGCGGGAGGCCGGGTTGGGGCACAGGTGATTCGAAATTGTCGTTCATACTGCTGTTCCGTGCGCCAGGTTTGCGAGCCAAGTCCGAATGTCGCCGACACGAAAACGCCATTCTCGGCCGATTTTGAGGGCTGGCAGTCGAAGCTTGTGACGGCGGCGTTGGTTGGCCGTTTCGATCACCCAACTACGTTTCTTGCCTAGCCATTTCGCCAACGCATCGGCGTCGATCACCGCGTCGTCCGGCAACTCGTAAGCTTCTCGGCTCGGAGTGGCCGGCTGCAGGTTTCCGGTTGGCCAACGGTTTTGGTGGATCGGTTGTGTCAAGCGCCTCCTTTTGGCCCACGCGACCGTGCTTCGCGTGGGAAATTCTCGCGCAGCCAGGAATTGCGGCCATTCATCCAAGCGTTCCGAAGCAAGACCTTCAACTGCTTCAGAGTTAGCTGGACGGTTCGCCGACGGTTTGATGAATTTCTATTTGATCCGCCCATCGATTTGCCCAAAAATTGAAATTGCCTCAGAGCCATCAAAACCGGTATTAGTGCGCATCGAACACGAATGGGCGACGCATTGAGGCGCAGAGGAACGCAACAGGCTGCCGAATTCAATACAGCCAACGATCCCAGCAGGGATACAATGGTGCCCGCAAGTGTGGAGGACGACGGACGTGTTGGATAAAAGCAAAGATCGACAAGGAACTCGCGCGAAGGCTTTCCGCCGCCTTCATAAGCAACCAGATGGGCGTCAGCATTAGCACCCAGTACAAGAAGACGCCGGAATACGTCGGGGTTTGTGGTCTTCTTAGCCGCTTTGGCAGACAAGTTGGCAAGAGAGGGACAAGAAGGCGTTTACCGAGATTGGGTACGCCTGGCTACGAAGATCATTCAATAGGAATTTATCCATTACCAGCATGTGGCTGGTAGACGATAGGTCTTGGCTCGGGGCTTTGTTAAGAGTCTCGCTGTGCCCCGAGCCGTTTCTTATCAGGCGAAACCTCACCTAACGCGGTTTTCGGACCCCTTTCGGCGCTTTCGGTCAATCTCACGATAGCCGAATTTACAACCGGTGAAGCTTCCCAGAATCAGACTAGTGGCCCACGTGGCAACACTAAACGCTAACGTCCTTTATCGTTCGCTATTTCGGTTGGCATGCAGCGAGAGGTTTTGGGGCCTTGTCCGAGTGGCCGAGACTATTCGTTCGAAGCCGCAGGGTTGCTGGCGGTTATGGGCTGTTACCGCCGGTAGTCGCGGCGGGCTGCGATCATGATCTCGTTACCAATGGCTTCCGCCCCTTAAAACAATGGCTTTGGACTAACAACTAGTTGTGGAGCGGCAAACGGACCGTGCAACCGTAATCTATACAATAGAGTCACGGTTTCCCATTCGATTCACGGCTTATCCTCTGATGTGTCCGACAGAGAACGGGGTACCCGTGTCGTAGCCATTCTCGGAATAGCACTCGTCGCTTTCTTAACGGGCTGCGGCAAGAAAACTTCGTCGCAAAAGGTGGATACGGATGCGCACCAGCCGCAAGCATCCCTGTTTAATGTTGTGAGCAACCAACTGGCGCGGCTCCGTGTCGTTCCCGCGGACACCGCCACTTTCTCTGTTTCGATTCATACCACCGCCAACATCGATTGGGACGCTGACCACACAACCCAGGCCATCAGCCAAGTCAGCGGTCCCGTAATACGCATACTCGTTGACGCGGGAACCGTGGTGAAGGCCAACACACCGCTTCTCTACGTCTCAAGCACCGATGCTTCCAACGCCATTGTCATTTATCGCAAGGCGAAGAACGACGAGGATCTGGCGCGCCGGGTGATGGAACGCTCCAAGGAACTACTGGATCATGGGGCCATCGCCATTAAGGACTACGAAGACACCGTCTCGATCTTTAACGACGCCGCGGCTGACGTTCAGAACAGCCTGCAGGCGCTCCGCATCTTTGGACTCTCGCAGCGAGACATCGATGACGCGCAGCGGCAGGGAATGCCGGTCCGTCCGGAAATTGCGCTCCGCTCGCCGATTGCCGGCACCATCGTTCAGAAGACCGTACTGCCCGGCCAACTGGTCCAGGCGGGGGCCACCACATGCTTTCTCATCAGTGACACCTCGACCGTCTGGCTTCTGGGCCACGTTTTCGATCGAGATATTTCCGCTGTTCATCTCGGAGATCCAGTGGAAGCTTCGAATCCGTCTTTCAAGCAAATCTTCCATGGCGTGATCTCCCACATTGATGCGCTGGTGGACCCGAACACGCGCACCACGCTGGTGCGGGTGCTCATGAAAAATCCCGGCCTTTTACTCAAAAAAGACATGTACGTGGACGCCGTCATTCACACCAGCACCCGGAACAATGTGCTGGCGGTGCCAGTCTCAGCTGTGCTTCGCGACGCGCAGAACGAGCCCATCGTATACGTGGAAGTCCAGCCCGGCCAGTTCGCGCAGCGAATTGTGACCATTGGCGTTCAGCAGGACGACAAGGTCGAGATCTTAAGTGGCCTCACGAAAGGGGAAAACGTTGTTTCCGAAGGAAGCATTTTCTTGCAATTTGCCAGCACGTATCAGTAAGGTTCCCGCCACGTCATGATCTCGCGTCTTGTATCTTTTGCGCTCGCGCAGCGGTTTCTGATTATCACTGGAAGCCTGATGCTCATGATCTGGGGAGCGATCTCGTTCCAGCATTTGCCAATTGACGCTTATCCCGATCTTTCTCCACCGCACGTCGAAATCATCACGCAGTGGCCCGGCCACGCCGCGGAGGAAATCGAGCGGCAGGTCACGATTCCCATCGAAATCGAGATGACCGGAATTCCCCGCCTGGAGTTTCTGCGTTCGGTTTCCCTCTATGGGCTATCGTCCGTGCAGATGAACTTCGAGTACCGCGTGGATCCCTACTTCGCCCGCGAGCAGGCGTTTGAACGCGTTGCCAATGCGCAAATGCCAACGGGTGTGTCGCCATCGCTCTCGCCATTGTTCAGCCCGAGTGGTCTGATTTACCGTTACGTTTTGCAGAGCCCCGATCACACGCCGCAGGAGCTGAAGATCCTTGATGACTGGGTTCTCAATCGGCGCTATCGCGCGATTCAGGGTGTGGCCGATGAGTCAGGTTTAGGCGGCACGACCATGCAGTATCAGGTGCTGCTCGATCCGAACAAACTCGTCGCCTACGGCGTGACCGTGCCGCAAGTCTTGCAACAACTAGCCGCCAATAACGCGAACTCGGGTGGCGGGTTTTATCCGCAGGGTGGCCAGTTCTACGACGTGAGCGGTCTGGGGCTGGTACGCGATACCACGGATATCGGCAACATCGTTCTGGCGGTTCACAGCGGCATTCCGGTTTACGTGCGCGACCTTGCGCAGGTGCAAATAGGCTACGCGCCGCGTTTGGGGCAGTTCGGATTCATGC
Source organism: Bryobacterales bacterium (assembly GCA_003167495.1). Classification (GTDB taxonomy): domain Bacteria; phylum Acidobacteriota; class Terriglobia; order Bryobacterales; family Bryobacteraceae; genus Bog-105. The sequence goes on along the minus strand of PMSX01000139.1, from coordinate 85,984 downwards.
GCCAGAACGACGCGGTGGAAGGTGTCATTCTGATGCGGGTGGGCGAGCAAGCGCAGGTAGTGCTCGATAAGGTGGCACAGGTCACCGACGACATCAACAGGCACGTGCTGCCGGCGGATGTAAAAGTAGTTCCTTACTACGACCGGCACGCGCTGATCGATGAAACGACCAGCACGGTGGAGCGCAATCTGCTGCGCGGCATGTTTCTGGTGCTCGTCGTTCTCGGGCTGATGCTTTTCAGTGTGCGCACGGCGCTTATTGTGGCGGTCACCGTTCCCTTCTCGCTGCTATTTGCGTTCATTTGTCTCGATTGGCGGCACATCCCGGCGAACTTGCTTTCGATTGGCGCGATCGATTTCGGAATTATCGTGGATGGTGCAGTTGTAATGGTGGAGAACATTTTTCGTGAGCTGGCGGAGCATCACGGGCACGCCCACGATGTTGTACAAGTAATTCGCGTGGCGGCGCGCGACGTCGAACGGCCGATCTTTTATGCAGTCGCAGTGATCATCGCCGGTTATTTGCCCATCTATGTGCTGAGCGGACCCTCCGGCCGCTTGTTCCAGCCGATGGCCGACACTATGTCGTACGCACTACTGGGCTCACTGCTGTGTACCCTAACTCTGCTGCCGGTCCTGTGCGCCTACTTTATGCGAAATGTGAGTGAGCCGCAGGCACGTTTCTTTGAGTGGCTGCGCGTCGGCTATGGACGGGTGCTCGGATGGTGTCTGCGCAATCGCGTGACGACCGTGGTTCTGTGCGGCGCGGTATTTTCGTCGTCGCTGCTACTGATTCCCTCGATTGGCGCTGAGTTCATGCCGCACCTCGACGAGGGGGCGATGTGGATTCGCGCTACCACCCCGTATTCGATTTCGTTTGAGGAAGCAAGCAAACTTTCACCGCAGATTCGCGATATCCTGTTGAGCTTCCCGCAAGTCACTACCGTGGCGAACGAACTGGGAAGACCCGATGACGGCACGGATTCTACCGGCTTCTACAACAACGAGTTTTTTGTGGGCTTGAAGGGATATGACGATCCCGCGTGGCGCGCGGATGGTTCCGGCAGCATTCATATCAAGCCGGAACTCACCCAGGCCATTCAGAAGAAGCTCTCGTCGTTTCCCGGCGTGATCTTCAACTACACGCAGCCTGCGGAAGACGCCGTAGACGAAGCGGAAACCGGACTCAAAAGCGCTCTCGCGGTCAAGATTTTCGGCACCGATCTTAAGACTCTCGAAGACCGGGCCACGCAGGTCAAAGACGTTCTTGAAAAAGTTCCCGGCATCAATCAGATAGCGATTGTGCGTGAGTTGGGGCAACCAACCCTGAATATTACGCCGGATCGCTCGAAACTCGCCCGTTACGGACTCAATGTCAGCGACGTAAATGTCTTGGTGGAAACCGCGATCGGAGGTACGGCCGCTACGCAAGTGATTCAAGGAGAGCGCCAGTTCGACCTGATTGTTCGCATGCAGGAACCGTTTCGCCGCAATGCTGAGGCGATTCGCAACCTGTTGATTTCTACTCCAGATGGCCAGAATCTTCCGCTGAGCCAGTTCGCCGATATCCGCGAGGAAAGCGGCGCTTCCTTTATCTACCACGAGTCGAATTCACGTTACATTGGAATTCAGTTCAGCGTAAATGGCAGGGACCTGGCGAGTGCCGTAGGTGAAGCGCGGCGGAGAGTAGATGATGCCGTGAAGCTTCCTATCGGATATAAGTACGACTGGGGTGGAGAATACAAAGACTACCTCTCCGCGATGCTGCAGATGCGCACCGTTCTGCCGTTGACGGTTTTCCTGATTCTGTTGATATTGTTCGCCTTGTACGGCAACCTTAAGTTCCCAATGATCATTCTGATCAGCGTTCTGATGACGGAACCAGTCGGCGGCCTGCTTGCGCTACGCTTCACCCATACAAACTTCAGTGTATCTTCGCTGCTTGGCTTTATCGCGCTGACAGGGGTCGCCGTACAGACCAGCGTGATTCTTTACTCGTTCATCAACAAGCTGCGGCTGGAGGGGCAGACCATCCCGGCGGCGATCCTCGATGCCAGCATGTTGCGGTTGCGGCCCATCATGATGACCGCGCTCGTGGCGTGTCTTGGCATGTTACCAGCTGCCATATCAACCGGAATCGGCAGCGATTCGCAAAAACCGTTCGCCATTGTCATCGTCGGCGGTTTGATTTCACGGTTGGCGCTTTCCATCTTCCTCTCGCCCGTGCTCTATTCGCTGATCGCCCGCGAGGGAGATAAGCTTCAGGTTTGACGATGGCGAATGGCAACTGGATTTGATCTTCGTGGCCACGTTGCGATTGCGAAGCCGCCATATAGGCGCCGCCGTCGCGTCATGCATCAACGATATAGAACGACGACCGCATCCACCAAATCCCCTTCTCCCCAGATACGGCCGAGTGTCCCGTCAATGGGACAGCCCGCATCGGGGAGTGACGCGGCACCCGGAGAAAGCACGGATCTAAGCGATGTTTGCGCCGCATGGCCGCCACTTCGGGCAAGTGGCCGAACCTCTTTCCGCTCGCCAACCGGTTAGCGAGTGGTACAGGACGTTATCTTAGGCGCCCTTTCTCAAACAACTTGCGTGTTTGCCTTGCTCAGCGCAGACGACAATGTCACTGGTCTGCAATCGGTTCCGCGCCAGGCGCCCTAGATACGGCGTTATAGTCAATCACGTGAAGCGGCTTCGGCTTAGCATTGATATGTAAATCCGTGGTTTGTGCGTTAACCATCATAGTGGGAGATGCCGAAGTCCCCAAGCTATTCAAAGCGCTTCGACCGGCCTCAAGTGCCGCAGGTAGGGCTGTCGCCGCCTTGGTTTCGCGAGGCAGTCAACCGAGACCCACTCAGTCAGAGCGCGCCAATTAGCGTCTTTTACAACCCAAAGACGAACAGAACTCTGTCGGCAGCGATGGCAACGTGTTGATGGCCCTCGATGTTAAACGAGATGGGGTTGGCGGCGATGGGCCCTCCTGTTTGAAAATCCCATAACGGCTTTCCTGTTGCGGCATCCAAGGCAAAGAACACGCCTTCAAAAGAGCCGCCAAACACCAAGCCCCCGCCAGTGGACATTACTCCTGCCCAGGGTGCTTGCTTCAACTTAAATTCCCATTGCATTCTGCCGCTCGTCGGGTCGAGCGCTCGAACCGCACCGGATTGATCATCTTTGGCTATCTCATCTTCTCCGCCCCCAGCGAAGAAAGTACCCGGCTTGTAGTCAGCCTGACGCTTGTAGTATCTGGAACCCAGCTCCCGGACCGCCACATAGAACAAGTTATTCACCGGACTAAATGACGGGCTAAACCAAACGGTACCGCCGTTCAAATTAGGCCAAATCAGATTACCTTCTTCCGTGGGAGTATTGCCCGGTAGTTCCATGGCATGGCCTTGATCGTCCAAACCTTTGGCCCAAGTCTGTTTCGTATAAGCTTGGCCAGCGATGAACTCACCGCTTTCGCGATCGAGCAAGTAATAAAAAGCATTGCGGTTCGCCATCGCAATGAGATGGCGTTGTCTACCGCGCACTGTGGCGTCGAGCAATACCGGCACGTGGGCCGAATCCCAATCGTGGGTATCGTGCGGCGTGAACTGGAAAAACCATTTGAGCGCTCCGCTTGCCCCGTCGAGCGCCACGAGCGAACAGGTGTAGAGATTCTTCCCAGGCCGCGAGTCGCCGTTCCAATCCGGCGCGGGATTGCCAACGCCCCAATAAACTACGTTCGTATCAGCGTCATAAGAGCCGGTCACCCAGGTAGAGCCGCCGCCCGTTTTCCAAGCAGGTTCGGTCCAAGTCTCATGGCCGGGTTCGCCTGGGCCGGGGACGGTATAGAAACGCCAGGCGCGCTTGCCGGTTTTCGCGTCATAAGCATCCACAAAGCCGCGAATACCCGCTTCACCGCCACTCACCCCAATCACCACCTTGCCCCGAATCGCCAGCGGCGCCAGCGTCATGCTGTAACCGGTTTTGTAATCGTCGACGCGCGTCGCCCAACGCTCGATTCCGCTGTGGATGTCGAGCGCAACGAGAAAGCAATCGAGCGTTCCAACATAAAGTGTGTCATCCAGGATCGCCGGGCCGCGGTTGGTGTGGCCGAATCCGATCGAGTTGTAGTCGGCCGGAATCGGCCGTTTCCAAGTCCACAGTTCGCGACCGGTCTTCACATCGAGAGCCGCCGCTGTATTGGGGCCGGTGATGTACATAATGCCATCTACTACGATCGGTGAGACTTCGGTACGTCCGTCCGGGAATTGGTAGGCCCAACGCACATGCAGCTTTGAGACGTTCGCAGAGGTTAGTTCGGCCAAAGGCGAGAATCGCTGCCCTAAATAGTTGCCTGAGTATGTCAGCCAATTACCTGGCTCCTTGTCGGCTGTTGCGATTCGCTGAAAGGCCACCTGCGCGAATGACGTCAGTGCAATGGAAATTGCAAGCCAAACCAGACGAATCATTGACTGCCTCGCAGCGATGCCAGATAGGCGACCAAATCCATTAGCTCGCCGGGGCTCAGCGATTGATCAAAGGCGGGCATGGCGCTCTGGTCCCGTAGCAAGCGCCAGCTGCGCACTTCGTCTTTGCGAAAGCTGTAAAAGCGCCCAGCGGCATCTTTAATCTGAATCGTGAAGCTGTCTTCGTTCGCGCGGATGCCTCGAATCGGCTCGCCGGAGGCAGTTACGACTTCCGCCAAGACAAAGTCGTCGGGAACGAATGCAGCGGGCTTGATCAATGCCTCGCGCAAGTGAGTTGCGTTCCGATGCGCGCCAATTGTGCTCAGTTCAGGCCCAAATCCAGTCCCCACTCCATTTACAATGTGACACGAAGCGCAATTCTTTTCGCGATAAACAATGACGCCCTTCGCTGGGTCCCCGGGGACGGCCTCGGGGGGAACTGCTCCGAGCGATCGCACGAAGGCGGCGAGATTTGCGATATCGGGCGGAGAAAGCTGCCAGGCCTCGGGCATTTCGGGCGGAATCCCTTCTGCAATCAGCTTTCGCAGTGCCGCGTCATCGGGGGCTCTTTCGAGTTTGGGCCGGTGAAGCGAAGGGCCGCGTCCGCCACCGCCGTTGGCGCCGTGGCAAAGCGCGCACTGTGATTCAAAAATCTTCCGACCCGCCTGGAGATTGGGCATTGATCGATCGGTCTGACCCTCGGCGAGGGTCACGACAAACAGGACCAAGATTGCGCGGGTTAAGTACATGAGCTTTCGTGGGCTTATTTTATCGAAGCACGTTCCTCAAGGTGTCGTGACCCCGGATTCTCAGTAGCCGCGGACCACCATCATTGCTATCGGCGCGGGCGACGATGAACAAAAAGGGCGAATTCAGCCTTTTCGTCGACAGGTTCGCTGCGCGCCCCTCCAGAAATCCCATCACTCGCTGACAGCAGTGGAAATCGCTCATGTCTCACTTTTGGTGCCGAATAGTTCCTGGATTTTCGTCCACCCAGTTTCGTCCACCCAGAAGGTGCGAGCATCCCATTGGTTGGCCGGAAACGGCGATATGGTCTCCTTCAAGTCTTTTCCAGAAGCGTGAAGTAGCTTACAGTTCTTGCTTCCCATATTCAGACTTTCGGCCAGCGTCGCGGCCAAGTTGGCGGGAATCGCGTTAGACGGACTGGCGGAACCCGAATGGCCTCGACTGAAGCCGACTTTGGACTAATCATTTCAGCGATTTCTCGGACGTGATGACGTTGAACAGCTCCAGCGCTGAATTGACGAGTGGCCTTTATCATATGATGGTTGCCCATGCAAGGACTCACCGAGGACCCGAGGCACAAGGAGTCGACACCTTGGACACGTTCGTTGCTATGCTGGCAAAGCGCCGCCGCATTTGGAGTACTGGCGTTAATGGCCGTACTGGCCGGCGGCCCGGCCCTCTTTCGCGAGTCGCCTACATTCGACGAAATCGCGCACATAGGGGCAAGCATCACCTACGTTAATAAGTTCGATGCTCGCTTCAATCCGGAGCATCCGCCACTTGCAAAGGTTCTCTGTGGAATCTCGATGGCTGCAGGAGGTGTGCGGGCAGACTACGGTTCGCCGCTGTGGACACAAACCGAGGGTATGTTTGCTTCGTTTACCGGTGAGTGGGCGTTCGGTGATTGGGTGGCTTTGCGCTGGAACGACCCACATAAGGTCATTTTTTGGGCGAGACTGCCCATGTTGTTGTTGACCCTGCTGCTCGGCTGGTGCACTTATGCCTTCGCGACCCGCCTTGGGGGACCGTGGGCCGGACTGCTGTGCCTCGCGATCTATGCAAGCACTCCGACCTTTCTGACGTTCGGCCCTTTGGTTCTCACAGACGTCCCGATCACGTTGTTTGCGGTTCTCACAGTCTGGACATTTGCATCGCTCTGGCATTTACCTACGCGATTCAGCTTCTGGAGGTTCACGTTGTGCCTGGCCGGAGCATTCCTCACAAAATTTTCGTCGCTGGTCGTATTGTTTGCGATCGTTATAGTCGCATTCACAACCCGGTGGGCGCCCAAGCTCTCGGAAGCTACCGGACAACCGCTCGACGGCCGCGATCGAGACGGATGGCGTCGGCAGCGATGGGTTGCCACGGCTAAAGCGGTTCTGATGGCCTGGCTGATCGGGTATGTTTTCGGATTGGTCATTTCCTGGAACCAACCCACTGAGTTGCTTGCGCATCTGGGTACCTCAGTACCGGCGTTGGTGATTCGCAGACTATTGGTTCCTTTTGTGAATTTCGGCTTGGGAGCGCTATTCGTGCTCGCGCCCACGCGCCCGCCTGCATTTCTGATGGGGCATTCCTTCCCTCACGGGACGCTGCTGTTCTTCCCAACCTTGTTCCTTTTGAAATCGATGCCCGGATTCCTTGCGTTGCTGATGATCACCGGGGGGCTGGCACTGTCGGCCAGGCGAAGCAGCCACAAGACGGACGCATCGGCAATCATTCCGTCGCACTGGGGGCTGCATTGGCGCTTTTGGTGTGTAACGCTTGTTGTCTACAGTGCTGTTTGTCTCGTCAGTCACTTAGATGTGAGTATCCGTCACTTCACCATTCCGATTGCTATGTCGATCGTGTTGCTCGCGCCGCTCCCGAAGCTGATTTCACGCTTGGGTAATTTGCATCGGCGCATTGCTCTAGCAACGGGAGGCATCGCAGGAGCACTTTGTGTTTCGTGCGTCGCAACGGCGGTGCTTCACTATCCGTGGTACATGCCTTATGCGAATTTCCTCGGCGGTGGCAGACCGGCGTATGAGCTCTTTGGCGACTCGAACGCCGATTGGAACCAGGCTCTGTTTGCAGTAGAGGACTTCGCACGTGCGAACAATCTTCAGCGTGTCCGTCTGGACTATTACGGGTCTTCTGAGCCCGAGCCGATCGTGCCTAAGGCCGTACTTTGGAATTGCCAGAACCCGACGGATGCCGACGCCGGTCAGTGGGCGGTCGTGTCGTCTAACATGATTCGCGATGCGGAAAACTGCGGCTGGTTGTTGCAGTACCCTAAGCGGGCTATCGCCGGCGGCAGCATGTACGCCTTTCAACTTCCCTTGCCGATTCCGCGACCGGGTAGCGCGGGCGGCCCGCCACTCCCGAAGGTGCAAAAGGCGCTATTCTCTTTCGGTGCTAAGAACCAACCCGGATTCCGCGAAACTATGGTGGCGATAGACCGGGCCCCATTCGGACTCGGCGCGTTCGTCCAGAAACAAATGGAGGAATACCAACGCCAAAATCAACAGCGGAAGCAACAGTAATTGACTGGCGCAGATCGGTGATAAGTCTGTGTGTACTTGTCAAGGTGAAGGTCTACTGAAAGCTGTCGGGGGTTGGATGGATCTCTGACAAACGCGCTGGTATGCCGGGGCTTTGAGGCGATCCAGCATTGTTGAACACGCATGAGTGATTGTTGTTTCGCAACAGCCCGACTGCCAACATTTAGTCGCGCTGGTCATAAACGGCGAAAGGTTTAGTTTCCGCTGGAGCTGCGGTTACAAAACCGAACCACGGGTGATCTCCTAGAACGAGACTTCCAGCCCCGCAACGTACGAAATCGGCTGCGCGCTACGCGAGAAAGTGGCAATCCAAGATAGGTAAACGCTGCGCGACTAGGGCGGATCTAATTGCCAACTCTTCAAAAACACTCGTCCAGCAGCAGGAATCTCCTCAGCAAGTCCTTATTTGCGCAGTCAATTGGTAGCCGTTGGCGTAGCATCTGCTCCCCATTTGGACCGAACGTGGAACCTACGCTGCGTAAAGCGAGAGCCCAATCCTGAGCCGGGTGTGTAATTCCCGCTCGCCCCATATCGACGATGCCGCTGATCATTCCACCAAGTGACAAGAAATTTTCCAGGCAGGCATCCCCGTGGGTAAAACAAGCTAGGTCAGGCAGCAGTGGGAATGATTTCAACTCCGCCAAGATATCGGCCGCGCTGCGTCCCAGATTCTCGTCATCGAAATCAGCGTCATCCACCAACCCTGCCTCAATGCGTTGTTCGGCTTCATGCAGGCGGACGTTCCAGGACGCGGAAAAAGGACAGTCTTCGATAGGCAGGGTGTGCATTAGGTCAAGAGCCTCGACCAATATGTTCACCGCGTCTTCGAGCGGGATCTCGGCGAGAGTGACACCAGGGAGTTCGCTCGTTATCATGACGCCTTCCCGGTGTTCAATGAGTCGCGCAACAGGCAAGCGATCCGCACACCACTTCAGGACTGCCGCTTCAGCTCTGATTTCCGCAACGGCACCCCGTTTCTCTATCCAGGTGGAGCGTTCGCCACGGTGAACTCGAGTGACGTTCGCGCCTGAGGCTCCGATCTCGATTGGGACTCTTTTCTCGTCCAAACTCCATCGTATTGGATGCAATGCGTCAAAAGCCAATTGCTGCCGAACATCAGAGCCATGCCTTCGCCCGGTTCCCTAGTGCGGTTCGTTGCTCCCGGTTGAAGTTGCCATGGCCGCGGTCTTGCATGAATACCGGACGATTGTCATCAGCGCTTATACCACTCTGCCAGCGAAAGCGAAGGATCTCCTTGCAATGCGGCAAAGCATAAATCCACCCTTGGTGACAAGGCAAGATCTATCGAACACGATACCTGTCACCTAAGGTTAGCTGTCCAGTATTGCCGTCAGTTTAAGCGCCGTGCGTTTCTTCCTCAACTCCCCGCTGCTGATCCGCTACCACCACCAGATAAAGTTGTTTTCCGTGCAGGACGAAACCTTACGTCCATAAAGTGCTTGGGAACGCCGTTGCTGGAGGGAGACTTTCCGAGAAAAGCTTTTGCGGACGCAACGTGTTTCAGTTGGGCATCTAGAATCCAGCGAGTAACGCGCAACCCATGCATAACTCGTGTTGGCATCATCCCGTCCATAATCGGCCACTTGATTTTCCGCAAAGCGTTGTGCGCTCTCCCTGCGCTGAAACATGGAACTGAACTCGGCGTGTGCCATGCCCAGCATATTCACTGTAAGGAGATCGCCGTGTATCCACTCGTTAAGAACGCTTGGACCAACTTTGTCTGCGACAGGAGCATTGTCGTTCTCCAGATCCTCAAGGCTCACATTACGCGTGAAGAAGAGAAGCGGTATGGTCATTCGCTCTGGATGAATGTCCCCGGCCTTTTTCACGAGACCTGGGTAATAGCGCATGCTTCCGTCCATGGCTACCAGGGCATCGATGCGAGAGTCTCGTGCTGAGGCAAACAGGCTCGAAATTCCACCCCAGCTCCAACTGACGACAGCGACTTCAGATGAATCCGTGTCGGGAAGCGACTTGGCATAGCTGACGAGAAAAGAAATGTCGCGAGCCTGCGCATTGATCCCATCAACATCGTCCGTCATGTCGCGAGTGGCTGCCCCCATGGACGGACTAGCAAGAACGACGTAACCATGACTGGCAAGATACTCGCAGAGGTCAGCATTTTCCCACGCAACGGAAGAATCGCTGGGCGCATAGATCAGAATCGGATAATGCTCGCTGTCCAGCTTGGCATCCCGCACCGCCCATAGTGCGACATTGGATGACGCGATCAACAACGAACGCCAACGATTGTTTTCCTTACTCGGTGCGTCGAAGTGGATTTCCGTGTCGGCCAGTCGGGTATAGTCGCCAATCGTCATTGGTTTGCCTGTACCCCCCTTCGAGGGATACCAAATAAGCGTTTGCAGTGGACGGGCCTCATCGCCTGTCAAGAGCTTTGACGAGTGCTTGGGTGAAGAGGGGTAAGTGCGTGAGCGATCGTACTGATCGACTACTTTCAAACCTACCGGATGCGGTCCGGTCTTTCCCAAGAAGCGAAATGAATATGTTGGGGAGACCGCGAATACCGAATCAGAGCATATGCACAGTGCGACAAGGACAATTAGAATTTGCATTCTCAATCTAGCGGTTCTCCCAGCCCTGATGCCATCAATGGAACTACCGGCGGAACATCGTTACCGGGAGGTGCGCCTAACTTTCAAATCCATCATTTTCTGCGGCGGGCGGTCATTGACCGCTATTTCTCCATGGTCGGTCCACTCACCATTTTCGTTTATGCGCAGCACGGTAGTCGTTTTGTATGGGCCGAGTGTGAATCCCCAAGAGAGCGAGTTGCCGGTACCGGCCAGTTTGACCTCGGCCTCAAGCCACCTTCCATCGTTGAAGGCTCGCATCTTGTACGTTCCTGTTTCGTCATCAAAGGAAATCAGTCCTAGGGCTTGAAGTGCTGGCTTACCATCGGTTTTAGTTCGACCAACGCCTTCGATCACCAGCACGAGTCCGTCCAATTTGAACTGCGCCGATTCTGTCTGCGCCATCTCGACAAACTGACCGGGTCCCCGCAGAACGGTTGCCCCACCAGACCAGTCGCCAACGAGGAACTCAAGTTTTTCCATGGCGGTCCGCTGCGCCGCAACGTTTGGTGCCCGGGGTGTTTGAGCCATAAATGCATTTCCTAGCAGGGCCGCTAGTAGGCAGAGAAAGATTATGCGGACCATGGTGATATTAAACACCAGTTTGTCCGGAGGGATCCAATTCCATTCGGGTAGATCCCTCCTAACGGCGCGGCATAGAGTTTGAGTGCCACGCGGCCCTAATATTGCATGTAAAAGGGGAACTGAGGCCTTTGCGCCAACCCTGCTGGGGCTCGCGTTAACCGATGGAGGGGTGATCCCGGCTACATCCGAGCCTACGGGATGCACAAGTAGTTTCAGGCCGTGTAGCCGGGCGGCACGGCAAATCCGCCAATTTCGTCCGCTAGCAGCGCCGCGAATTCGATCGGTGTCGCATCTTCCCAGAACGGGCCCATTACCTGAATCGCGACCGGCAGACCAGTCGCGGTCAGCCCAACCGGAGCCGTCGTTGATGGACAACCGGTCAAGGTAGGCGTTACGATCCACGGCATGAAATCCATATAGGGCCGCTTGCCTTCAGGAGTATCTACCGAACGCGTGTTCATGTCACCGTCGTGAATGTGCCGGAACGCAACCGAAAAGGCAGCGGGCATCAGGAAAACGTCCACTCCCTCAAAATAGTCTTGCCATGTCTGCCTGTAAGCGAGTTGCTGAAACCGCTGCTTCTGCCACCGCTCATAGGATGTGAGCGCTCCGTCGGCCCAAGCATTGCCGCCCTTCTCAAATATCTTGCGTTCCAGCGCCTGCTGTTCGGCCGGCTCTTGTGTGAAGTTGAAGGCGGACAAGAGAAACTGATCGACATACGCGGCCTGGTTCAATTCATAGCCCGAAGGCCATCCTCCACGAAGTTGCACTCCGGCTCGTTCGAGGGCCGCCAGAGCGCGTTCAAGAACCGGCTTCACCTCGGAGGTCGGTCGTGCCATAGGGTCATCCATCACAAAGCCAACGCGGTAGTCTTTCAGTCGGCGCCGTCTCGGCGCTGGCATCTTCCAACTCCAAGCCTTCTTGTCATAACCATCCGGGCCGCCCAGCAAAGTGAGAGCAGCGGCGAGATCTCGAGCGCTCCGAGCCATCGGCCCGGCTACCGCCAAGCCGGTCGAGAAGCCGTGCAGACCAGAGAAACCGCCCGGAATCTGGCCTCTCGTAGACACAAGATCCATGGTGGGTTTATGTGAGTACACTCCGCAGAACATGGCGGGAACTCTTAGAGAACCGCCAATATCGCTCCCCACACTGAGATAGGTCAGTCCCGCCGCGAGTGCCGCCGCGCTTCCGCCCGATGATCCACCCGGCGTCCGGCTCAGGTCCCATGGATTGTTCGTTGTGCCGTATATTGCGTTGTAGCTTTGCCAATCCATCAGATTCAAAGGCACGTTCGTTCCACCAGTCAGCACGGCACCACCGGCTTCGAGCCGCTCAACAGCGGCCGAGTCTGCCGGAGCCTTCGTATTCCTCAATTCAGGGATGCCCCACGTGTCCGGCGCGCCTTTGACGGCGAACGACTCCTTGATTCCGAAGGGAACACCTTCGAACACCCCAACCGGTTCGCCCCGCATGATGGCCTGGTCAGCCTCGCGCGCTTCCCGGAGCGCCCGCTCCCTTGTGACGTAGACGAAGGCGTCGAGCTTAGGGTTATACCGATTAATGCGTGCGAGCATGCGTTCGGTCAGCTCAACCGAAGAGATGCGCTTGCTGCGGATTGCGGCCGCCGCATCCAGAGCTGACGCAAAATCCAAATCAGGCACTCCAGAAGCAAATCCTGCGGCTCTCGATCCGGTCGCGGCCACTGTGGCAGCTAGCATTTCCCGCCTCGTCATGTCAGCATTCTAGCTTGCGATCCGAATCAAATGGCGCCACTTATGAGTGGCCGTGCGCCGTCTTCTATCAATAAGGGTCTCGCGGATTTAGAATTGCCATGTACCACGAAGAGCGGAGTTCTGAAAGCTCTGCAGTGAATTACCACCTGAGTAACGGCGCAGCGTTTAGTAATCCAACTCGAAGCGCCCCGGAAAACGGCGATGTGTTCCATCAGCGCCGGCAACCGTAGTAGACCGGTTACAGCTAGGCTGGGCAGATGAAGCGCGTGGTCATCTTCGGACGTGGAGCGTCGGGCAAGTCGACCCTCGCGGTGCGCCTGGGCAAGATAACGGGGCTGCGTGTAATAGAGCTAGACAAAGTATTCTGGCGGCCCGGCCTTGTTGCCACACCCCGCGATCAATGGGTCCAGGTTCAACAGACTCTTATCGAGGCAAACGAGTGGATCATGGATGGGGACCTGGGGCCCTATGATGCTGTCGATGTCAGGCTTCGAGCTGCGGACACGATCATCTTCATGGATTTTTCACTGGGCCGCTGCGCGTGGCGCGCCGTTTGGCGGTCGCGTGAACGCACCGATTTCTGGCTGTGGCTCTGGCGGTATCGCCGGCAAAGCCGTCCGTTTTTGATGCAGGCAATCGCGGACCACGGCGCTAATGCAACCCTTCACGTACTGAGCGATCCTGCTGCGGTCCGACGATTAGTCGAAGATGTGGTGCGACGTCAGCAGGCGCAATAAACTCCGTCCTGGCGATGATGGACCAATGCCAACGCACGCGATTCGCTGAATCATTGAACCCGTTTTACCCATGCGGTCCGAACGAGTTTGTCCGCAACCCCGAAGTTGGCTCCAAACGGCGTTAACCGGCCAATGTGTGCCCATTTTCAGGCGGGGTTGAGTTTCCTAGTTTGAGAGAGGAGTTTGACGATGCGATTGGCGAGTCGATCAAGAAGACGACGAGCGGAAGGATCGGTAACGTTGCGGCGGTAGATCTCTAGCACGTGCTGAGCTGTCGTCAATGAGTGGATGAGTCCTGCTAGGTCGGCGCGAGGTGCTAAGTCGGAGGAGATGCTGCGAGACGGTGCTAAGTGTCTGGGATGAGAGAGGGCCAAGTGGAACTCACGCTGGAGATCCTGTTGAGTGATCTCCAGATACTGCAAAGTCATATGGGGACTCTTGTGGCCGAGGAGTTTCATCACAGCGGCGAAGCTGACGCCGGCACGCAACATCTCCGTTCCGTATGTGTGTCGAAATTGGTGCGGGACGAGGCGGGCAGGAATGCCGACGGCGGCGGTGACTTCTCGGAAGGCGGCGCGCAGTTTGCGCTTCAACAGATAGCGGCCGCGAGGCCCAGGCAATAGGAGACGACCGGATTTGGGCGCGGTGGGAGGGCGCAGCGAACGGATGCGTTCGACCAGTTGACAGACGACAGAATCCACGGGCACCCAGCGTTCCGTTTTGAGTTTGCCCAGCGGCACGTGGATAGCCCATTGGCCAGGGCCGACCACGCGCAAGCAATCGAAGGAGAGATCGACACTTTCGCCGATGCGCATCCCGGTGTGACGCATAAGCAACAAGGCATTGCTAAGCAGATCATCGCGGCGCAGTAGTTCCTGCTGGACTAATTCATCCTGTTCGGGCGTGAGCGGGCGCGGCAGATGGCGTTCCTTACGCGGCATATCGTCACGACCGAGCAGATGAGCGAGGTCTGGGAGGTGCTGTGTCCAGGCGAGTTCTTCCAACAGACGGCGCAGATAAATCACATGGTTTGCGCGGGTGATGGTAGCGAAAGGCGGGTGGTGCGAGCGCAGAAGCGCCAGCCAACCGAGGATGTGAGGATCGCGGCGCAGTTGCCTGAGAGAGTGAACCTCAGAATGTTGAGCGCCGAGATAAGTGAGGAATGACCGAACCGTAGTGCGATAAGAGGTGACGGATGAATCGCCCAGTGAAGTCGTCACAGATTCCACTGCTGGTTCGAAGAACTTCGTCAAGGGATGCGTGGGGAGCGGAAGGCGTTTTGATTTCATGATTGCTTCGGCGGAGTGGGCCGAGTGAGTTGAGCAACCGCGCGCGCGTACTGCTCCCAGACATCCTGTGGAGTGAGATGAAGGTAGAGCATCGTGGTCTGAATCTGTGCATGCCCCATGAGATGCATCAGCGCCGGCAGACTAATACCAGCCCGCAGCATGTCGGAAGCAAACGTGTGTCGAAAGCGGTGTGCGTTTGCTTTCCTCACGCCAGTGGATTGCCGGTGATGACGGAATAATGAACGCAGGCCGGCTGGGGTCATGCGATGGCCGCGAGAAGGTCCTTTGAGAGAGACGAATAAAGGTAGGCCACATTGCGGAGGCCGTTCCAAGTACAGGTAGTGATCGAGCAGCTTCACGGAGTCGCGATCCAATGGCAGCACGCGAATCTTTTTGCCCTTGCCGGGAACGCGGATCTGCAACTCCTGGAGCTGGAGGTCCTCGCGGTTCAAGGCTAAGACCTCACAGGACCGCAAGCCATGCAGCACCATCAGGCCAACGATGGCTAAATCGCGCGAGCTGCGAAAACTGTGCCAGAAGCGATGGACCTCATCGATCGACAAGGGCACAATCAAGCGTTTGGGCGTTTTCACCCGCAGCTGAGACAGCGCCGGACGTAGCCGTCCATAGCCAAGCCGTGATTGCCTCCAATACCAGTGCTGAAAGCCAGGCGCCAACAGAGGAGGGATGTCAGGAAACTCGAGCCGCATGGCACGCTCGGTGGTTCCGACTCGACGATTAACGCTGGCGGCCGCGGGTGCGGGATGCTGGTCTACTTGACAGCGAATATAGTCGAGGAAGGTGGACTCCGTGAGCGCCTCTTTAGTGATCGCGGCCGTCTTATGCCCAGCGGCCCACCAGCGGAGGAAATGCAGTAAGTCATGGGCGTAACTACGCAGGGTGGTATCCGCCACGCCGCGCACGCGCTGCTGGTCGAGGAACCGATTGATCCACTCCACTTCCCGGCCGCTCTGCTCGATCACGCGAAACGGGCTGTGCGCGTTGCTCAGTTTGCGCTCTTCAGCGACACGAAATCTCATGAGCAGGCCCGCTCCAATAAGCAGCGAAACTCTTGTGCACTGCCGCCACTGACAAAGAAGCTGTTGGGATCGTGACCAGTGGGCAGTTCGACGCGCCGCGTGCTGATTCCTGCGGCTCGCAAGCGTTGCGACAAACTCTGTGCCGCTTTCTGGCCACTCCCATTGGCATCGGAATCAAAGGCCAGGTACAACGTGCGAGGCGTGCCACTACACTCGTGATCCGCACACAACTGCCGGAACTGCAGCGCATTCAAGTGCGTTCCTAGAGCGCAGGTGACGTTGTGGAATCCAGCTTGCCAGAGCACGGCCAAGTCGAAGAGACCTTCTACGAGAATGATCTCGGGATAGTGGCGAACTTTCTGCCAGGCATATAAGCCGCCCTTGCTCCCCGGCAGAAAGCGGTGCGGCACAGCGGTGCCGATACTGCGTCCGTACAGATTCCCTTCCAGCGGAAACACGATCCGATGGCTGTAGGTGTCATATCCTTCGGCGTTCACCAGACCGGCTTGCTGAAGATCTGCCAGTGGGTATCCCAAACTAATCAACCGGGCGCGTAAGCAGCGACCGGGAGCATAGCCGATGCGCAGTTCCTCTATCACTTCGGCCTGTAAGCCGCGTTGCATCAAATAGGCGGCCGCCTCAGCGTGGCGCTGTAAATGGAGCTGGTAGAACTTAGCGACGTCCGGCAGCAGAGATCCGAGTCCGCTCCAATCCCGCAGAAGTGCCATGGCTTCTGCAAAGCGAACGCCGTGATACAGCTCGGCGAGACGAATCANNCGTCGCCACCGCGGCCACAGCCATAGCAGTAGAACAGGTTCTTGCTGGGATCTACCAGCAAACTGGGCCGTTGATCGGGATGCAGAAGACACAAACCCAATAGCCGGCCACCAGCCGCTCGCCGGGCTGGCTTCCAACCTTGTCCTTGTAAGTAATCCAACAGCGGGATCTGCTGTTTGAGTAAGTCCGCCGCCTGCCAACTCATGGCGAGTTTGTCTCCAGCAGCAGAATACGGCTGACGGCTGGCCAATCCCAGGCGAGGATGGTGGGTGCCCGCAAAAACTTTCCAACGCTCAACCCCGACAAGCAGGCTTTTGCCTCAGACCACAGGCTGATCATTCTCCGCCAAGCCCAGCGACGCAGCGTACTCGGGTCGGGCAGACGAGTGGGATCCTGGCACAGTGGCGTGGCCTGTTCCCATCCTTTGCTGTCGTTGCAGACTGCTTCCCAGGCTTGTTGTCGGCAACGCAGCGTGTAATGCCCATAGGGCAACGACCAACTGGGCGCAGGACAGTGAACGTCTTGCCACACAGCCGGCAGAGTCCGCGCCGCACCCACACGCATTCATGCTGCTCGTCGTGCGCTGGCTTGCGTCGTTGTCCGTGTCCGATGATCGACCTTTGCCGACACAAGGGACACCACCTCGGCAGCTGCTGGAGGCTGATCCGAGTTACCCCGGCACCGTCTTGTCATCTGTCGCCGGACATGAGATAAAAAGAATCATGGCTGGCGTGAAGGCCTGCCACTGGGTTCTCCTGCCAGGATTGGTCCGGTGACTGACCTTCACCCTCCTGGCGTATTCAATATCAAACGAAAAAAAGAATACTGCCTTTCCCCATTAGCCGCCACCCTCTACTCTTCGGATTGGCCGGTATAAAAGGCGTTGTAGGAAGCTTCAGATTTGACTTCGTCCCGTATGGTCGTTTATCTGGAAACACTGGCGCAGCCAAGTTTTTTGTGAGGGGCCGAGGGCAAGGATTCGCCTATCTTTGTATTGCCACTTCAATTCAATGCAGCAAAAAAGGTCAGACGGCTCATTTGATCGCCCACAGAAAATCTGGCCCAATGGGTCTGCGATATCCTAAGCGGACAGATCCGCTTCGGAGTCACGCTTATTTTGGCAAATGGCTGAACGTCGATCACATGAGTGGACAATAGTAAAACCTTTTTCGAAAAGACTTGTGGAACTGCGAACACGGAAGAGGTGGACGCAGGAAAGACTCGCCGATAAGGCGGTTCTTGCCCTACGGACGGTCCAAAATATCGAGGCCGGAAAGCTCACGCAACTCAGCACCCTGACCAAGCTTGCAGAAGCTTTGGGAGTGCCGCTCGAAGAATGCATCGTTGCATCACAGGATAGGGCCGCGCCGGTCGCGGCTTCGACATCGCTTTGTCCGTACCGTGGGCTGCTGCCGTTTAGAGAAGAACATGCTCAATTCTTCTTTGGGCGCGAGCGGCTGATCGACGTCGTGAGGGAGCGATTGGATCAGAAGATCATTCTCCAGGTATCGGGGCCGTCGGGGAGTGGCAAGTCATCACTCGTGGCGGCCGGCGTTCTTCCAGAAATGAAAAGAAAAGGCTGGCAGGTTCTCTCCCTTCGGCCCGGTGTTGATCCGCTTAGCCCTTTGGCAACAGTTCTGATTTCACACCTGGAGCCGGGCCTGGACGATATCGCGCGCGCCGCGAAATTGCCGGCGCTTTCGAAGGCTCTCGAAGAAGGCCAAATGCCGTACCTGTTGACCAGGGCGGCGCTCGGCGCTCGGAATGCGGCCGGATTGGTCTTGTTCGTCGACCAGTTTGAGGAGGTCTACACTCTTTGCGGCAGTCACGCTCGAATCACTTTTCTCGACGGCTTGGCACGTCTCGCAGATTTGGGCCACTCCGCAGCTTTGGCGCGAATAAAGGTGATTTATACAATTCGCGCCGATTTTCTTGTGCGGCTCTTCTCTCACCGGGGATTGCTCGACGCGATTCAAGATGCGGATGTCAAAGTCGGCCAAATGAATCCATCAGAAGTAGAAGAAGCTGTCAGAAAACCGGCGGCGATGCTCAACGTTGAATTCGAGGAGGGCTTGGTTGCACGAGTTGTTCAAGACGCCGGTCGCGAACCGGGAAGCATGCCATTGCTCCAGTTTGCGCTAACGGAGCTTTGGGCTCTTCAAGTAAGCGGTCGGCTGACACATATCTCGTACGAGCAGGTGGGGCAGCTGTCAGGCGCCATTGCGAAGCGCGCCGAAAGCTTCTATCGAAGCCTGAGTGCTGAGCGGCAACACGCAGCTCGTCAAATTCTTGTGCGGCTGGTGAGGTTGGCGGAAGGTGAAGGTGAGCACACAAGTCAACGGCTGCCGGTTAGCGCGATCCGTGGGCAGGATGACTTGAACACCGATGTTTCGAGAGAGGTACTGGATCTTTTAACCGATGCCCGGCTCATCACGCGAGACGTCGCGGCCGATTTGCGGCAGGATACGGTCGAGGTGGCGCACGAAGCGCTGATTCGTCGCTGGCCGAGATTCAATCAATGGTTGGAAGACGATCGCGAGATGTTGATTTGGAGGCAGCGCCTCGGGAACAGTATTCGTCAGTGGCAGCATGCTGACCGGGATTCGACCTTTGTGCTTAGGGGCACATCGTTGGAGGAAGCAAAACTTTGGCAGTCAAGCCGAAGACGGGAATTAACGAGTCTTGAAAGCGAATTCATTGACGCCAGTTTGGAAGTTCGCGAAGAGCAGCGAGCCAACCGTCCAATTGCCGCAATGGAGTTTCTGTTGGAAAACCCCGCTGATACTGCGGAGTTGTCCCTGCCGGAGAGGCTTGCTTTTCTGCGAAAGGCGGCATCATGGCGAGTTCGGGTGAATTTCATCGCGACGCATACGTCTAACATGAACACTCGAATTCTACAGCTCCCAAAGTTATCGTTGTCTGATGTTGAGCAGCTGTTGCGCGCCGCCGCTCTTGTCAACGTGGATACCAAGCTTTTGGACGCGCCGGAAAATCTCGCGCCGTTGACGGAGTTGAACGCCGAGGCGTTGGATGCGATTCGAACCTTGCAGATGCGAGGTGCGAGCGGGCTGGCGCTTGAGCTGATTCGGCCACAACTGGATGGGATTCGCGATCCTGAGCTGCGGCTAAAGTTCGCCTCCATCCTGTTTGACATGATGCACGTCCGTGGTCGGTATGAGGATGCGGCGGAACTGATTGAGCAGGAACTTGCGCTTTACCCCAGGCAAACGCACGCTCGGTCTCCCACTCTCTTGGCGCTAAAGGTTCGGCTGGTTCATCACCGTATGTTTTATAGCGCAGTGCCGCAATTGTGGTCGGAAATGACAGATCTACTGGCAACTTGCGAGAGCGAGCGAAATGACGGATTGCACGGCGACATCTTGTTTATGCTGGGCGGCAATCTGGGAACATTGCGCGGAGACTACGCCGAGGGTCGAAGGTTTTTGGTACGAGCGATCCGATATGCGCAAAGACGGGAGGATTCCTATTTGCTGACGCGATGCTTGCGCAAATATGGCGACTATCTCCGGTTCAGCGGCCATCTGTATTTGGCCGGGATTGCGTTGAAGAAGGCGCTAACGTTGTCTACTGAAGTGCAGGGGACGCGTCAAAGGATTTACGTGATGGGGTGCTTGGGTGATTTGGAAAGACAGAAGGGAAATTTGTCCGCGGCAACCGAGTACTTTGAGCAGGCTGTGGATTTAGCGAGGACACTGTACATACCGGGGTGGATCGGCAACTTGCATCTGGGGTTGGCGGAGGTCGCCATGGAGCGGTCGGCGGACAATGAGGCGTGGAATTTATTGGACCAAGCGGAAGGACACTACCGCAAGACGCGACCGAAACACGCTTGGGGTGATTTGCAAGTGACCCTTGGCCGGTGTCGAATCATGCGTTCAAAGGGTGATGGCGCATGGAAAGAACTGGCGGCTGGGGCTGAACGCGATGCTGTAACAATGGGCTATTTGAAAGAAGCGGCTTTTGCCCGTACACTACTGGAAGGAACGGGGGGTCGGAATGTTTTGATGTTCCTGTGAACTTTCCGAGTTGGATGAGACGAAAGAGAAATGGCCAAGATTACAAAAATTAGCGCTTCGGCTATCGATGATTCCTTACACGAGGTCACGCGGCAGTATTTGGCGGGAGATCTGCAAAAGCCGCAAGTCTTGGAGCACTTTCCGAGCAAGCTGGTGGAGATCGGAATCACACGGTACGGCCCTGATGGCGGCAAGGAGCTTCCGCACACTCATAAACAAGCATTCGAGTTCCAATTGATGATTTCTGGGACGACGGCTTACCTTGATCTCATCACCAAGGAAGAGCATGTTTTCGCTGCCGGAGATTTTTACATCATTGAGCCAGGTGTGGTGTACGCGCAGAAGTCGGCGGCCAACACGGAAATCCTATTCATCAAAGTGCCGCCCGGTAATGACAAAGTGCCTTGGGAAACCGATGCTGAGCTTGACAAGTGGTTTGAGAAGAGAATTGAAACTGGGAAGTGAGTTTGCGTAGATGGCGCGTCGAGATTATTTTTACGACAAGAATGCACCGAAACCGAATTCGATCAAGCCGGCGGCGGCGGTAGCGCTGTTTAACGACCAAAGGAAGATTCTGCTGTTGCGCCGAAAGGACAACGACAAGTGGACGATGCCTGGCGGAACTTTGGATTACGGCGAGTCGATGACGGCGTGTGCTATCAGAGAGGTTCGCGAGGAGACCGGCTTTTACATTAGAGTCAGTGGTTTGATTGGAACGTATACCGATCCGAATATTCTGATTGCGTACAGCGATGGGGAGGTTCGTCAGGAGTTCACTTTGGTATATGCGGCCGAGATTGAATCGGGCGAGCTCAGAATTGATCATGAGTCCAAGGAAGCGGCGTGGATCGATTTGTCGGCTGTGGCTCAATTGCCTTTGGCGGAATCGCAGCGGAGGCGGTTGGTGGATGTGGTTGATTTCCCCAGCAAAGGGCAGCCGTTTCTTCGCTAGAGGGGAGTCGGAGGTTCCGATGAAGGGGCATGAGGAACTCCTGCATTCTCCTCATGCTCCGGTTGCGGCGACCGTTGATAACTTTGGAGTGCTCGGCGAGTTCTACGTAGGAGTTATTTCAGACGCCAACGGCGTTTTTCAGGACTAATCTGTCAGCGTCATCGCCGCTTTGTTCGAGCGGCGCGTCATCCGTACGGAACCACAGGTGAAGTACGGAGCTTAAAATCTGGTAGGCAGTCCGGCTATAATTTTTTCTGCGAGAAGCGTTTGAAGAAATTGTTCGGGAAGAACTCGTTCGACCACAGCGAGGAATGCTTCGATGAGTATTTTCATTTGATCGCCGTCACCTTCTTGTGTCGAGCGCCAAAGCCTGGGTCGATATCTGACCACGATTGAAAGACCGTAGAGCAATACGAAGCAAATCGCTCTATAATCTTTGACGACGCCGCAGACCGGCTGAATGAAGGCGTTCCTTTGAAACGGGCTGGAGTGCAAGTTCAGGGCCGTTTGCCAGTGCTGGCCTTGGGCATGGGTAACCGTCACACGAAATTGTCTGCCGATTTGTGCTTGCACCTCCGAGATTTCTCCAATTGGCCCAGCCATAGTTCCGACAACGTTTTTGGAAATTCGGCCTGTTTTGTCGAGCAGCATCACATACGTTTGCGCGGCATCGGCAAGAAGTGGCTGCCTATCGGGCCAGGCGACCATCCAACGGGGAGGGGAGTCGAATATGTCCGTGTACAAATCCGCCACTTCCGGTATCGATGCGAAAAGATCCCTGATCGAAATCCATGTACCGCAATTTTTCTGCAAGTCCTCGGTCTTTTTCGGTTTACTCTCAGGAAAGCTGCTGGCATCAACTTCCAGCGCATTCATCCAGGCGTGAAAAAACCCTTTATTTAGAACACCCATTACTAGATCTTCGAGGCCGGTTCCGAACCCGTCAATTGTGTAAAGACCGTGGCCGAATTTGGTGCGATCCTCAATCTCTGCTAATGTCCTGGAGCCTTTGGATACCGCCATGATTTCAGCGCTCGCAAACGCCATGCTCCCGTAGTAAAGGTTTAGAATCCTTTGGCTCAGGTTTCGATCTGTAGTCTGAAAGTAATCGGCAGCGTTTCTCAGGCAGTATGCGATGCCCTCTGCTTTTTCTTGCAAATCGGCTTCGACAATTTCTACTCCTGACCAAGACAATTGTTTTCGCAAGAACTTCTTTGCCAGAGTTATGCTTTGAAATTGGCGGAGTCGGAGCCAGATGGAATGAATGGGATCTTCGGCGGGAATCAATCGATAAGTGTTTTCACCGACAATTACCGGCGCGTCATTTCCCGACGTTGGAGCAAACTTGCCTTCCGTGCTTTCGTTGTTCCACTCAATTAAGATCCGGTGGAAGTTTGCAACGTCCGTGACACGGTCAGCCAGGTCCTGAGCAAAATCCTCTAGTTTGTACTGACCATTGACGAAGATGCTGTCTACACTCGACGCAAGCCGTTTGTACACACCATGGGACGTCGAGGGAGTATAAAGAACCGCAAACCTCTTCGTAATTTTACCGCGCGTGGCAGACATTACAATGTACTCGCCGTCCTCTATCTCCGCCTCTACATTGGTTTTCCAATGATGCATTTGAAGCGGATTATTGATGCGTTCGAAAATCAGCCTGCGTAGAACATCAAGACGCTGTTGCCATCCTGAACTCATACAGTCTTTTTAGCACTAGTGTTTTGTTAGTTTTCTCTTCCGTGAAGTGCAATAACTTGGGGCGGGGTTACTACAGGTCCCATTTATGTGGTGAATTTGGCGATGGGCAGCTCATTTTTTTGTGCCAACCATCCTCGCATTCCGAAATCAACTTTCCCTCGTTGAAGTCGTAGCTCTGCACTACTTCGTCGTTTTTGCCGTATCGTTCAAAACGAAGATAAGTGCCGCCAAAGGTAGTACCGTAGAAGATGGTTTCAACAAACCAGATTTCATCAACACGATTTAGACCGGGAAATGACGCCCTACACTTATCTATTTCTTCCAATATCATCTCGGGAAGCAAATTCATGTGTTGGCGTTCGAGTAGAAGAATATGTATGTTCGACTTTGTATTTATTAACTTAGCGAGCTTCTTTTTGAGAGCTTTCTCGACAACGGCACCAAGATTGATCTCCATCTGCTGTCGCCGCACATGCAGGACACCGGGCTGGTAGGTATCGCCGTGTTTTAGCGGCGCGACTTTGACGTTCAACGATATGTCGAGTGCCGGCTTTCCAGAAGTTCCCGTCATCGAACAGGTGTAAACGCCGCGCCCAAAAGGCAACGTAAGCCGATTCGCCTCAATCCAAGTCTTGACTGACCTCACCATTGCCTCCCGGGTCTCTGGAGGCTGCTTCCGAAGCGCGCCCGCTGGCACAAATATTTGCAGCCAGCGGCCTTGGACCGCCAGAGACCTGTCGTTCTCTATTGCCAGGAATGCTGCGCTGAAGTCGGCAAAATCCTCCTTGTCCCGAACAAATGGTTCGACAATCGTGTGTTCAATTGCAAGTGTTTTGCTGTCGGATCTTCGCGTGGCAAGCAATGATCACGTTTGATTTCGGCGACAAGGAATATGAGCTGTTTCTTGCGGCTCTTCCATTGGAACAGTCCGATTCTGTGAGAGAAGCACTTACCCGGCGTCCCTTTTCATTCAACTTTACGAAGGCGACCGCGCCCGTCCTGACAATTGCGGCCAGGATTGGCGAATTGATTATCACGAACAGCAATGAGAGTTATGTTCCCTTCCGGGCAGAAGCGTTCTTCTGAAACTTGCGATTCCCAACAATTTATCGAGAAGACGCGAGAGGCCGCCTCACGCGGCGGCCTGCTGTTGCTGCGGCTGCAGCGAGTGAAGGTAATCGACGGCCCGCTGGGCGTGTGAAGCGGCCTGAAATATAGCGCGTTTGTCGTTTTTCAGCACTTCAAGCCAGGAAGCAATATACGAAGCGTGGTCTTCGCGAATGACGGGGGTGAGTTCAAGGTCACAGCACAGGAACGCTGCGCCAAGCTCAGCGACGAGTTCTTCGCGGGAATAACCTTCATCGCCGTGTCTTTTGTGGCCCAAGTCGCGGTCGAGTCGGCTGCTGTGGCGGGTCCAGTGACAGGATTCATGTGCGACGGTGGCATAGAAGCTCTCGGCATCGGAGAAGCTCTCCAGCGGCGGCATAGCAATGTAATCGGGGTCGATGGCGTAGTAGGCGCGGTTGCCGCGAATACGCACGTCGGCTTTGGTGTTGGCGAAGAATTGCTCGGCATGTTCGATGCGCTGCGGCGGGTTGAGTTTGGGTTCGGGCTTCGTGTGGTACAACTCCGGCAAGCCTTCGATTTGCTCAACATTGAATGTGGTATAGCCTTTCATGTACGGGATTTGGCGCTCGACATCGTTGCCGCCTTCGTCCTGCTCGGTCTTGGTGAGCTTGTTGGCGAAGACGACGAGCGTGCCTTTTTCGCCTTTCTTGACATGGGCGTTCAGCTCGCTTGCCTGCCGGAAGGTCATCCAGATGGGCGAGGTGAAGCCCTGCTCAATGGCAGAGCCCCAGAGCATCAGTATGTTGATGCCGCTATAGGGCTGGCCGTTATGGCGCAAGGGCCGCATGATCTTGCCGTCCATGTTGCCGGCGTCCCACGGCTTCATCCAGGGCCTCACGCCCTGTTCGAGCGATGCGACGATCTGATTGGTGATGCGGGTATAAACGTCCTGTCTTTCGGTGCTTTGCATGTCTGTTTTCCTTTTCTGCGCCACCGGTTTCTCGTGACGCGGACATGAAGAAGCCGGACCATCAGCCCAGGCCCGTCACCCGAAGGGGGAACGCCCAACACGGCCCGCGGCCCTTAAGGGCAAGGGGTTGGAGCGGGCAGGGCGTTGACGGGAATGGCGGTCCGGCTAATGTCGCGGCAGGCTTACGAGAAAACCGTGCGCGGGAGAGGCTGGACATGCGAGCGGTGAAGAGAGCGATGTTTTCGCATCAGCGGTGAGAATGAATCGGCTAGGACGCGGCAGGCACAGATTAGTGAGATGGCGGAAACATCGATGACTCAGATGCGATCTAGAATAGATCCATGAGGCCAGGACGGGCGGCGTTTGCGATGGTGGATATCGGTCTGGCGGGGTTTCTCGCAGGGGTGTATCTGCGGGGTGGAGCAGGCTTGCCGCATGTCCTTCAAAGCTGCGCATCGGCGACGCAATACCTCACGGAGTTCCGGCTCGACGAGCGCGGGGCGGACACATATGGCTCTACGCTTTACGTGCGCAATGCCGAAATCTTTGTCGATGGCGAACGGATTGGAAGGATAGCGCCTCGCGGACCCGCCCTGCGGCATTTCCTGTGCGAGGGCAATCATGAGGCTCGCCTGGTTGTGTCGCGGCTCAGAGGTATACCGGAAGAGCATCGGCTGAAGTTTGCCGTCGCGCGTGCCTCGCTCTTTCATCTGACGGAGCTGAGTGAAGAGGAGCCGCAGGAGTGCAGCAGCGGTCCGTGCTCGCTCGCGGTCCGGCTTGAACTCTCGCCGCTGATGCCCGAGCAGAACGAAGCGCGCGTCCAGCGGGTGGCGCTGACGCAGAGGTAAACGGGTAAGGGTCGTCAGGAGTTGACTTCGAAGCCTGTGACGACATTGCCGGAACTATCACCGCAAATGCCATTGCGGCGACAGTCCCGGTCGATGATACGGAGCTTTATGGCTCAGCCTCGCATCCAAAGAGATCGAGTTGCGCGGGAGCCGCGTTTGCGGCTTGCGCGTCGGCGATAAAGAGGCTGGGCGGGCCGGTGAGTACCCAGCGTTTACCGCCATGATCGACGCTCATGCCGTGATAGAAGCCCTTAGGGTCATTGCGGGCGGCATCGCCGCCTTCGATTCGGACCTTGGCGTTATAGTTGGTGACGGGCCCGGTAAAGAGGCCGACTGGCGTGAGCTGGTAGGCTTCGAGTTCCTGGCCGTGGTCGCCTCGTCCGACAATCGCCACACAGGCCCAGAGATAGGCGCCGTGCCTGAACGGTGTTCTTACTTTGCCGGTCATGCTGACGAGGTCGGCACTATAGGAGGCATGAATGTCGCCTTCGCCGGTTTCGCGCTCGCCTTTCCAGGTGCCCGCGGCGAGGCGGGACTGCGGCACGCTGACATGCTCGATAAGATCTCTGTCCATACTCGTCACTGCGCCTCCTGTAGATGGATGAGGATGTCGTCGAAGGGCGGAGCCCACGTGTCGGGGCGCTTGATGCCGGGAGTGATGCAGTTGCAGGTTGTCATGGGATGAGTCCTTTCAGGGAATCGGGGCGGCAACGATGCCGCCCCTGTGGTTGAATCAGTCGCGGGCGCGCTGGCGGTCCCAATAGAGCGTGTGGCTTTCCTGCGCTGTGCTTTTCACCAGCCGGCAGTTGATGCGCTCCGCAAAGCTCGGGTCGTCGATGCTCACGGAGAGGTACTCCGCGCCTTCTTTGCTGGTTTTCTTCCAGGCCGCGCCGATTTCGGAGGTGAATCCGCTCGTGCTGTGGAAGACCCGGTAGTCGGGTGCGTTGTCGCTCTTTTTCTCTTGAGGCTCGAAGGTGACCTTGGCCTTGAGTGTGAGCGTCTGGATGGTGCCGGTAAAACCCGCGCCGTCTTTTTTGAAAGTTCCGATGGTTGCCATGATGTATTTCTCCTTTGGGTTTGAAGGAGGCCGTCCTGTGCGGCCTCGCTTACGGCTCGGGATACGGCGGGCGAACAAGGGAGTGGGTCATAGCAATTTGGGGGAGACCTTCAGGGGGAACCGAATTGCCTTAATTGACCCTAGCGACCGGCGACCGCATCCTGGCCGGTGAAGAGCGAGGTGCACCTGGCACGGTGACGGGAACGGCAAAGGGGAAAGGAAGAATGCGGCCAGAGAGGAACGAAACAAGACCTCAGCGGAGAGTTTGACGGCGGCAGGCGTTCAGCGGCAAGGCGGGTTTAAAACGAAGAGCCCTTGATCAAGGCAACGCTCCACTCTCACCGGCCCGAAATCCCTCCGAGGTAAGGCCGGAAGCTGACTACTTAGTAAAGATTGTGCGGAATACCTCTCCGTGAGCGTCATATGAGTCCGTGCGAGTGGAGGAGCACTTCAGCAGGCAGGACAGTTAAAAGCAGGTGGCGCTTATGCGAGAACGGGAAGCCAGGCCCTTCTGCAACGACCGGCGCCATCGTGCGCGGGCTTTCTTCGGCCGCATTCACCTTCGGCATGAGCGGGATGAACAGGCAGTAGACAGGCCCGGAAAGGGCACACCGGCACTTTCCGGCATAACCGGAAGAGGCCCGCAGCGGCGGCGCGCGTCAAGGATGCCGCCTTGTGGCACCGCGAGCAGCGGCGCGTCCAGCGTCCTTGACGCGGGACGGTTCAAGCGAAGGGCAATTCAATGACGCGCCAGCTTCCAAGATTCTTTATCGGTAGCGTTCGCCGAAGGCGCACCCTGGCAGGGGCGTTGCGGGGACCGATCCCCGCTCGAAGGGGTAGCGCAAGACGCCCGCATTTGGCGGCTGAAGCGAGGGGAGTGCTTTCCCCTGTCAAAACCGCGCGAATGTCTCAAATGTTCATTTTTTAAATGCAGTCACAAATTGTGACCTCATAATTGCCGAAACCACAACAGAAATCAGGTTATGTTGGTACAACCGACGAGATAGAATGCCGATCCTGCCAAACGTCCAATTAGGCCCTTACGCAAGGGTCATGGCGAACGATGCAAAATGGCGTTACCATGATGAGTTCCCATCTTCTCAGCTATTGGCCAATGAACTCGAAAAGCTCTTGGTTTTCGCAGACGAGATCAGGTGTTTTGAAGCCTTCCTCCCACGCTTACGAGATAATGCGCGCGCCCGCAACGCCGCGCTCGGTGAGCTGCTGACAGCGTTCTACCTTCACAAGCGCGGCTTTGAAAACATCACCCGTGACCCTCCCGGCGCGAATTTCAAAATCGGGGAGTGGAGTGCCACTTTCTCGAACAGCCCCGCTATCTTCATTGAAGTGAAGTCACCGGACTGGCAAGCTGAGCTATCCGATGCGGAGCGGCTCGCTGGAAGGAAGACACTCGGAAAACACGTCGATTTGGAAGCACGGTTCGTAGCGCCATTTGATGTGCTGATGGACGTGATACTTAGAAACGCCGTGCCTAAGCTTCTTGACGACAGTCCGAATCTGATAATCACCGCCGATGACATGTTTGTCAGTATCGTCGGCATGCCGCATCTGGAGATGCGCTTTTCAGAGTGGTTCGCAAAGCCAGACTTTAGCAAAGTGGGCGGAATCATGTCTTTTCGAACGAATTATTCACTCGACCCCGACCGAGTTTTGATTAGGTTCGAAGTAAACCACTCGGCAAATGTCAGCAACAGGCTCCCGCCCGCCGTCATTGCCCACCTAAATGCGCAGGCGTTTGTCGATAGCGAGAGATTGAAGAGCAGGGATAAGGGAACATTTCATCCCGAAATGTTCTGACTCGTGTGACAGGCGGTTATTCAACCTACAGGTCGAAACCGATCTTTCGTTTCGTTGCCGGCGGAAGCGCCTTCATCTCCTTCACTTCATGGGCGAGACGGTCAATATCCTCGACCAGTATTTCAATCACCGAGGCTGAGCGGTCGTGGCTGCGTTCGAGTTTCTCAACACGGGCCGCGATGTCCTTATTGGATGCAATCAACTCACGCATGCGGACAAAGGCTTCCACCATCAGGATGCTCATTTGAATTGCGCGCGGGCTATTCAGCACAGCCGAGAGCATGACGCCACCATGCTCGGTAAATGCAAGTGGTTGATATTTAATCTTTCTTCTCGATGATGTCGCAAATTGCGACCTCATCGCCGCTGCCTCCGCATCCGCCAGCTGGAACATGAACGTTTCGGGAAACCGCTCGATATTGCGCTTGACGGCTTCGTTGAGGCGGCGCGTTTCAACTCCGTACAATGCTGCCAAGTCAGCGTCGAGCATCACTTTCTGAGCCCGAATGACATGGATGAGGCTCTCGACGGGGTGAGCAATCGTAGTGTTCTTGGGTGCAGGGTTGG
Organism: Bryobacterales bacterium; assembly: GCA_003167495.1. Taxonomy (GTDB): domain Bacteria; phylum Acidobacteriota; class Terriglobia; order Bryobacterales; family Bryobacteraceae; genus Bog-105. The sequence continues at coordinate 56,438 of PMSX01000139.1, read as the reverse complement.
ATGTTTTGGCCATGCGGATGGATTTACCGAGTTCCCACAGAGCGGTCAACAAGTGATGGCTGGCGGGGTATTCGTTTCATAGTTGTTGTTCACGGAGCCAAAGTTGCTCCGATGTCCAGTGGATTCTTGAAATGAACTCCACTGTTCGCCGGGTCGTGGCAATTTCATCACTCTAGATTCGTTTGTCTTTTTGGCCTTCATGTTTCCGATAAACTCTGTTATCAGAAACATTAACCATTTGCATGAGGTCGGCATGCCACCCGCGGCGGCGTTTGGTGATCGTGGCATGAGTGGACGAAAGGCGAGGTGCGCCCATGTTTTCGTGCAGGGCGTTGCCCGCAATTCTGAGCGCTATTCTGATTCCGAACGGCGCATGGTCAATCGAGTGCGGTTTGAGTCAGAAAAACGGTAGGGTTGATCAAGGCCGATACCGCGGCGTGGATTCGGGTTGCGCGCGGATCATTCGGGCGACAACTTGCCTCACTCACAGGTGGTAACGGGCGGAAAGGGGCGGCGGACCCACGCGCGTTGTTGCTCAAAGGGTCCTTCGTACAACGCACGACGGCTACGATTTGAACCAGCTTCGCGTCGTTTCTAACGGACATTTGGACGGCGGGCTTTCTCGATCTCAGGTTCTAAGTTACCTACAGACTCACGCGGACCTGCGAGGTTAGCTGTGCAGTCCATCGAAGAGCCACAGCAGTATAATCACTACGAGCGGCTCTATGAAACGCATTGTTCTGCCGATCCTATTCGCTGCCGTGTTGTCGGCCGCCGAATCAGGTATGACTCCCGCTTTGAACTCCTTTACTACTTCCTGCTACCAACAACTCGCGGGAAGTGATGGGAACCTCATCCTCTCGCCCTTTAACATCGCTACTGCGCTCTCCATGGCCCTCGTGGGCGCGCGCGGACAAAGTGCGGAAGAGATCGAATCGGTCTTGCACGTCCATTACGACTCCGCCTACGATGCAGCTTTTGGATCGCTTCTCGCCAAGCTCGTGACGACCGGTAACACCGGAGGCAACCAACTCCGTACCGCGAACGGACTCTGGGCGCAAAAGGGATTTGCCATCCATGCAGCCTTCCAGAATACTCTCGCCAAGGACTACCAAGCGCCACTTACTCTGCTCGATTTCATCTCGAATCCGGAGGCTTCTCGAACACAAATCAACCGCTGGACCGAACAGCACACCAAGGAAAAGATTATGAATCTGCTCCCGGCTGGCTCGATCAAATCCGACACGCGTCTTGTCCTGACCAGCGCTATTTACTTCTATGGTAAATGGAAGGACGCATTCGTTAGCTCGCGAACCCAGCCCGCGCCGTTCAGTCTGTCGACCGGTGCCACTATCCAGACCAGTTTTATGAATCAGACCTCGCACTTCGCCTACACCGAAGCGCCGTCCGCCCAGATCCTAGAAATCAACTACGCCGGCACTGGAATCGCCTTTGAGGTCCTGCTCCCGAAAGCCCTTACGGGCCTTCCCGACTTGGAGAAAATCATTAACCTCGGAAAACCTCGCCAACTGGTTTGGCAACCTGACCAATCGGAAGGTACAGGTAAGCCTCCCGAAGTTCCGTGCAGAATCGGAATTCTCCCTTCGCAGAGTGCTCTCGACCATGGGCATGCCCGTACCTTTCACCGACCAGGCGGACTTCTCTGGTATCGGCCCGAGCCTCAAGATCTCTCAGGTCATCCACAAGGCTTTCGTCGATGTATCAGAACAGGGTACTGAAGCCGCCGCCGCCACCGCCACCGGTATTACTATGCGTTCGATGGCCGTGATGCGGCCCGAACAACCCGTCGTTTTCCGCGCTGACCACCCATTCGTTTTCCTAATCCGCGATACGCGCACCGGAGTCGTCCTTTTCATCGGCCGCCTGATCAACCCGCTGGTTTTACAATAGCGGCTCTCGCGCTCCCTTGTGGTCCCGGAAACCTTCGGCGAATGGATCAACGACTTCCCAACGTCGAACGATAACGGCTCAAGCTATCCGTAGTCGATAGTTTGAGGCTCTCGGAGCGTTTAACACGGGTCTACCTGAAGAGATTAGCGTTATGCTTTTCAGGCAGTCTTCAGCCGCGATAGTGTGTGCACGCCAAGGACCAACCACGCTTCAGTGAAGGCACGCCGCAAAGTCAAGTAGGTTTAACCGTATCCGGTCAGATGACCAAATGCCGTCGATAGTTTGCTTCTCATACATGTAAATCCGCAGCTGGATGCCGATGAAAGTTGGTCCCCATCGTGCAACTACAGCAGAACGGAAACTGAAATGACGTCGCCACACCCCACGATTCTAAGCATAAGAAATTCCTCGCACGAAGAAAAGACTCTATCGTCTTCGATCCGTTCGATTTGCCAATACAAGCCTTGCGGAGGGTGTTCCGTTTGGATATCGGAAGGATGAACCTGGACCGAGAGCATTTCGCGAGCGTCGAGCCCGTTTGCCGGCTGAGCGTGGAGTATGTCCTCTTCAACCGCGCGGCGGAGTGACATTGTTCGAGATCGCATTACCAAACCGGAAAGCGAACACTATGAAGAAACTAATCGTTTACGACCTGGACGGCACACTGGCAGAGAGTAAATCGTCTGTTGACGAACAAATGGCGGACCTCCTGCATGACCTTCTTGGTGTCGTTAGAGTGGCTGTCATTTCTGGCGGCGATTGGCCGCAGTTCGAAAAACAAGTGCTTTCCCATCTGCCTCATGATGAACGTCTTGAGAATCTTTCTCTCCTTCCAACATGCGGGACAAAGTTCTTTCGTTACTCAGGCGAATGGAAGAAAATCTATTCAGAAGATTTCACCGCGAGCCAAAAAACCAAGATCATTGCTTCTCTGAAACAGGCCGTGGCCGAAGCCGGCTTCACTGCGACAAAAGTCTGGGGTGAGGTAATTGAAGATCGCGGTAGCCAAATCACATTTTCGGCGTTAGGGCAGCAGGCTCCTTTGGAAGAAAAGGAGAAATGGGATCCTGATTACGCCAAGCGAAAGAAGATCAAAGGCATTCTTGAGCCACTCATTGCGAACTTTTCGGTCCGTATGGGCGGCTCTACGTCCATTGATGTCACCAAGCCCGGCATTGATAAGGCGTACGGAATTAGAAAGCTGCGCGACCTGCTAGGCATTTCCATCAAAGAGATGGTTTATATCGGTGACGCATTGTTCAAGGGCGGAAATGATTATCCAGCCGAAGAAGCCGGCGTGGTCTCCATTCCGGTGCGCGGTCCGAATGAGACCAAGCCGGTCACAGAAGCAATCATCGCTTGTTTAGACGGGAGCCAGCAATCATGACTGTCGAACAAGATTTGATGAGTGGGCTCAAGTTAAAACGCTTGGGGATGTTGATGGAGCCGCAGCCACGTAATCCCCAGGAGGTTGAAGGAGTTCTCAATCCGGCAGCGATTCGTGGTCCTGATGGTGGCCTCTACATTTTCCCGCGGCTCACAGCTCGCGGCAATTATTCCCGCATTGGTATCGCGCGGGTGCGCTTTAATGACGATGGCGATCCGACAAGCGTCGAGCGTCTAGGCATCGCTTTAGAGCCGGAAGCCGATTACGAAAAACGCCCCGATGGTGGGGGCTGTGAGGATCCGCGAATCACTTTCGTCGAACCACTCCAGCGTTACGTTATGAGCTATACGGCATTTTCGGCTAAAGGTCCCAGAATCGCGCTGGCCACGTCAAAGGATCTCTTCCACTGGCAACGTATGGGCCTTGCCACTTTCGGTCCGTATCATGACGTTGAGTTCAACGACGTGGATGACAAAGATGCCAGCCTCTTCCCCGTTGCCATCCCGAATCCATCTGGAAAAGCGGAGTTGGCAATTCTCCACCGTCCGCTCTTTCCTGGCACTCGGCCAGAGGAAACGGCCTGTCGTCCGGCTTCTCGCGAACTTGATATTGACCGGGAAAGTATCTGGATCTCCTATTGCCCTATATCGCGGGAAGGCCCCGAATCAGAGCTCATCGGCAAGTTTACTTCTCATCATCGTCTTGCTACGCCTGTGTCCTCCTGGGAGCGGCTTAAAATCGGCGGCGGTACGCCTCCAGCGTTAACTCGCCATGGATGGCTGATTGTCTATCACGGCGTGAGTGATTTATCAGAACCCGGGAAAGCTGAACATAAACTGTGTTACTCGGCTGGCGCGATGATGCTCTCAAAGGAGCACCCGCAAATCGTTCGCTATCGCTCGACCGAGCCGGTGCTAACACCCACGCTTCCGCAAGAGTGCCAGGGGACGGTGGCTAATGTCGTTTTTCCCAGCGGCATAGACAGACGCGACGATCTCGGCATGCCTGATCGTTTTGATATCTATTACGGGATGGCCGACAACCGCATCGGTGTGGCGCGACTTGACTTGCCGGAATTTCTGCCCGCGGAGGGCTTTGCCGATTCGCCAAAAGCGAAGGTCTAAATCTCATCAGTCGGAACGAATGACAGTGGTTCCACAATTGCTCTCACCCTGTTGTCATATCTAGTGCGCGCAGGAGAACTAAAGGTCGTGATTGAAAGACTCATCGAAAGCTCAGGTGGTGTGATTGGCTTCAAAGCCGTTGGACAGGTCACCGTAGAAGAATATGAAACGATGGAACAGCAGATCCAGTTTCTGATTCATTCCCGCCGGAAACGGCCGATCGGAATCCTCGTCGATCTTTCGGCCATGGATGGTATTGACCTGGAGGCGCGCTGGGAGGAGATCCGATTCTTGCAGAAATATAACCTTCATATTGCCCGAATGGCGGTGGTTGGCGCTCACCTTTGGGAGCGAGTGAGCAGTATGTTTGTTGTTGCGGCCGCTCTGCTGCAGGCGGAGACGCTCTACTTCCAACCGTCTGAGATCCGGCAGGCGTGGCAGTGGGTTCGAACAAGTAAACATGCACTTGATCCCGCTCCCCCTCGCATCTCGTCACCTGAAGGCATATGGAAAGACTATGTTTCGGAGTATATGTAGGCCTAATCCCGAGGACTATTCCGATAAGGTTGAAACAGGTCTTAATGCTAAGAACCTTCCCACGACGTGAGCCGCCATATCTCTTGGAGCCGAAACTTGAAGCTGAACACCCTGAAGCATTTTGGAGGGTCGGGCGGCATCTCTTTGTTTTCGCTTTGCTTGGCGGGGCGATCTTCGCTGGCCAGGCGCAGCCAGATGTAAAGATAATCGTTGAACGTTCAGTTGCTGCGAATGATAAAGACTTTGCTGCCGAACCCCAATTCGATTACAAGGAGAAAGATCATGTCGGGAAGACTACGAGGACTTTTCAAGTCACCATGATTGATGGGTCACCCTATCAGCGTTTACTGGCTATTGGTAAGCCGCTCTCGCCAGCGCAGGCAGCGGCGGAGTTGAGGAAAGAAGAGAAGACCGCCGCCGCGCGACACGCCCAAACTCCCGAACAGCGGAGCCGGCGAATCGCCAATTACACTAAACAGCGAAAAAGCGCTCATATGATGATGTCGCAGCTTTCTAAGGGGTTCGACTTCAAAATTGGCGGCGCTCGAGCGGTCGGTGGGCGCAACGTTTGGATTCTGAGTGCGACCCCACGAGCCGGCTACCAGCCGCCGAATATGGACTGCCAAGTGCTGCCAGGCATGAAGGGGGAAATGTGGATTGATCAGAAGACTTACGAGTGGGTCAAGGTAACCGCCCAAGTGATCCGTCCGGTATCGATTGAAGGATTCCTCGCAGAAGTGGAACCCGGCACACGATTTGAAATTGAGAAGATCCCAGTGGCTGCGGACATCTGGCAGATCTCACACTTTTCAATGCAGTCGCATGCGAAAGTCTTACATCTGATCAACCGGAACTCAGCCGAGGAAGATTGGTATTATGACTTCCAGGCCACGGCACGATGAAGCTAACCTAGTTGGCAGCATAACTACCTAATTTGCACTGTGCTGCTCCCACGATTCTCCGGGGGCTTGTTCCTAAGTTGATAACAACCACCGCTAAAACGATAACCAAAAGCAAGTGAATCAAACTTCCGCCTACGCCAAAGATAAAGCCCAGCAACCACACAACGAGTAGCACACCGGCAATTGTCCAAAGCATAATGTTCCTTCCTTGACCAGTGCTGAGCACTGCTTCGATTGCCGGTTTTCATGCCCGCAAAAAATCGTGGGCATCCTCCTTAACCGGGGGATGCCCACGCCCAAACGTTAAACGCTGCTCAGGGAAAATGGAGATCTCTGTTCGGCTTCGTTCAGCCAATATGGGGGCTGGCCGTAATGTACGAAAAGATCGTCTTCGTATTCGCGAGAAATTTTCCTAGACTCGATGTACTCAGGAGCGCCCTTGATCGCTTCGGGGTCAGTCCGGCATAGAGCTTGGATTCACCCCAGCTCACTTTCTTAATCCAGGCGGGTGACACTAACACCTTCTTCCCGGGCCACCAATTGGTTGTTGAGATCACAATATAGCGGATCGCCCAGGCTTCCTCGTCCAAAACGAATCCGTGCACGTGCCCTATGTCGCCGTCAACCGCTTCGATATGATAACCAGTAACGGCCGCAGTGCTGCGCAGGTGCGTTTCGTTTGCCGCCCCGCGGTTTTGGCCAGTCCTGTTTTTCCTGAGAAGCAATTCTCGGTATAGCAAGGCCGGACGGGTAGTATCCGGAACCCCAAAGATAAGGACCACCCCAATAGTAGGGGTAGCCGTAATACCCGAGATATGCAACTTCATGTTGACGGGAGACAGGCTTATGCGTATCGATGCTCGGACTTTTTTCAACCTGCTCCTTCGTCAGTGCCACATCTACTTGTCTGGCGGCCCAGTCCGTTCGAACAATCGAATACGGCGAAATCAGCACTTGCTTGCCATTTAGCCAGCCACCCGTTTCCACCCTCAGGTAACGGATCGCCCACGAATCGTCATCGAAATAGAATTCTTCTGCGGTTCCAAGCTCGCCGTCGGTGGCTCTTATCGCAAGACCTTTTAACTCGCTAGCATCTCTCAACATTGCCTTATCCTTCTTTCTGGAACAACTATCTTGCAGTCGCGCCGACAAGTTCAACTGAATGGAATGTGACGGTCTCAGGCTGCGTGTTTCCAAGAATCTCTTTGGCCTTTTCGACGTCCTTTAATGAACCGTGCACCATCAGCAGAAATTTGTCCGTTTTGAGTGCCATTTCGTATTTCAGAACGCTATCTTTCGGAATGCCGATACTTACGAGTCCCGCACCGACTGCGCTCAAACCGCCAACAACAACGGCGCCTTCCAAAGCCCCGACGATCCAAGCAACCAGAGGTCCGGCAACGAGCACCGCGCCCAAGCCGGGAATTGCGAAGAAGGCTGACCCGAACAGCAGCCCCCAGAATCCGCCCCAAAAAGCTCCAATTTTGCCCCAGTACTTCATCCGGTCGCCCGTATTGTAATAACCCACGACGTTTTCGTCAGTATGGTAGTCTTTGCCGACAATCGACAAACTATGCATATCAATTCCGGCGCGCTGAAGTTCCTTTACCGCTTCTTCCGCTCCAGTATGCGAGCCGTATACCGCCACCACTGAGTTCTGTTCAGACATTTTCTTTTCCTCTTTCCAGACGTGTAACGAGGACTATAGTGCACGCGTAGCGCCAACTTATTTTCGGAGAGGTTATCCCGCAAGGTGCTTCGTGGAGCGTTTATTTTAGTAACAACCTGCGTCAAGTGACCGGATACCATCGCGATTCGTGGGCTTGAGGGGAAGATTGGTCAGCGTCACGCACTAGAAAGAGGCGAGGAGCACCGCGGCCCGCCTGGCTGCGTAATGCAAGCGCAGCTGTTAGTCAATCGATACAAGCTTATGAACCATGGAAGGCCAGAGGCTGGCCTGTAAAGGACTGCCCGAAGAAGACTAGTAGAGATTTGATGACCGCGCCTCGTCAGCTGACCTCTGGCCGTCATTTGCCTACCCTTCGATTCCCCCCTATATAAAGCGTCGACCCTTTTCAAGTGAATAGGCTCAACGATTGAAATGACTGGCGTGACTCGTGCAATAAGAACCGTGTCGGCCACGAGGCATAGCGGTGCATCGGGTTGACTGAAAGGTTAAACAATGCGATTCATTTTAGTAGCTGCCCTGGCAATTGCACCATTGATGGCCGAAGGAGGCAAACAAGCACAGCGACTCGACCAAGCGACAATGGTCTTGTCCGAAATCATGGCGACGCCCGACAAGGCAATCCCACGAGATTTATTGGAAAAAGCGCACTGTATCGTCGTAGTTCCTGACGAGAAGAGTGCGGCATTCTTGGTGGGCGCTAAGTTTGGAACAGGATACTTGTCTTGCCGCAAGGCAAGTGAGATCGGCTGGTCTGCGCCCGCTACAATCCGGATCGAAGGCGGTAGCTTCGGCTTTCAGATCGGCGGAAAAGAAACCGATGTGGTCATGCTTGTCATGAACAAAGGCGGAGAAAATAAACTGCTGGAGAGTAAGTTCACTTTGGGTGGTGACGCTTCTGTTGCGGCGGGGCCGGTTGGACGCTCCTCGTCAGCACAAACCGACGCTCAAATGCATGCCGAGATTCTGTCATGGTCTCGGACGCAGGGCTTGTTTGCGGGTGTCTCTTTAGAAGGAGCCACGTTGCGCCCGGATGTAGACGACAACGCCAAGCTCTACGGCAAGCGGCTCGATAGCCGGCAAATTGTAACGACCAAAACTAAGATGCCCAAAGCCGCGGTCAGATTCGTTGTCGAACTAAACAAGGACTCGGATCACGAGCATACAAACGCAACGGGCTCCAGCCAATAAGAATTGCGTGAACGCGGCACTGCAAGGGTGGGAAGGTTAGCGCGGTTCTTCCCACACGCAGTTGAGATGAGATAATCGGCACGAAGAACCAGATCGAGTGGGCGGAGCGAATCAGGCGCAACATTGAACATGAATCTGATCGCGTCGCCGCATGATCGGAGTATTCGAAAAAACAGCTAACTGGAAAGCGTGCTCTGTCTTTTCACCGTGACTCGAACCGATATTCTCCAGCTTCAATGGATAGTTCTGTTGCGCCGAGCAGCCGTATTAGTCGCCGTTGACCGGGTTTTATAAGGTAACCAGAACCCCAAACAAAGGGTGCGGCCTTCAGGCTTCCTCTGAGTGAGTGCCAATCAGGGAGTGTATCCAACTCGCAATGGCTACCTTGGCGCCATCGCATCTTTAATCGTTCCGGCCATTCGGCTTTCGGGAATCCGCGCCAGTTCGGGAAACGTCCGACGGGCATTCAGCAGCTTACCCATCGCAATCCACGCCGCGCAATAGGCCTCACGATGCATGCTGTTGTTCCCCTGCCCGAACGTGTATTTCATCGCAATTTGGCTTCCGCTTTTATCAAGATCCGGTAGAATGCCGGCGAGCACGGCGTCCTGCCTGCGGTAGCACTCCGCAAGCCAACCCTTGTCACCGGCCATCTCCGTATATGCCGTTTCCGGCGAGCCGGGGAAAACTCGTTGCGCGCTGCGCATGGCAAGACCTTCGAGGAACATCGTCTCACCGATGGGCGCGCCAAAACCGTTCCGCACATGGGCGAGCTGGATATTCACCGAATGCGTTAATTCATGCGCCAATGCCAGCCGCAATTGCGCAGTCTCGATGGGCATCATCACTGTTGCCACGTGTCCGTCCATCGGTGGCGCCGTGTAGGCATTGTCGTCGAACTGACCGACATATAGAACCAGCCGTGAATGGATCTGTGTGCTCTTCGTTTCGAATAGCACGTTGATCTTATCGAAGGCTTCGTACGCGTCCGCTTCCGCTTCTTTTTGCAGCGCCGGGATCTTCGGCATCAAGGCAGGATACTTCGCCCAGGCACTATCAAGGAGTTGCCGCGCCATCTTATCGCCGTCCGGCCCGGGCGGCACCGCGGCAATGCCATACTCCTTTTTCCAGAGCGCCCACCGCGCGCCTTCGTCGAGCGGCGTAGCGGCCGCCTCGCCGTAAAACGCCTTAAACCTTGCGACTCGATCGACAATTTCCAGCGAGTGCACTCTCTGGGGCTTTTGGGCGGGAAGCCATGTTGCAGCTGCTGCCAGTCCGAACATACCCGCGCATAAGCCTTTCCAGATCGCCATCATGTTACCCCATACCGTATTCTCACAGTGCCCGCGGATGCTTCCCCGCTCGCCAGTGCGCCTCAATCTGCTCGAGCGTTTTCCCCTTGGTCTCAGGCACTAGAAACCACGCGAAGAACCATGCCCCGACGGTAACTGCCGCATACAACCAGAAGGTGCCGGGTTTGCCAATGGACTTCGTTAGCGTCAAAAACGTGAGTGCCACAATCAAGTTGGAAAGCCAATTCGCGGCTGTCCCGACACTCATCGCACGGCCTCGGACTCGCAAGGGGTAAATCTCCGAAAGAATGAGCCAGAAAACCGGCCCCAGCCCAACCGCGAAAAATCCGACGTACGTCATGAGGCTTCCCACAGCAATCCATCCCAGCACGCTCTTGAATTGCGGAAGTAAGAACGCCCCGCCCAACACCAACAGACTGAATGCCATTCCGGCGAGGCTGATCAACAGAAGTGGGCGCCGCCCGACCCGGTCGATCAATTGCATGGCCACCACCGTTAAGACAACGTTGATGACTCCAACTCCGACGCTGGCTAGAATTGCCGCGGACGCGGTAGACAAGCCGGCAAATTTGAAGATCGTCGGCGCGTAGTAGATTACGGTGTTGATCCCGGTAATTTGTTGCGCGATGGCTAGCCCAATACCCACGACCATCGCGGACCGCAGCAGTTTGCTAAATAGTTCGGACCAGCCGCCCTTTTGCTGGGAGACGCTGCTCTGAATCTCTTTGACTTCGCTCTCCATCTGTTCCGGGCTGCGAATCCTTTTCAGCACCTCACGCGCTTGGTCCAAATGTCCGCGTCCAGCAAGCCATCGCGGGCTATCGGGAATAAAGAAGAGCCCAATTCCAAAGGCGGCCGCCGGAATCACCGCCAGCGCAAACATCCAACGCCAGTCTTCCGATGGTGCAAACGCGTAATCGATCAGATAGGAGATGACAATCCCACTTGTGAGAGCGACTTGATTGATCGAGACCAGCTTTCCTCGAATATCAACCGGGGCAATCTCAGAAATATAGAGTGGAGAGACAAACGAAGCGACACCGATGGCGACGCCGGCAACCACTCGGGCGATAATCAGCCAGGCCGTGTCCGGCGCCAGCGCCGCGCCCGCCGCGCCCAAACAGAAGATGATCGCGGTGACAATCGATAGCCTCCGGCGGCCCAAGCGGTCGGCCAGCACCCCTCCAGCCGCCGCGCCAATGAGCGATCCGAGTAACACCGAACTGACGACGATTTCCTCCATGCCGGGGGAAAGAGAGAATTGCTTCTTGATGAACAGGATCGCTCCCGAGATGACACCAATGTCATAACCGAAAAGCATGCCGCCGAGTGCCGAGATAGCGGCGGCCACATAGACGAGGGGTTTGACGGGCGCAGCAACTGCCGTTGGTGCGGCCTTAGCTGGGCTACTCATTGGCTCTTTCCAGCAGCCGAAGGCACATTCTGTGGTGGCGAGCCGACACGAACGGTGAAATCTTCGCCTTGCCAGTGCTCGGCATCGGGCCAGTACAGCGTAAATTTGACGTCCCTTCCTTCTGCCAGGGTTCGGGTCTCGAGATCGGCAATGTGCATCCCCAATACGGCTTCGCGCGCAGTTACGTCGTGAACCGTCTTCCAATCGTCGCCGCTCCAGTGGATGATTGCCGGCACCAGTGTCTCAATCCGCAATGTTTTTCCCGCGGGCATCCAACAAATTTTATGGTTGAAACGCCACACCATGCGCTCAGAAACGGTTTTGTCGGTCAGATATCGTTTGATTGTTTGCGGCGGCATGTCGAAGACCCGCCCATCGTGTAGCGAGCGCTTCAGCTTGAGGTACTCAGCGTGGGCCCACACTAGCGGCATGGCCGAACCGGAGGGCCGTCCAACATGAAGTTCCTTAACGGGTATATCGGGAGCGTCCCAAACCTGCTCCGATAGTAAGCCCCCCTGATTTGCAAAAGACTCCATGGCGGTCAGCAAGTGTTTCGCGTTTCCGATGCAACCGGCGGCAAGTTCGTAGTGAGCCCTCTCGCCTGTAAGCAGTGGCCATCCGCGCCCAATGCCCGTCCCATTAAAAGGACTGCCGTCTTTATGTTCGCCATAGCCGTCGTCGTTGTAGCGGTGCCAAGTGGGCCCGGACGGCGTCTCGATTCTTAGCAAAGCGTCGATCACTTTTGCCGTGTCACGGATACGTGGGTTGTCTGCCGCGATTAAGCCAAAACGCACCAGCGCTAGCGCGTCGGGACTCACCAGATGGCTGGCGCGGCGGCTATCCTCGGCCGCCCTGACATTTTTGACATCCACATCCTCCTGCAGACTTGAACCAGCTTCTCCACTCGCGGTTGGGGCGATGCGGACGTAATACCCGGCGACGCCAAACTGGCGGCACCAACTCGTCCCCGATGCATACATCCAACGGTCGATGGATGTGTGCCAAACGTCGGCGATCTCGCGGAGATACTCTGCAATCGCTGCTTCGTGGTTCAGGTCGGCCAGATCGGCGGCCGCCAGCAGCGCGGCGATTTCGGCGGCAACCGTGAACGGGGAATAACCGGGATCTTCCTCCCAGCGATCCTGCGGACTCACCGGGCCGTTGCGGACCAAATAGCCTGCGGCTTTCCGAACCATCGGCCAAAAGTGTGCCACTCCCGCTTCGTCCAAAGCCTTTTCCCGGTGGGCCAGATCCACCAGCAGGATAGGCATGGCCGTCTCGTCCATCTGGATTCCGTCCCAATACGGCGAGCCGTTCACCCACATATTCTGCGACCAGTGCCCATCCCGCTGCTGAGTCTTCTGCAAGAAAGAAAGAGCTCGGCGCGCGCCATCGTGCGCGCCGGCAGCGAGTAAGCCGCCTGCCGTTTCCACCATGTCACGCGGCCAAACGAGATGATAACCGCCTAGATCGGCATCGCCCTTGCTGGATCCCCATGGGATCGATAGGCTGGCAATGAAAGCTCCTGGAGCCGTCTTGGACTCGTGGGTGCGCAGCACTGCGAGACTGGTCCAGGAAAGATCGCGACCAGTTCCGTTCTTATGCAAGGACGAGTGGCTCTCAATCGATTCCTGCCAGCCGGCGACATAGTCGCGCTGTACCTTAGCAAAACCGCCGTGCAGGCTGGCGGTGGCATTCCTAGCCGCTTCTTCCGGATCGTTGCCGAAACCGAGCGATAGGGCAAACTTCCCTTGTGACTCGCAGAAATCAATCTCGCCAATCAGGGCGACATTGCCGTTTTCAGCCCGGGTGTATTCTGCGGTGATCTGCTTGTGCGCCTTCAGGTCCTGCCAGCCGTCAGACGAACCGACATAGCCCACCGACCGCTTCAACCATGCTTCCGAACACGCCAGCGCGAGCGAGCTACCTTCCCGCTGCGCAAACAGGATGGGTCGGCCCTCAAATTCTTCCACCCATGCCGTATTGCCTCCACCGTGATTCCCTAGATGTGGTGCCAACAGGACATACAGGTGGTAGCGGAGCAAATCGCCTTGCTGCGCAATGAAGTGGACATGCTGTAGAACAGAGTCGCGCTGAGGGTCGCTTACAATCAGCTTCTCAATACGATATCGGCCTTCGCGGCAGGTGTTGACCAGCTGGAATGCCGGCACACCGTCGGCCAGCCATTGAATTCTCGAGTCGCAGTCGCGTTTCTCCTCACTGAAGAACGCCGCTCCATCCGTGACGAGGAGCCCCATGTCGCGTACGCACGCCTGATCAATGCGGGGATAGTAGATCTCGTTGAAGATTCCGTGGCTAAGCGAGAACCAAACGTTGCTCTTGCTACTAAGGGCTGTACCAACACCCGTTTTCGCGCTGGAAGTCCAACGTGCCGGGCTTCCGCCGCCGCCGGGTGCTGGATGATCAGGTGAATGCATATAATTTGCTCGTTTCAGACGCGCCCCGGAATGCGGCAAGTATTCTTGGCATGGCCGGTTTGTAACCGCTATGCCGTTCGCACAGTAATCCCGCAATACTCTGGCGCGGTTTCTTCTTCGCCGGAAGAAACGCTCAATACGCGGACGCGTTGACCTTCGGCGAATCTCTGCAATAGAACTTCAGTCCCATTGTTAAAGCGGATCGCATCCCGAAAAGCACCCTCCTCGACGGTGAGCTGGGTGAAAACGGCCTCCCCAATGTGGCTTTTGAGACCGCACTTGCGCTGGAGGTCTTGAGGAATGTCCCGCACGATTAAGTGCGAACCCGGCGGGATACAGACTGCCGGAATGCCCGGAACTTGCTTGAAAAACTCTTTCAGTCTCGGCCAGAACCGCTGCTTCTTGCGGCACACTCTTTTTTCTTGGATATCGAAAGCCGCAGCCATGCCTAAGGCTCCTTCCCCAAATCGGTAAATGACGAGATCGTCTCCGGGAACTGCCAAACGGTTCGGAATCGCCATCAATGAATAGTCACACATCGCCGATTGCCTCCTTCGGAAGATTCAAGATGCTACGCATTCGCCGCGCTATGCGTTCGAAGCGCGCGGATTTTCTGTTTTTCGGGCGCAGAGTGGCTCGACTCCAGCTTCGTTTTGAGCCTTCCAAATTGTAGTTGGGTCACTTATCATCTTCCTTGTTCCCTCTCACCTAACTCAATGCGCCGCCAAGCGCGCGTCCACTAACGGCCGCCGCTCCGTCCGGATGGCCATCCCCTCCAGTACAGAGCGGACGCGGCCCGGCTCTCCGAGATCACTCCAACCCAGTCCAGCGGCGTGAAGCACCGCGAGGTGGTCAGGCTGAACTGATAAAACGTGCTGCGAAAAACTGGTATTACGAATCCCGCAGTAAAGCTCGCTGAACGCCGCCCTCTCTCCCGCCGTAAACAAAGAGCGCCGAGTTCCTTCAAAAGCCTCCCTCATGGACGGCAGCGCTTGCTCGACCAGGTCTACGAACGTCTGAACGTGGCCCACCATAACAAAGCTGTTCCACAGACAACCCTTCGACATCAACTGCGAAGCAATGGGCGCTGTAGGTTTTTCCCAGAAGCGGTTTACCCGGCATACGGATTCCGCCAAGGGCCCCTCTATAGGGATGCCAGGCTCTATCCAGCCGTACTCCACTTCGGGAGTTTCAGGTGGGATACCTAGAAGAACAACCGTCTCGGGACGGGATGCAGCCACAGCAAAGGCGGATTCTATATGGTGAACAAAAGTGGCATCATCGGAAAAATGATGGTCGGAAGGGAAGCAAGCCACAATGGCTTTATGGTCCATCTCGCGGACACGGAGCACGCTGTTTAGAATCGCCGGAGCTGTACCGCGGTTAGCGGGCTGGATCACCAATCTGGCGTTCGGAATTTCCGCAACTGCCGCGGCGTAGAAGGGCTCGTGTTTCGCCGTCAACACGAGCATCGTCCGCCACGCCGGGATCAATTTGGAAACCCGGCGTTGCGTTTGCTGCAGCAGCGTTTCGCTACCCATTACGGTACAAAACTGCTTTGGCCGATCATCGCCTGTGATGCACCGCGTGAGCGGGAGCAAACGCGTTCCGTCGCCGCCGGCTAAGATCAAACCCCAACGATGGCAGCGTGAATTGCGTTCACCCGATTTCATGTAGTGCGCTCCTGATTGTCGTGGCTTTGTGCCAGTCCCTTCGATGCGTGCCCATTGCTAGAATTTACTTCGAAAAATGTCAAAATCTTGTCAAAAACGCTGATTTGGCAAACTTTTCGTCCGCTTTAGCGCTCCAAACCCGGTACTTTTCAGCCGTCTGAGACCGTTGGGGATTGGGACGGGCCGCTCCGGCCCACTTTGCGCTCTACGATTGCCGAGCCATTCGTTTTGACACCATTTTGACGAGGATTCTTCTACATTTGAAGAACCTGAAGACTCTATGAAAATATGGCCTGGAAGTTCATCTCCGCGCGGTGCGACCTGGGATGGCGCGGGGGTTAACTTCGCGCTCTTTTCCGAATGAGCCACCAAAGTCGAGTTGTGCCTGTTTGAATCGCCGGATGGAAATAACGAAACGGCCCGCATCGCGGCTCCGGAACAGACTGGCCAAGTCTGGCATGTCTATTTCCCAGACGTGCGTCCCGGCCAGTTATATGGTTACCGGGTTTACGGCCCTTACCAGCCGGCGCAGGGTCATCGTTGCAACCCAGCTAAGCTTCTGCTCGATCCCTATGCCAAAGCTATCGCCGGCGACCTCCGTTGGAATGACTCACTCTTCGGTTACAGCGTAGGTCACCCCGCCGCCGACCTATCATGCGACGACCGCGACAGCGCTGCCAGCATGCCGAAATGCATGGTGGTGGACAATCGCTTCGATTGGCAGGGCGACAAGCACCCGCGGACCGACTGGAACAAGACAGTTATATATGAGATGCATGTAAAAGGCTTCACCGTCCAGCACCCACGGGTGCCCGAAGGATTGCGCGGTACCTATGCCGGCTCGGCAAGCCCGGCCGTCATTGAATACCTCCACTCGTTGGGAATCACTGCGGTCGAATTGATGCCCGTCCAGCGGTTTGTTCAAGACCAGCGCCTGGTGGATCGCGGGTTGAGCAACTATTGGGGATACAACACCATCGGTTTCTTCGCGCCTGAAGCGCGCTATGCAAGCGACAAACTCCCAGGTCGGGAGGTAGCGGAGTTCAAGACCATGGTGAAGGCCTTCCATGCGGCGAATATTGAAGTCATCCTCGATGTCGTCTACAACCACACCGCCGAAGGGAATCAGCTCGGGCCGACTCTCTGCTTTCGCGGCATCGATAATGCCAGTTACTACGATTTAGTTCCCGAGAACCTCCGCTATTACCGCGATTATGCGGGTTGCGGAAACTCCCCAAACATGATGCACCCGCGCACGCTTCAACTCATCCTGGATAGTTTGCGCTACTGGATTGAAGAGATGCATATCGATGGCTTCCGCTTCGACGCAGCTTCGAGTTTGGCGCGCACGCCGCATGGGGTCGATCAGGTGGCAACGTTTCTGGATATCATCCAGCAAGACCCAGTCCTCTCGGAAGTGAAACTCATCGCCGAACCTTGGGATTTAGGCCCAGGTCGCTACCAGGTAGGAAAGTTTCCGATTCTCTGGGCAGAGTGGAACGGTAAGTATCGCGACACGGTGCGGCGCTTTTGGAAAGGAGATGGAGCGCAAACTGCCGATCTGGCTTATCGGCTGACGGGCAGCAGCGACCTCTACAACCACAGTGGAAGGCGTCCCCAGGCTAGCATCAATTTCGTTACCGCTCACGACGGGTTCACTCTGCGTGACCTGGTGAGTTACGACGCCAAGCACAACGAAGCAAACGGCGAAAACAACCGTGACGGCAACAACGACAACGAAAGTTGGAATTGTGGCGCGGAGGGAGCCAGTAATGACCCTGCCATTCTGGCGCTGCGAGCGCGTCAGGAACGTAACTTCCTGGCTACCCTCCTTCTTTCGGAGGGCGTGCCGATGCTGGTTGCTGGCGATGAAATGGGCCGCACCCAGCGGGGGAGCAACAACGCGTACTGCCAGGACAATGAGATTTCGTGGATAAATTGGAAGTTAGACGCGCCTCACCAGTTGCTGGATTTCACCCGCTATCTGACTGGCTTGTTTCGCCAGCACCCCGCGCTGCGTCGCCGGACATTTTTCTATGGCCGCAAGATTCGCGATGACAAGATAAATGACATCAGTTGGTTCCGACCTGACGGCAACGAGATGACTGACGAAGATTGGGGCAATCCGGAAACACGTTGCATTGGTGAGCGGATCGCAGGTGACGCGCTCGAAGCTACCGACGAGCACGGCAACCGAATTGTCGACGATACGCTGCTCATTCTGCTCAATGCAAACTATAAGTCCGTTTCGTTTGTGATGCCAGCTAGCAGCCCGCAGCAGCACTGGGAGATTGTGCTGGACACCGAGCAACCTAGCGGCAGACGCGAGGCCGGGCCCGTCCTATTAAAGGATTCGTACGTGCTTCTACCCCGCTCCCTGATCATGGCGCGCATCAAAGCCGGCACCTGAGTAGAAGGCGAACGAAGCTCCATGCCAGCTCCACAAATTGAGAACCACTAACACAATGCAGAATCGCTGGATAAGCGATTGCGATTTGTATATGCTGGCGGGCGTCACGCAGCTCTGAACGCGATGCCCACCTACCAAGGGATACAGGCTACCATACAAACATGCGGGCACCGCCGCCGGATTGCCGGCTTCTGCCGGTCTGGGTTGTTGAGCCTGTGTAAGCAAGAGGCGCGCCACTCCCGATCACGCCAGCCAAGTTCGGAGCGTTGCCGGTGAGTTCTTCCACCTCAATTGCGCCGTGCCGGTTCATGATTTCACTCGCGCTGTCAACCTCTTCGTTCGATCCCGTCGCGAAAACCAGCACTCCTCCATGCCTGACTCCTTGAGCGTAGGCATCCGCCTCCGGAGTGCTAGCACCAATCGCCTTCAGCTCCCGCTCCAACCGGACCTGGAAGTCGGTATGCGGGATACTCATCACGCCGGTTACCGGCATGTCCAGGGGTTCCTGCAGAACGCGGACATCGTTACTCGGAAAGGAGTTCGCGCCGAGATCATGAACGACTTGGTCGGCGACGCTCGCATTTTCAAACAAACCAACTGCGGTTCTAGAAATAGTTTGAACTTTCCCTAATCCTGCTTGAAATTCCTCTGTCGATTTTCTGAGATTCACCAGCGCGGCGAAACTGACCGGATCGAGACTGGCGCCACCCACCAGAAAGCCGTCGATCTCCGTCTGTGCGATGAGACTCTCCGCATTATCAGGCTTGACGCTGCCGCCATATATAACGCGGACTTTATTCGCAGCTTGTACTCCGAAACGCTCTTTGACGTGGCCGCGAATGAGCCGGTGGGCAGTGGCGGCCACTTCCGGCGTGGCAGTTTCGCCCGCGCCAATCGCCCAGATGGGTTCGTAGGCGATGATAATGTTCGCGAACCGCTCAGCCGATAGTGGCGCGATGCCGTTGCTAAACTGCTGCTTTAGCACCGCTTCCACGTCCTTCTTCTCGCGTTCTCCGATGCAGACAATCGGGATGAGTCCGGCGTGGAGAGCTGCCACTGTTTTCTTCAACACGCTCGCATCCGTTTCTCCAAAATAACGACGCCTTTCGCTGTGTCCGACGATCACGTGCGAGCAGCCGGACGCCTTGATCATTGGGCCGGAAACTTCCCCGGTAAAAGCCCCCTCCGTCTCGCAGTAGAGATTTTGTGCGCCGATATGAATCGTGGTTTGCTCGGAGGCGCTCACGGCGGTTGGGATAGCCAGAAACGATGGACAGATCACAATCTCGCAGTACCCGAAATCCTTTACGAGTGATCGGAAGCTCTCGAAGAAAGACTCGGTTTCAGCGGCGTCCTTATGCAGTTTCCAGTTCGCGCCTATTACAGGTAAGCGCATTAATGCTGGCGAGCTACTAGATTTGTCACTCTCAAATTGCGGCGGGATCACAGCCTTACTGTAGCGGACATATAGTCAAGATTGTGTCAAAAAGCGATGGACCGCGAAGTGCGGGCGCGACAACCGCGAGCGCGGATAGTAGAACCCTGGAAGGCCATCCGCGTGCACCAAGTTCAGAGATACATCCCGGATCGCGGGGCATCGACAAAGGAGTATTTCAATGAACAAAGACAACCATGTAGTTGAAGCACATACTGCCGCGGCGCAGGAACATGAAACGACAGCCAAGAGTCACCGCGCCGCGGCAGAATACTGCAGCAATGGACATCACGAGGCTTGCCAGCAGCATGCTAAAGAAGCTTTGGATCATTCCACAAAGGCGCAAGCGTCGTCGAAGCTGGCGCATGAGAAGTCGGCACAGCCGGCCGTTGCGGTTGCCGCAAAATAATTAAGATTGGCAAGTCCTTCGATTTGTTGAGGGCTTGCCAATTGAGCAGGCGCAGTGTGGGAAAGCGGTCATATGCCGTCACTTGACCAAATTCCGCCAAAGTTTTTGCGCCAACTTAGTTACACGACCTCAATCAATAAAAAAGGAAACATTATGAAAAGTCTCAAACCGGCGTTCGCTTTACTGGCGATCGTCTCTCTCGGGTCGCTGGTAGGATGCTCAAGTACAGCATCAAAAGCTCCCGATCTAAACACCACGCTCCGTACATCACTTGATCAAGCGGGCCTCAAAGACGTGACGTCGAGCCAGGATGCCGAAAAAGGTGTTATTACTTTAGGCGGACACGTTCCTGCGGAGAGTGACAAAGCGCAGGCGGAATCGCTCGCCAAGTCAGTTGCCGGCAGCGAAGTGGTGGCTAATCAAATCGCGGTGATTCCTCCGGGCCAGCCTGATGCCAAGACAGTGGCTTCCGACCTTGACAAAGGCATTGGAGGAAACCTGAGTGCCGCGTTGATTGAAGCCAAGCTTGACGACAAAGTGAAGTTTACGGTGAAAAATGGCGTCGTGACTCTGACCGGCGAGGTTGATTCCAAATCTAAGCGGGCACAAGGTCAGCAAGTCGCCACTGCGATTCAAAATGTCAGTCAGGTAGTCAACGAACTACAAGTGAAGAATCAGAAAGCGACGTCCTCCAACTAAGAGCCAAGACCGCGGCAACCTGAAAGTTCCTGCGGCCCGCTTTCTGATCACGAGTGATCTCGATGAACGAAACCATTCTCCTTCTCGCATCCGACCGGGGTATTCGAAGTGTTATTGAAAAGGCACTTGAATCGGCGGGTTATACCGTTTTTGGCGCAGCGGACGTGGGAGCCGCCGCAGATTGGCTGAAGAAATACAAATTCGACTTGCTCATTGTCCGCCCGTACACGCAGAGTGTTTCCGGGCATGATGCCGCAATGTACTTGCGCCTAAGGAGCCCCGGAATTCCCGTTCTTATCGTGGCCGGCATGCTTGATGATGTTGACCTGGAAACTCGCGAAGCTGTTCAGGAATTTGAGATTTTTCCGAAGCCTTTTACCACCGTCGAATTGGTTAGTCGGGTGAAGGAAGTTTTATTACTCCACCCGCATCTGTCAAACGCTTAGCACTGGAATTCGAGATTCGCGAATGATCGCGTAGCCGTTACCGTTATCTCCTAAGTGGCCGCGCACGGGACTGTGCCCAATCACCAATAAGTCAGCTTTCGTTCGTTCTGCCGCCTGATTCATTAGTTGCAAGACGTTGCCGCTATCGATGATTACTTCGGCTTGAGTCCCAATACTTTGTTGCAGCCTATCCATCTCTTTCGTTGCAAAACCGACGATCGTCTCCTTCCAAGTGGGGTCGACGAGTAATCCTCCTGGACCGTGGATCCCGACGCTGTCAGTTATGTGAACAAGGGTAAGAGCCGCGCCTATGGATGTTGCCAGCTGGGCCGCCAGCGCAGCCGTTCGGTAACTGTGATGGCTAAGATCCACCGAGCAGAGAACATTTCGAACAGCGAACCCACCTGCCATCCGGTCTTCCAGATGAGCGCCTGTCCAGACCGGGCAATCGCTTTCGTGCAGCACCTTCGCTGTCACCGAGCCCAGTAAGAAGCGGTAGAAGGCTTCATGGCCACGGGTAGACATCATGATGACATCGACGTTTTGCTCAAATGCTGCCTTTGCGATTTCGCGAGCCGGGTCGCCTCTGAGGAGTACTCGTGTAACCGCAACTCCGTCAAGCTCGGGCGGAAGGGTCTGGTCCAGATCACGCTGCGCCTGGGAGACGACACGGGAGGTCAGATCTCGCTCAGTGATCTCATCTCCCGCCTCGAAAATACCAGCCGGATAGTTGAACGGCGTCACTACATGAAGCAGAATTATCTCCGCGTGAAGGCGGCGCGCTAACCAGGCGGCCGGCTGTATGATGCGGCGGGAGGCATCCGCGAACACGATCGGAACAAGAATCCTATGAACGGAAAGGTGATCCAGCTGTGGACGTTCCGGCATCTTCATCAACGCTGCCACAAGATTTGTCTGGCTTCTAGCGGAACGGCCGTTCCGGAGAAGTACGGTATTGCGCGCACTGTGTAGTCCGTAGCGGGCCGCGCCTCAGCCACATCCACTCCATAAACGTAACCGCCGGCATTGCCCGGCAGTTGGCGGAGGCGTTTCATCTCATGCAAGAGTGGCTGGCTACCATTCACTCCATCCGCGTAAAGCTCCACGCGCACTGAATTCAGATCCAATTCACCGGCAAAGACTTCTACCTCAAAGGCGTTCGCTTCCCCCCTAGCTGCCGCCTGCATTGCGCCAAATCGCAGGCTGCTCCAACGCTCTTCGAGCCCCTGTTGCCAATCGGCCACCTGCTTACCCAGAGCGCCCTTATTCGCGGCGCGTCCTCGGTACGCGGCGGCGGCTGGAATATAGTGTTTCTCGGTGTATTCACACACCGCGCGGCTGGCTGAAAAGCGCGGTGTCAGCCGCGCCATACTGTCGCGCATTCTTGCCACCCAAGCGGCGGGGATGCCCTGTTCGTTACGGGTATAAAATTGCGGCACGACCTGACGTTCAAGGAGGCTATAAAGCGCTTCCGCTTCGGCGCAGTCCCAGGCGGGGTCCGCGCCATGTTCTTTGCCATCTCCTAAAGCCCACCCAACCTCTGGTGAGTACGCCTCCGCCCACCAGCCATCCAACTCCGAAATGTTGATACCACCGTTCACCAGCACCTTCATGCCACTTGTCCCACAAGCCTCCCAAGGACGCCGCGGCGTATTGATCCAAACATCCACCCCTTGGACAAGATTCTCAGTCAGAAGCATGTCGTAGTCGCTCAGAAAGATGGCGTGGGGGCGCACCTCAGGCTGGCGGATAAAAAGCACCCATTTTTTGATTAGCTCTTGTCCAGCGTGGTCAGCCGGATGCGCCTTCCCCGCAATGATGAGTTGCACAGGATGCTTGGCATTGCTCAATATTCGCAGCAACCGCTGTGGGTCGTGCAGTAACAAGTCCGGTCTCTTATAGGTGGCGAAGCGGCGCGCAAAGCCTAGTGTCAGAATGTTTGGGTCAAAAAGATGCTTGGCCGCTTCCACAGCCTCGGGCGGCGAACCGGAGGCTGCTAGCTGCTGGGATAGCCGCTGGCGAGCGTATTCCACAAGAGACGTGCTCGCAGCACTCCTGAATTGCCAGAGCTTTGCATCGGAGATGCCGCGAATGTCCTGCTCTAGATTTTGTGCCGTCCCGAGCCAGCGGTCTTTCCCGCAAGCATCGGTCCAAAGGTTGTCGGCGGCGGCGGAGTCCCAGGTGGGCACGTGAATTCCGTTAGTAACATAGCCAACCGGAACTTCATTCTCCGGCCAGTGAGGGAAGATCGGTTGGAAGATGTGGCGGCTCACCTGCCCGTGCAATTCACTGACGCCGCTGACGGCGCCACAACCGCGAATGGCGAGATAGGCCATGTTGAAAGGTTCGGAAGAGTCTTGAGGGTTTTGCCGGCCGAGAGCAAGGAAGTCAGTGAGCGTAATGCCCAGCTTATGTTCGGCATATCCGCCGAGGTATTGCTCGATAAGGGCCGGATCGAATCGGTCAAAGCCGACGGCCACGGCCGTGTGAGTGGTGAAGAGGTTGCCAACCCGAGTCGCGGCCAATGCCACTTTGAATGGCTGGCCCGTCTCTTCCGCGAAGCCGCGGGCACGTTCCAACACGGCGAAGGCGGCATGCCCTTCATTCAGGTGACAAACCTCAGGCTTGATGCCGAGCGCGCCGAGTAGACGCCATCCACCGATTCCGAGGAGCATTTCCTGTTTCAAGCGAAGCTCGGGACCTCCTCCGTAGAGTTCACTCGTAATGCCTCGATGCGCCGGGAAGTTCGCCGCGTCGTTGCTATCGAGCAAGTAAAGCTTTACTCTGCCGACCTGCACTTGCCACGTGCGCAGCCAGACGGAGTATCCGGGCAAAGCGATCTGCAACCGCAACCATTCGCCGTTGGGGTGGCGCAAAGGCGTGATTGGCAACTGTCCTGGGTCGTTGTACGGATAGAGCGCTTGTTGCTCTCCTTCTTTATCGATGACTTGGCGGAAATATCCCTGCTGATAGAGCAATCCCACACCCGCAACCGGCACGCCGAGATCGCTGGCTGCTTTCAGTTGGTCGCCAGCCACATTCCCCAAGCCACCCGAATAGATGGGCAGAGCTTCGCTCAACATAAATTCCATGCTGAAATAGGCGGCGCAGCTTAGCGAAGTTTTTTCATGGCTCTTCTGAAACCAGGCGGGCGCCTCCAACGATTTCCGCCTGGTTTCAACCAGCCCGTCGACATTCTTGCGGAAAACGGGATCGGTTAATACGCTTTTGACCTTGTCGCGGGAAGAAGTCTGCAACACGACCCATGGGTTGTGCGTGATTTCCCAGAGTTCCGGATTGAGCTGCCGCCAAACTTCATCTGTAGCGTGATTCCACGACCAACGCAAATTTAGGGCCAAGTCTGCCAGGGAATCAAACCCATCGATTTTATTCGGTTCGGCACTGATCACTATGCTGCTATTTTGAAGCGAAAGGTGTCAAAACGCCGTCAAAATGCCGCTGGCGTAGCTCTGTTGGTATTTTAAGTGCAATTCTTGGCAGTCGTAACTACTGATGGCTCGCTACAGGAGACTCATTGCAGCTACTTTGACGAGG
The DNA here is from genome assembly GCA_003167495.1 of Bryobacterales bacterium. GTDB lineage: Bacteria > Acidobacteriota > Terriglobia > Bryobacterales > Bryobacteraceae > Bog-105. Next base: position 31,907 of record PMSX01000139.1, on the reverse strand, counting down.
TTCCCCTTCAATTCGCCCGTCACGATGACGTACAACTGGTTTCTTCTGGGCGATTTGGGGAGCAGTTCTCGCACGTGTGCGTTACCCGCTGCATCTAACCGGTAGAACCTCTTGTCGCTGGTAATCAGCCCGTAAGTCTGCCGATTGTAGTTATTCTGCAAAGAGCAGTTGTTGTGGTTCTTGAACGTCTGCTCGGCACCGTCCTTGACAATTTTCTTTACGCAATTCCAGTCGGCCAAGAAGCCTTGTATTTGTGCAGCGCCGAGTGGAAGCGCCGCCGCCACCAACCAAAGTGCTGCAATTCGTCCCAACATTTCGAGCGCCTCCAGCAATTGGATGCTTTTTCTGCTGAAAATTGAAGAAAAATTTCACAACCAGGCCGAGTAGTCACAATAGAAAATATGGCATCCACGCTTCCATCCGATACGAGGAGTCCGCAGGCAACGCTACTATCGGCCTGCCGGCACTGGTTGTCCCGGGACGAAGCCGTTGATCACGACGCTCAAGGACGTGGCGTCCATCCCTGGTATCAGGTCATGTGGTTGACGGGTGTCGATTATTTTTCTACTCTCGGATACCAACCCGGGATCGCTTTGCTGGCTGCCGGCTCGCTCTCCCTGATCGCAACTGCAGTTCTTGTAGGAGTGACTCTGCTCTGTGCGTTGCCCGTGTATTTCCAAGTCGCGGGCCGCTCGTATGCGGGACTGGGTTCGATTGCCATGCTGGAACAACTCTTACCCGGCTGGTGGAGCAAGCTGATGGTGCTAGTGCTGCTGGGATTCGCAGCGACGGATTTCGTCATCACCATGACCTTGTCCGCCTCGGACGCAGCTTTGCACGCAACAAAAAATCCGTATCTGCATCCGTTTCTCGGCGATGCGAACCTGCGGGTCACCATTGTTCTGCTTGTGCTGCTGGCAGCTGTCTTTCTCAAGGGTTTCAAGGAAGCAATCGGTCTGGCAACCGCCGTTTGCATTCCTTACCTGCTGCTCAATGTCGCGGTGCTCATTCGTGCATTTTTCGAGGTGGCCTCGCATCCTAGCGTATTGCCGCACTGGCGGGATGCGCTCAAGGCACAGGGGGATTGGCATCAGATCGCACTGGCGGCAGCAATTCTTTTCCCAAGGTTGGCGCTGGGCTTGAGCGGCTTCGAAACCGGCGTCTCCGTCATGCCGCTTATTGCGGGCGATGAAACCGAAAACCCGCCGCGTGGGCGCATCCGCAATACTCGCAAGCTCCTCGCGACGGCCGCGCTCATCATGAGTATTCTTCTGCTGGCTTCCAGTTTCGTCTCGGTACTGCTGATTCCCAAAGAAGCGTATCGGGAAGGCGGTCCGGCGAACGGTAGAGCCATAGCTTACTTGGCGCATAAGTATCTAGGCAATGTTTTTGGTTCGCTCTACGACGTCTCCACTATTCTTGTCCTGTGGTTCGCAGGCGCTTCAGCGATGGCCGGCTTGCTATATCTAGTGCCGCGATACCTGCCGCGTGTTGGCCTGGCACCGGAATGGGTAGCCTCGACGCGTCCGCTGGTGCTGCTGCTTTTCGGTTCGAATGTCGTCGTGACCCTGATCTTCAGGGCGAACGTCGATGCCCAGGGCGGAGCGTATGCGACTGGTGTTCTCGTCTTGATGTTTTCCGCCGCCGGCGCAGCAGCGATCACACTTTGGAAGGAACGCTCTTACGCGCTCAGTGTCTATTGTTGGGGAGTAGTGTTGGTTTTTGCCTATACTACTTTGACTAATGTCGCTGAACGGCCGGACGGCATCGTCATTGCGAGTTGCTTCATCATCCTTATCCTGATTGTGAGCGGAATTAGCCGCTACTGGCGGGCCAAAGAGCTGCGCGTAGGAGAGTGCCGTTTCTCGGACGCCGAATCGGAGCGCCTGTGGAATATAATCGCCAAGCAAAATGTGAATATTGTGCCGGTACCAAGTCTCGACCCGGAACTCCGCGCCACCCGGGCTCAAAGGATAAGCCAATACTACAAAGTCCAGGGTGGGCTGGCGTTCGTCCACATCACCCTTCTGGACAATCGCAGCGAGTTTCTGTCGCCTCTGCGAATCTCGGTCCGGCAGGAGGGCGAACAGTATCTTGTGGAAGCTTCGCAAGCGGTCGCCACCGCGAACGCCATTGCGTATCTTAGCCAGCAATTGCAGCCGACGGCGATTTATCTTGTGCTAAGCGGGCAGAATTTGATGCGGCAATCTTTTCGCTACTTTCTGCTGGGCGAAGGTGAAACCGGGCTGATGGTTTACACGATCTTGCAACACCTTTGGGAGGCGGCGAAAGCGCCCCGGGAGCACCCACGCCTCTTCCTTGTCAGCGAATGATCCTCTATATCCTGCACATTCTTGACGATGCTTCTCCCAAAGTGGGTACATCGATCATTTCTCAGTCACGGGGGTCACTTCGAATCTGTCGATCTTCGATCTTGCCCGACCAGCCTCAATTACGAGGCACAAACGCCAAGTTGTCGCTCAGAACGTAAACTGTGATCGCCAAGAACATCAGCACCAAAGCGACCCAGAAACGCCAATCGTGGTGCGCTCGTTTCCAGTAGGAAAGAGCGTTATCTGAATCTGGACTGTGGTGGCTCATGAATATAATCCTCCGTATGCCTCGTGACTCGCCTTAACTACGCATGCGTCAAGACCCGTGTTTCTTCCATAGCAGGGCTGTATTCACCACGGCGCGCCGCCCGATTACATTGGGCACGATGATAAAGAGCGTCCTGTGCCGCACGCACGTTGGCCTCGTCGCCTTTCCATATTTCTAGAGCCGGCTGCTGGATGGCGCGGGCGAAGGAAAATGCCAAACCCCAAGGCAAAGACGGTTTGGAGCCGGCATTCATGGCGTTTAAACGCGCCGAAGCCAGTTCGCAGGATTGGCCCCCCGACAAGAAGGCAATTGCTGGAACTGCGGCAGGAACGGATCGCAATAGACACTTTACGGTTGCGTCCGCTACCTCGTTCACTGATTCCTGCTTGGGACAAACCAGTCCCGGAAGTACCATGTTGGCCTTTAAAATCATCCCTTCGAGCATCACTCTTTGCGTGTAGAGGTGGCTGAAAACAGTCAGCAAGACGCCCGTGGTCGTTTCGCGACAACGCTCCAAGGAATGATCGCCCTCCATCAACACCTCTGGCTCAACCACCGGTACCAGACCTGCCTCCTGGCACAACCCGGCATAGCGAGCCAGCGCCTGCGCGTTGGCTTCGATGCAGCCAAGGCTGGGAATTCCAGATCCGACGGCGATCACCGCGCGCCACTTGGCGAAGCGCGCACCCATCTGAAAATATTCCTTGAGGCGGTCGCGTAATCCGTCAAGCCCTTCGGTGATTTTCTCCCCCGGATGAGCTGCCAGATCTTTCGCCCCGCTATCCACTTTGATGCCCGGAATGATGCCGGCGTCTGAAAGGACTTTGATAAACGGCGTGCCATCCTTTTTGTGCTGGCGGATCGTTTCGTCATAAAGTATCGCGCCACTAATGCATTCGCCAAGATGGGGCGTGGTTACAATCAACTCCCGATACGCGCGTCTCGTCTCCACATTTTGCGGAATGGCCAACTTGGCAAAGCGCTTGTTGCAGGTTGGATTGCTTTCATCCATTGCTAGCAAGCCTTTGTCGTTAGCCACCATCCTACGCGCGGTTTCAATCAATTGTTGCTCGTTCATTTCCAATTCTTCCTTTAAGAACTTTTTTCAAGCTGTCTTCTTTGCGCCAGTAGACTTTAGAATGCGGTCTACCGAGCGGGCAATCATCAGTTCTTCGTCTGTATGAATCACTCGAACGGTTACGCGGCTTCCATGCGCGGAAATGATTCCGGTCGTCTCCATATTGCGCAAATCGTTCACCTCGACGCCAAGGAAACCGAGGCCCTCGCAGATCCGCGCGCGAACGAGGGGCGCGTTTTCCCCAATACCGCCGGCGAAAACCAAAGTATCCAATCCGCCGAGCGCGGCGGCGAACGCGCCTATCCACTTCTTAGCCTGATAGCAGAAGAGCGCCACTGCTTCCGCCGCCCGCAAGTCATGCGCTTCCGCGCTGAGCAAGTCTCGCATGTCGGAACTAGTCTCTGAAACGCCCAGCAGACCTGACCGGCGGTTAACCATTTCGTAAAACTGAGTGATCGTGAGCTGCTCGGTTCGCGCCAGATACGGTGCCACGCCCGGGTCCAAATCGCCGCTCCGGGTGCTCATCACTAATCCGGCCGTCGGAGTGAAAGCCATACTGGTGTCGATGCTTCTCCCGTCGCATACCGCCGCCATGCTCGCTCCGTTCCCTAAATGAGCCAGAATTACCCGGCCATTCTTCGCCGCAGGGTCGCCAAGTCTCACAAGTTCTTCCATCAGATACTCGTAAGACAAGCCGTGGAAACCGTAGCGCTGTACTCCCTTCGCGTCATACCGGCGTGGAATGGGAAGCATCTTGGCAACGCGCGGCAAGTTGTGGTGAAATGCCGTGTCAAAGCAAGCGATCTGCGGAAGTTTGGGATGCCGTTCGCGAAACACTTCAATCAGTTCAATCTCGAAGGGCAGATGTTCCGGATCATACGGGCTGATGCCATGCAGTTCTTCCAACAATTCTTGACTGACCAGTTCAGGCGCGGTATGGTGCATGCCATGTACTACGCGATGTCCCACTCCCTGAACCGATTGAAAGGCGTTCTGCTTTTCGAGCCAATCAATCAGGAAAAGGACTGCCGCTTTGTGGTCGGGGGCGCTCAGGTTCAGACTGTTTTGCCGGTTTCCGTCAGGGCCGTTGAAGGTTAGATTTGTCCCACTCAAGCCGATGCGGTCGACCTGTCCGTAAAGCATTCGCTTTAGCGGTTCGCCCTCCTCGTACAGCGCGAACTTGATGCTCGACGATCCGCCGTTAATGGTGAGAATTTGAGGAATAGCGGACTTCATGGATGCCTCATGCGTCATGCCGTAATCCCAGCAAAGCGAGTTTTGCGCACGTGGTTTTGTAGTCTGTGTGCAAAATACTTCGAATCCCCAAACCCTCAGCGATCTCTACGAACAGCGGGGTATTTTCGATATAAACGATATGGTGTTGCGGCGCTTGTGCTACGTCCAGCGCAAGCCGGAAGATCTCCACGTCCGGCTTCCGGAGGTGTATGTAGCAAGAGGAAATAAAGAAGTCCACGAACGCGTCTAACTTGAACTCACGAATCCGGTGCGCATTCAGCTCGCGCGATTCATTACTGACGACAGCAATCTTCAGACCATAGCGCTCCTTGAGCTTAGTAACGAGACTGATCATCTCCGGGTAAGCTTTTGATTGCGCGCACATAAAGCTTCGAAACTGAGCCCTGGTAAACGGCCGCTTTTCATAGAAGACCACTCGGCTTAAGTAATCTTCAAAGCTGAGCTTTCCCTGCTCGTGGATTTCGAAGTTCAAGCGATGCCGCTTGTCCATTTCAGCCCAGCCGAGCTTGAAATGTTTGGCCGCTCGTTTACGCGCAAGATGATCCCAGCCATTGGTAAGCAGAACACCTCCGATATCCACGAACACGCAGGTGATGGGAGCCGCTTTACCGATTCGTGTTTTCATGGCGTCAACGGCGGCGCACTTTCCAGCATGGCAACTTTAGCCAGACGGCGGCGGTGACGCTGTGCCCCGCTGAATCGCGCGGCCAGGAATGTTTGAACGAGCTCCCACGCTAACGCGTGACCAACTACCAGACCTCCGAGGCAAATCACGTTCAGATTGTCGTCCTCGACGCCCTGATGCGCCGAGAAGCTCTCATGAATCAGGCAGGCTCGAACACCGGGCACTTTGTTCGCGGCGATGGATGCTCCGACACCGCTTCCACAAATCGCGACGCCTCGTTCGACTTCTCCGGCCGCAACCGCCCTAGCCATCGGGATGACGAAGTCTGGATAGTCATCCTCCGGCTTTGGCTGCCGGTCGCCGAAATCGACCACTTCGTTTCCACTCTCCCGCAACAGAGTGAACAGATATTCCTTTAATTCATAGCCACCGTGGTCGGCCGCAATACCAAGACGTCTTGCCGTCGATAACGATGTCAAAGAGATCCTCGCGCTTGGAAGCAATCGTAATCGTCCCGAAGCCTGTATCCAACGCCGGGTTCCGTGACGATGTGGCGGACAATTCCGGCGTCGCCCTCCAATTTCCGGCGTAGATTGCTGACCGTGACGCGCAGCAGGTGTACAACGTCCTGGTATTGAGAGCTGCCCCAAAGCGCGTGAACCAGTTGATAGTGCGTTCTCACCGCTCCGGCATGCGTCGCGAGAAGCTTCAGAAGGTCGTATTCGGTTGCCGTAAGTTTCACTTTCTCGTTTCCAACGAACACCTCCCGCCGGTAGAAATCGAGCTTCAGCTCGCCAGCCCGAAAGACCTCACTTCTGCCAAAGACCCTTCGCAAAGCAGCCCGCAGTCGGGCGAGTAGCTCACCCATGCTGAAGGGTTTTGTTACGTAATCATCCGCGCCTGTGTCGAGGCATGCGATCTTTTCGGATTCCTCTTGGCGCACAGACATCACGATGATCGGCGCAGTCGTCCATTCTCGTAAACGCTGCAAGACTTGCTTGCCGTCTCTCTCGGGTAAAGGAAGATCCAGCAAGATAAGGTCGGGCCGGACGGATTGAAATTTTCGAAGACTCTCTTTCCCGGTTCCGACCGGATAAACTCCATATCCCGCCGACTTCAGCGCCGCACTGAGGATTTCGATCATCGAGTTGTCTTTGCCGATAAGCAGGATTCGAAGACCCTCCTTTCTCCTGTCGTCATTTGCTGGGCTATCTTCGATCATCGTCCGAAAGCCCTGATGTAACGCCGCCATGGGCACCTCAAATCTTTTCAAAACCGCCACCTGGGAATAGGCAACCCAGAGGCCGAGTTCAAAAAGTAGATTGGGACAGATTCCATTGGGCTTTCTCGCCGCAAACACTGACCTCCGCCTTACTCCGTTGCCCGCGGAGTGTCAGGGTGACCAAATCCGGTCGTTTGCATTTATACCCATGCTTGGCGGAATGCAGTGCGCCCAGCGTTTTTGACGCCCTTTTGACTTTTTTCCAATTACATTTGGAGCATGACCCTAGGATCGCTCTAAGCGTGGCGCCTCTTAGCACACGCAACGGAAAAACAATGATCGAACTTACCGCTGAACATCCGATAAATACCTCGCCTTTCGCTGACGAGACCGGCACACAAGTAAATGTGGGTCAGGCTAACCCTACGTACCACGCGTTGTCGTCTGATCTGCTGGCGAAGATGAACGCCTATTGGCGTGCCGCGAACTATCTCTCGGTCGGCCAGATCTATCTTTATGACAACCCTCTGCTGCGCGAGCCGCTAAAGCTTTCGCACGTAAAACCGTTGGTGGTTGGTCACTGGGGCACGACGCCAGGCCAGAATTTCATCTACGTTCACCTGAACAGAGTGATCAAGAAGTATGACCTGGATATGTTCTACATCGCCGGACCTGGCCACGGCGGTCCGGCGATTGTGGGCAACGTTTACCTGGAAGGCACCTGGAGCGAAATTTATCCGAACGTGAGCCAGGACGAAGAAGGGCTGAAAAAACTGTTCATGCAATTCTCGTTCCCAGGCGGGATTTCCAGTCACGTCGCTCCCACTACACCGGGCTCGATTCATGAAGGCGGCGAGTTGGGGTATTCGATAAGCCATGCGTTTGGCGCCGCGTTTGACAATCCTGGTCTGATCGTCGCTTGCGTCGTTGGCGATGGTGAGGCGGAGACCGGTCCGTTGGCTACCGCTTGGCAATCGAACAAGCTACTCAATCCAATTACCGACGGTGCGGTACTGCCAATTTTGCACCTCAACGGGTACAAGATCAGTAATCCGACTGTCTTGGCTCGGATCGAGCATGACGAGCTGGAACAATTCTTTCGCGGCTGCGGCTGGACGCCTTACTTTGTGGAGGGCGACGATCCGGAAAAGATGCACCCCCTCATGGCCGCGACTTTGGAAAAAGCCATCGAGCACATCCGCCAGATCCAATATGATGCGCGGAGCAAGAACGACAACAGCCGGCCCCGCTGGCCGATGATCGTGCTTAGGTCTCCCAAAGGCTGGACAGGGCCGAAGGTTGTCGACGGTTTGCAAATTGAGGGTACTTTCCGAGCGCACCAAGTGCCGCTGCTGGTGGATCCTGATCATCCCGATCACGTCAAACTACTTGAAGAGTGGATGAAAAGCTACAAGGCGGAAGAGTTGTTTGATTCGAGTGGCCGCCTTAGGCCTGAACTGGCCGATCTGGCGCCGAAAGGCGACCGGCGTATGGGTGCGAATCCGCATGCCAACGGCGGAATCTTGCTACGCGACCTGCGCATGCCTGATTTTCACCTTCACGCCGTAAACGTGCCTTCGCCCGGCGCGGTGGATGCCCAAGATACGCAGGTGCTTGGTAACTTTCTGCGCGATGTGGCCAAGCTCAATGAAGATCAGCACAATTTCCGTGTGTTCGGCCCCGATGAGACCGTCTCGAATCTTCTGGGCGCAGTTTTTGAAGTCACGAATCGCCAATGGGATGCGCGCGAAGTCAAAAACGACGAATTCCTGGCTCCTTCAGGGCGTGTGCACGACTCAATGCTGAGTGAGCATCAGTGCGAGGGCTGGTTGGAAGGATATTTGCTCACTGGACGGCACGGTCTCTTCAACAGCTACGAAGCCTTCATTCGGATTATCGATTCGATGTTTAGCCAGCACGCGAAATGGCTGAAGGTAACGTTGGAACTGCCGTGGCGGCGCAAGATCGCATCGCTAAACTATCTGCTGGCCTCGCATGTCTGGCAGCAAGATCACAACGGCTTCACCCACCAGGATCCTGGCTTCCTCGATCACGTGATCAACAAGAAAGCGGACATCGTGCGCTGCTATCTGCCGCCCGACGCCAACTGCTTGCTATCGGTGTTCGACCACTGTCTGCGCAGCCGTCACTACGTGAACGTAGTGGTGGCAGGCAAACATGCGCTTCCGCAATGGCTGACGATGGACGCCGCGGTTATCCATTGCACCGAAGGGATTGGCATCTGGCAATGGGCAAGCAACGACCAGCAGGGGGAGCCGGATGTGGTAATGGCGTGCTGCGGAGACACTCCAACGCTCGAGATTCTGGCCGCCGTGTCGATTCTTCGGGAGCACCTGCCAGATCTGAAAATCCGTGTGATTAATGTAGTCGATTTGATGAAGCTACAGCCGTGTAGCGAGCACCCGCATGGACTGAGCGAGACCGATTTCGATTCGCTATTCACCAAAGATAAGCACATCATCTTCGGCTTTCACGGTTACCCTTGGCTGGTGCACCGGTTGACCTATAACCGGACCAATCGCAACATCCATGTGCGGGGCTACAAAGAAGAGGGCACGATTACAACCCCTTTCGACATGCGCGTCCAGAATGATCTCGATCGGTTTCACTTAGTGCAGGATGTGGTTGATCGCGTGCCGCATCTGGGCAGCAAGGGCGCTTACCTGAAACAGATGGTGAGGGATAAGCTGATCGAGCACAAACACTATATCAACAAGCACGGTCAAGACATGCCCGAGATCCGAAATTGGAAATGGCCTGGTCACGCCTAATCAGCGGTTAATCTTTGCCTCTGTCCGCGTCACCTGGCAGAGCGAGTAGTTCCTCTCAGCAACCGCGTGTTCTGAGCAATACGCCGAGGTCAGAACTCATGAATGAAAATGGCATTACGAAAACAATAGAGAAGCCGGTAGAAGAACACGCCGCGACCATCGAGCCGAACGGCTTTTCCACTGTCGAGCGCGGATTTGAAGGTCGCCAGCCGCCAGTATGGGTAGGGAGTGTCTTGAAGTGGATTCTTCCGGTTGTGTTTCTGCTGATCGGCGCTTTTGTGTTGATCCCAGACTTTCTGCAAAAGTGGCTATGGATGCGCGAGTTGAACTTTGCGGGCATTTTTTGGACGCTGTTTTCAATTAAGGTGGGAATCACCTGCGTTGCTTTTCTCATAGCGCTTCTCTTCCTTGGGATCAACATTCGAGAGGCCGCCAAACAAGCCTCGGCTCTACCTCACCCCGAATCCCCAAGGAGGAAGCCCATTCAACTACGAGGTGTCCTCATCAATCACCATCTTCTTTCGGGAAGTTTGGCGCTCATTACAGTGGCCATTGCCGCCGTTTTCGCGATGGGCTTTTATACCCAATGGGACACCTATCTGCGCTTTCGTTATGGCGGTTCATTCGGGCTCTCCGATCCGATCTTCGGAGTGGACCTAGGTTTCTACATCTTCCGGCTGCCGTTTTACGAGCTCTTGCAGAGTAGCGCCGTATTCCTGACAGGGTTGGCCATCGTCGCCGTGGCATGCGAGTACACCTACTTTGGGCTGTTCCGGGTGACCCGCCGCCGATCGATTGAGGCCAGCGGCAGTGCGATTCCGCATATTTCCTTGCTGCTCTTGATTCTCGCCGCTACCTTCGGCTGGGGTTATTACTTAGATCGCTTCGATCTGCTCGACGCTTCGACGGGCGTCGTCTACGGAATGGGTTATACATCCGCTCACGCTATTCTGCCAGCCCTCTGGGTGATGATTGGGCTTTCCGCTTTCGCTTGCGCGTTGCTCGCCTTCAATTTCTTTCGTCCGCGTTGGAAGCTTATGGCGATGGGCGCCGGCACCTACGTAGCGCTCTACGTCATCGGAATCATGGTGATTCCCGCTCTCGTCCAAAAGTTCGTCGTCCAGCCCAACGAGCTCGCGCTCGAAACCCCTTACTTGAAGAATTACATCGATTTTACGCGCAAGGCGTACAATCTTGCCACGATTCAAGAAACGCCGTATCCTGCTGTTGCGGATTTGACGCCCGCGATACTTGCCAGAAACCAGGACACAATCGAGAATATTCGTCTTTGGGACAAGCGCCCGCTAGAACAGACCTATCAGCAAACGCAAGCGATCCGGCTCTACTATAAGTTCTACGACGTAGCCGTAGATCGCTACCACTTGTCCGACGGTTATCACCAAGTCATGCTCTCTACCCGAGAGCTCTCGGAGGATCTGCCCGCGAAGGCGCAAACGTGGGTAAATGAGAACCTGCAATTCACGCATGGTTACGGCCTCGTCATGAACTTTGTCTCCAAGAGTATCGGCGGAGGATTCCCCGAATACCTGATTAAGAATGTTCCGCCTGAATCTTCGTTCGGCTTGAACGTTACCCAGCCGGCGATTTACTTCGGCGGTGGCATGCCGGGTTCCAGAATCGTAAGCACAGGCGTCAAGGAATTCGATTACCCAAGCGGCAACGATAATGTCTACACCAGCTACAGCGGCAAAGGCGGAATTCCACTGAATAGCTTAAGCAAACGGGTACTGTTCACTTTGACGCAGGGTGACATCAATATCCTGCTAACCTCATATCTCAAGCCTGATAGCAGAATTCAGATCTGGCGGGATGTAAAAGAACGCGTAGCGCAAGTTGCTCCGTTCTTGAAACTGGATGGGAGTCCATATCCTGTTCTGAGTGAGGGCAAGCTGTATTGGATTCAAGACGCTTACACCACGTCGAGCCGCTTCCCTTATTCGAATCCTCACAGCACCGACTTCGGGGATGGACTGAACTATATTCGCAATTCGGTGAAGATTACAGTAGACATGTACGACGGCACCGTTTCCCTATACGTCATGGACCCGCACGATCCCGTACTGGCTGTCTACCAGCGGGCTTTCCCGGGAGTCTTCCAGAATCTGGACCAACTGCCAGCCGATCTCAAGCTTCATCTGCGCTACCCGCAAGACCTTTTCGCAATCCAAGCATCTCAATATGAGACGTTCCACATGACTGACCCTCAGGTCTTCTACAACCGCGAAGACCTATGGGTTCCGCCCATGGAAAAGTACGACGGCAAGCTGAGTCCCATGGAGCCGTACTACATCCTCATGAAGCTCCCGGGGAGCACGCAGCTAGAGTATCTTCTGATGACTCCCTTCACGCCCCAAAATAGGGACAACATGATCGCGTGGCTTGCCGCAAGATCCGATTTCCCGGCTTACGGGAAAATGCTCTTCTACGAACTTCCGAAAGACAAACTAACGTACGGTCCTAACCAGGTTGGAGCGATGATCGATCAAAGCACGCTGATCTCCCAACAGCTTACCCTTTGGGACCAAAAGGGATCGGGCGTCATTCGCGGGAAGCTCATCGTCATTCCGATTGAGAATTCCTTCCTGTACGTTATCCCTCTCTATCTAAGAGCGGAAGGCACGAATTTTCCGCAGCTCAAGCGGGTCATTGCGGCAACGGGCGACAAAGTTGTGATGGAGCCTTCTCTAGATGGAGCTTTGAGCGCCCTCTTCGGCGGGTCTGGCGCTGAAGACGTCCAACAGACTGGAATCAAAACTCCGGCCGGTCAAGCCATCCAAGATACGGCGGCCGACGCATCGACACATGTTACAGCGTTAGGGCAAGAACGACTGCAACTTCAGCAAGCTGAGAAGGCGCTGGATTCTCTTAAACGTCTACTGAACAGTCCGGCGGAGTCTCAACCGGCGAGCGCCAGGCCGACGCCGCAAAAGTGATGGGGGGTTTGAAGACTCGCAAAACTGCAAGTGGCAGGTGGGACGGGGACTAACCGACCGCAGGGATCGATACCCGTCAGTAGCATCTCCGCACGTGTACCCCGAAACCCGAAAAGAACGGAAGGAACATCATCGTGGAAGCAACCGCGGACAAAACCGACTCGAAGCCAGATGAAAAAGCCAAGACGAAGCCCAGCCCGCAGGCTGCGGCAAAAGACGAGCTGAAATCTCTGCCGATGGCGGAAGTGGAGAAAAAGCTTGGATCGACACCGGACGGACTCACGCAAGCGGAAGCGCAAAAGCGTCTCGCTGAAGACGGGCCCAACGAGCTTAAAGAGAAAAAAGACAATCTGTTCCTGAAATTCCTCAGCTACTTTTGGGGACCGATTCCCTGGATGATAGAGGCGGCCGTGATTTTGTCCGCGGTTGTCCGTCACTGGCCCGATTTTTTCATCATCCTGCTTTTGTTGTGCTCGAATGCGGTGGTCGGATTCTGGGAAGAACATCAAGCGGGCGACGCCATCGCTGCCCTGAAGAAACGCTTGGCCAGCACGGCGAAGGTTAAGCGTGATGGAAAATGGGCCGACCCGCCGGCGCGGGAGGTGGTGAAAGGCGACGTGATCCGTCTCCGCCTCGGTGACATCGTGCCGGCGGATGCGCGTTTGCTCGCAGGCGACCCTATACAGGTCGATCAGTCCGCGCTAACAGGCGAATCCTTGCCCGTCGATCGTAAACCTGGCGATCCGGTGTTCTCGGGATCGATTGTGCGCCGCGGCGAAATCGAAGCGATGGTATACGCCACCGGAACGAATACCTATTTCGGCAAGACTGCACAACTTGTGGAGGAAGCCCACACGGTCAGCCATTTCCAAAAGGCCGTCATGAAAATTGGCGATTACCTCATCGTGCTCGCGGTGGCTCTAGTACTGCTAATCGTGATCGTCGCACTCTTCCGCCACGATCCAATTCTCAGCACGTTGGAGTTCGCTCTCGTACTTCTGGTCGCCTCCATTCCTGTGGCAATGCCGACGGTCCTGTCAGTCACCATGGCGGTTGGCGCCCGCAAACTGGCGAAAAAGGAAGCGATCGTCACCAGGCTCTCAGCAATCGAAGAGTTAGCCGGGGTAGACGTCTTATGCTCCGACAAAACCGGCACATTGACTCAAAACAAGCTCACACTGGGCGAGCCGTTCACCTTGGACAATATCGCGGCTGAGGAAGTCATACTTTGGGCTGCGCTCGCCTCCCGTGCGGAGGATAAAGACACAATTGACGTTGCCATCATCGGCGCTGTTAAGGACGAGAAGGCCCTGAAGAGCCATCAGATCCTCCATTTCCAGCCCTTTGACCCAGTGCATAAGCGAACTGAAGCTACTGTCAAAGCTTCCGACGGCAAACAATTCTACGTGGCCAAAGGTGCGCCGCAGGTCATTCTCGCGATGGCGGTTAATGCCGTCGAAGTAAAGCCAGCCGTCGAGAAAGCGATTGACGACTTTGCGTCGCGAGGCTTTCGTTCCCTCGGAGTTGCGCGGGCGGATCAAGAAGGCAATTGGCAGTTTACCGGTATGTTGCCACTGTTCGATCCGCCCCGTGAACAGGCTAAAGCGACCATCGCAAGCGCACGCCAGATGGGTGTGAGCGTCAAGATGGTTACCGGTGACCAAATGTCTATCGCTAAGGAAACCGCCAAGCAACTCGGCATGGGCACGAATATATTCGATGCCAGCCAATTAGCCAACACCAAGCACCACGAATCGACACAGTCCGCAGAGGCCATCGAAAAGGCCGACGGCTTCGCCCAAGTGTTCCCCGAACATAAATTCCATATTGTGGATGTTCTGCAGCAGCGCGAACATATCGTCGGAATGATGGGCGATGGAGTGAACGACGCTCCCGCGCTCAAGAAAGCCGATTGCGGCATTGCCGTTTCTGGTGCTACGGATACCGCAAGGGCCGCGGCCTCCATCGTCCTCCTGGCTGAAGGCCTTTCGGTCACGATCGACGCAATCAAGGAAAGCCGCCGCATCTTCCAGCGAATGAATAGCTACGCCATGTACCGCATCGCCGAAACGTTGCGCGTGCTGTTCTTCATGACGCTGGCGATCCTAGTATTCAACTTTTACCCGGTAACTGCGGTGATGATCGTCATGATTGCGTTGCTCAACGATGGTGCAATTCTCTCTATTGCCTACGACAACGTTCACTATCGGGACAAGCCCGAGGCTTGGAACATGCGCTTGGTGCTAGGCATTTCCACAATCCTCGGCGTCATCGGAGTCGTCGCCGCGTTCGGTTTGTTTTACATGGGCGAGCGTGTCTTTCATCTTGACCGCAACCACATTCAAACGCTTATGTATTTGAAGCTCTCGATTGCCGGACATCTCACGATCTTCCTCACCCGCACGCGCGGTCCTTTCTGGTCTATTCGCCCGGCGCGGATCCTGTGGGTGGCGGTGCTTGGCACACAAACGGTAGCCACACTCATCGCCGTGTATGGACTCTTCATGACTCCTCTCGGCTGGAAATGGGCCGGGTTCGTCTGGGCCTATGCGATTTGCTGGGCGCTTGTCAACGACCGCATCAAATTGCTCGCCTATCGGATCTTCGATCCCAAGGAGGCTCCTCTCTTAGCAAAGAAACCAGTTGACCGTCAATCGCAAATCGCCGCCCGTGCCTATGAGATTTACGAAGAGCGCGGACACCAATATGGCCAGGCAGATCAAGATTGGCGGGAGGCGGAGATCGAGACCCCTGAAGAGGCAGTGCAGGTCAAGGCTGCCGCCAAATGAAAATCGATTCACATGATTTCCGCGTACCCCCCGGCAAGAAAGTAATACTCAAAGATTGGCCCACCGTTGTCAAGCCTTTCGCCAAGTCAAAGGAAGAGTACAACGAGATCCTTGAAAGACATGTCGAGGAACTGAATTCGCTTCAGCGCTTGCACTACGCATCCAATCGCTATGCGTTGCTGCTGATATTCCAGGGCATGGATGCTGCAGGCAAAGACGGCGCCATCCGTCACGTCATGTCCGGGGTCAACCCCCAGGGGTGCCAGGTTTCCAGCTTCAAGCAACCAAGCGCCGATGAATTAGAACATGATTTTCTTTGGCGCACAACGCGTCACTTGCCGGCACGCGGGAAAATTGGCATATTCAATCGTTCCTACTATGAGGAGGTGCTGGTTGTAAAGGTGCATCCCGAGATACTCAAGACCCAGCGGCTACCAGAGAAACTCCACCATAAAAAAGACATCTGGGACGAGCGCTATCAATCCATAACAAACTTCGAGCGCCACCTCTATCGCAACGGTACGCGGACCATTAAGATCTTCCTCCATCTTTCGAACGAAGAACAACGCAAGCGATTCCTGGAACGGATTGATGAAGCTGATAAAAATTGGGAATTCAGCGCATCGGACGTTCACGAGAGAAAATACTGGACGCAGTACACGAAGGCTTTCGAAGACTGCCTCAGCTCTACAACCACGCGCCACGCTCCTTGGTATGTCGTCCCCGCCGATGACAAGGAGAATGCGCGGCTCATCGTCTCCCAAATTGTGCTGGACGCTCTTGCGGGTCTCAAGATGGCCTATCCGAAGACTACCGGGAAACGCCGCGCGGAATTACAGAATATCCGCAAGGTCCTGACTAAGGAGTCGGATGAAACTCGCACTTGATTGATTTCCCTTTTTGATATTGCTTTGACATTTATTCCCTTACGAACGCGCTCGGATGAATCAATATGGCCGCAAAATGGCGCTGACATATGATCGGCAGCTGCGGGGCCATCCAAGGCAATCGAGCGCCTCTTCGATCGCTTATCGTCAGTTGACCATCAGCGGTCAATAAGCATGAAGATACAGGACGGCGAAAATCAAGCTTACACTCAGTTGTCCGGGCAATCAGCACGTTAGCGGTTATGGGTACCGACGTGCCCAAAGGACTGTGACGCTCGGAGGGAATAAGGCTTTATGATGGACCACAACGGATGGATGGGCGGTTCAATGGGTAGTTGGCTACCGATCTGTGTGTTAATCGCCGCATTGGTAATTGCGGGAGCGATTCTGCTAAGCCGACGCGCGCGCCGATAACGCGACACATACTATGACTGCTACAAGTCCGAAGACGAACGATCCTGTCCATGGGATGCCGCCAGAGCCCTCCAAAGGGAAAAGCTCAACTGATGAGTTCACCTGTCCGATGCACCCGCAGATCGTTCGCAGCACCCCGGGAAATTGTCCCATCTGCGGAATGACATTGGAGCCGGGCGCGGTCTCGACAACAGAGGAAAAAAATCCCGAACTTCGCGAGATGACAATACGATTCTGGGTCAGCGCAACGCTGGCGCTCCCGGTGTTAATTGTGAGCATGTCTGAATCTATGGCGGGAAATCCGCTCCAGCAGTTAGCAAGTGCGCGTTTCTGGACGTGGTTTGAACTCATTCTGGCAACGCCGGTGGTTCTGTGGGGCGGCTGGCCGTTTTTTGTGCGTGGCTGGCAGTCAATTGTGAACAGAGGCTTGAATATGTTTACCCTCATTTCACTGGGTTTGGCAGTGTCATATGGGTACAGCCTCGTGGCCGCCCTTCTCCCCGGTATCTTTCCGCCCACTTTCCGCGATGCAAGCGGCGGAGTAGCAGTCTACTTTGAAGCGGCCGCCGTGATCACGACTCTTGTACTGTTAGGGCAAGTTCTGGAACTGCGGGCTCGGAGTCAAACGGGGGCGGCTATCAAGGCTCTGCTTGGACTGGCGCCAAAGACGGCCCGTATCATAGCCGAAAACGGCTCAGAAACCGATGAGCCGCTCGATCAGGTGAAAGTAGGCTTTCGTCTGCGCGTGCGTCCTGGCGAAAAAATTCCGGTGGATGGTGTGGTTTTAGAGGGTACGAGCAGCGTTGATGAATCGATGATCACGGGCGAACCGATACCCGTGGAAAAGAAAACGGGCGACCGCGTCACGGGCGCGACCGTGAACGCCAACGGATCGCTGCAAATTCGAGCGGAGCGCGTGGGTACGGATACTTTGCTTGCTCAAATTGTGCGGATGGTTTCGGAGGCGCAACGCAGTCGCGCTCCCATTCAGAAGTTGGCTGACAAAGTTGCCGGTTATTTCGTGCCCGCGGTGCTTGGCATTGCGGCGCTCACATTTATCGTTTGGTCTTTCGTCGGCCCTTCTCCACGCCTTGCGCACGCATTGATTTGCGCCATCGCGGTTCTAATTATCGCGTGTCCATGTGCGCTAGGCTTGGCAACGCCGATGTCGATTATGGTGGCGATGGGTAAAGGCGCCAAATCAGGAGTGTTGTTCAAAAACGCCGAAGCCATCGAATTCATGCGAAAAGTGGACACGCTCGTCATTGATAAGACCGGGACTCTGACAGAAGGCAAACCCAAACTGGTTAGTGTTCAGCCCGCACCAGGATTCGACGAAACTAAGCTTCTGCATCTTGCGGCGAGTTTGGAGCGCGCCAGCGAACATCCTTTGGCGGCTGCCATTGTCTCGGGTGCGCAGGATCGCAAGATTGAACTGGCCAAGGCTGAAGCCTTTGAAGCGCTAACCGGTAAGGGTGTGAAGGCGCGCGTCCTTGGTGCCTCAGTGCTGCTCGGCAATCGCGCACTTATGGATGACTCGGGAGTCAACATAGATGCACTCGCGCAAGCGGCGGAATCTGCTCGCGCCGAAGGGCAAACGGTCATGTTTGTAGCAGTCGACGGTAAAGCCGCTGGGCTGATTGGAGTTGCTGATCCGATTAAGGAAAGCACGGCAGAAGCCGTTTGCCAACTGCACCAAGATAAGGTGCGCATCGTAATGATGACCGGCGACAGCAAAACGACCGCCGATGCCGTCGCAAAGAAACTGGGTATCGATGAAGTGATTGCTGGGGTGTTGCCCGCAGACAAGGCCAAGCACATCAAAGAGCTTCAAGAACAAGGCCGTTTTGTGGCTATGGCAGGCGATGGAATCAACGACGCGCCGGCGCTGGCCCAGGCCCAGGTGGGCATTGCCATGGGCACCGGAACCGATATAGCGATTCAGAGTGCGGGAGTCACTCTCATCAAAGGGGATTTGCGCGGCATCATGCGTGCCCGGTCGCTGAGCCGGGCAACTATGCGCAACATCAAAGAGAATCTGTTCTTCGCATTTCTGTACAACGCACTCGGTGTTCCCATTGCAGCGGGTGTACTCTACCCGCTTACTGGCTTGCTACTAAGTCCGATGCTCGCCGCTGCAGCAATGAGTTTCAGTTCCGTTTCGGTAGTGGCGAACGCTTTGCGATTGCGGAGGGTGCGTCTCTAGAATTTGAATTTCAGCACCAACCGTAGGCGCAGATGTTCGGACGGATGATAGGGCCCCCGGCGCAAATGATGTTGCGGAGCCGGCCCAAGGTTCAAAATTCTTGCGTTTTCAAAATGATCGTTAACAAGCATGGAGATCGGCGCGCAACGGTCAAACCCTCTCTGACAAAACCATTCACGCATTTTTTGACGGCATTTTGACGATGATTAACTTACCGTTGAAGTTATGAAGCCCACACAGCAACTTCACGATCTTGGCCAAAGCCTTTGGCTTGATAACATCACTCGAAAGCTGCTGACGAGTGGAACCTTGCGCCATTACATCGATGATTTGTCGGTCACTGGGCTCACTTCGAATCCGTCGATCTTCGATCTGGCCATCAAAAACTCGAACTTCTACGATGACGCCATCCGCCAGAAGAAGAAGGACGGTAAGTCAGGCGAAGAGCTCTTCTTCGAGCTTGCGATCGAGGACCTGAGGCAGGCCGCCGATCTCTTTCGACCAATCCACGACCGAACGGCTGGGATCGATGGATGGGTGTCATTGGAGGTTTCTCCCTCGTTGGCATATGAAGCGGCGAGCACTGTCAAAGAGGCCGCTCGTCTCCACGCTCAAGCGCAACGACCCAATCTCTTCATCAAGATTCCGGGGACCAGCGAAGGGCACTTTGCGATTGAAGAAGCCATCTTTCGGGGCGTACCCGTAAATGTCACACTCTTGTTCTCGGCCGGGCACTATGCCGGAGGAGCGGAAGCGTATCTGCGGGGCATCGAGCGCCGAATCGCCACGGGGCTCAATCCAAAGGTGCGCTCGGTAGCATCGATGTTCATCAGCCGGTGGGACAAAGCGGTAATGGGGAAGGTTCCAAAGGACCTTCACGATCGTTTGGGCATCGCAATTGCAAAACGTACTTACAAAGCGTATCGCGATCTCCTCGCTTCGCCACGCTGGCGAAGAGCCGCCGATGCCGTCGCTCAGCCGCAGCGCCTGCTTTGGGCGAGCACAGGTACGAAAGACCCCGACGCCTCCGATATCCTCTACATTAAGGCGCTCGCTGCGCCGGACACAATCAATACGATTCCCGAGAAAACGCTGCTTGCATTCGCCGATCACGGCGAACCATGCGAGGTCTTACCGGAAGATGGCGGTGATGCCGAGAAGGTGCTCGCGGCGTTCGCGAAGGCCGGCGTCGACAACGAACAACTCGCGGCCGATCTTCAGCGAGAGGGCGCTGCTTCATTCGTGGCATCGTGGAAAGATCTCCTCAGTTGCATTGAGTCGAAGGTCACCACGCTCCGAGCCGCCGGCTAGGTCCACATGACAGCTCAGCAAGCGGATCCGTAACACTTGCTCATTGACCTTGCTCGCGGACGATCCCTTCGAGCAGAGTGTGGTTACCGAGGGCACGATCTGGAGGGTCGATTCATCCGAGACCGTAAGCTCGAGCGCGCCACGAAGTAAGAGTCAGCTGGAGAGCCACCCTTTCTAAGGACAAAGGAAAATATATGGAACTGGGCATGATCGGCTTGGGCCGGATGGGAACCAACATGGTGAAACGTCTCATAAAGGCTGGCCACCGTTGCGTCGTTTACGACCTTCAACAGGAAACAGTGCAGGCGATCGCGAAAGACGGGGCCGTCGGGACGACGTCGCTCGAAGACTTTGTCAGTAAGTTGAAGCCGCCGCGCACCGTCTGGCTGATGGTCCCCGCCGGCGTCGTCGATCCGACGCTGAAGACCCTAATCCCTCTCCTCAAACCCGACGACGTGGTGATCGATGGAGGCAATTCCCACTACCACGATGACATCCGGCGCGCCGCCGAGCTAAAAACGAAAAGCATCCATTATGTGGACGTCGGCACTAGCGGCGGAGTGTGGGGGGCGGAGCGGGGCTACTGCTTGATGATTGGCGGTGATGAAAACGTCGTCCGTCGCATCGACTCGGTTTTCTCCGCCCTGGCTCCAACCATTACGGAGGCGCCGCGCACCCCTGGGCGGGAAAAACTGGGCGGCACTGCTGAGCACGGCTACCTGTACTGCGGTCCGAGCGGCGCGGGTCACTTCGTCAAGATGGTTCACAATGGCATCGAGTACGGCATCATGGCCTCCTATGCGGAGGGGTTGAATATCCTTCGCCATGCCAATGCCGGCAAGCAAGACCGTACCACCGACGCCGAAACCGCGCCGATGCGCCACCCGGAACATTACGCGTACAACTTGAATCTGGCCGACATCGCTGAGGTTTGGCGGCGAGGCAGTGTCATCGCTTCGTGGCTTCTCGACTTGGCCGCCGCGGCGCTTCTCGATAGTCCAGACCTCGCAAATTTCGCCGGTCGCGTGTCGGACTCAGGCGAGGGACGCTGGACGATTGCGGCTGCCATTGATGAGTCGGTTCCGGCCCCGGTTCTCAGTGCAGCGTTATACGAGCGCTTCAGTTCGCGCGGCGAGGATGACTTCGCCGACAAGTTATTGTCCGCGCTTCGTTATCAATTCGGCGGCCACGAGGAGAAGGCTGCGGCCGCGAAGGCAGGTAGTTGATGGAGGCAGCTTCCCGTTCGGACGCGCTGGTAATCTTCGGGGTAACGGGCGATCTCGCTTACAAGATGATCTTCCCGGCACTGTATGCGATGGTCAAACGAGGAACGCTGAAGGTTCCGATCATCGGCGTCGCCCTGCCGACTTTGACTCTGGCAAGTCTGCACAAACGGGTAAGTGACAGTTTAAAGGAATCGGGCGGGATCGATAATCGGAGTGCCCTCAAGCATCTTCTGTCCTTGCTCAAATATGTAGGCGGGGATTATGAGGAGCCAGCCACGTTCGCCGCGCTGAAAAAAGAGCTGGGCAGCGCGCGCCGTCCGGCGCACTACCTGGCTATCCCGCCAGCACTCTTCGGAACAGTCATCAAGGGACTCGGAACTGCGAACCTGGGCGAGCATGCGCGTGTGATTGTCGAAAAGCCCTTCGGACGCGACCTGGCTTCCGCACGCGAGCTCAACCGTGTCGCGGAGAAGGTATTCCCGGAAGATTCAATCTTCCGCATCGACCACTTCCTCGGGAAAGAGGCGATCATGAACATCCTCTACTTCCGATTCGCCAATTCGTTTCTGGAGCCCATCTGGAATCGCAACTACGTAGCAAGCGTCCAGGTCACCCTAGCGGAGGACTTCGGCGTCGAGGACCGGGGAGCGTTCTACGAGACCGCCGGGTGTCTGCGCGACGTAATTGAGAACCATCTGTTCCAGGTCGTTGCGCTACTTGCCATGGAGCCCCCAGCCGATAGAGACTTTGGGGCCGTTCACACCGAGAAAGCCAAGGTCTTTCAGGCCATGCGCCCGCTAAAGCCTGAAGACTTGGTTCGCGGCCAGTACACGGGCTATCGCAAGGAGCGAGGTGTGGCGAAGAACTCCGACGTCGAGACATTCTGCGCCTTGCGGCTATCCGTCAATTCTTGGCGCTGGGCAGGGGTGCCGTGGTACCTGCGCTCTGGCAAATATCTGGCGGAAACCGCAACTGAGGTTCTGGTGGAGCTGAAACCGCCGCCGCAGGATCTCTTTGCCGACTCAGCGCCCGCAACTGGCCGTGCCAACTACCTGCGCTTCCGGCTCTCCCCAAACTCAGCCATCGCCCTCGCCGCTCGCGTCAAGCTCGCGGGAAAAGAGTTCGTCGGGGAACAGCGAGAACTCTACCTGACCGAAGAACTGGCAGGAGAGGAAGCGCCCTATGAACGGCTTTTGGGCGATGCGATGAACGGCAATGGAGCGCTCTTCGCCCGTCAGGACGCGGTCGAAGCCGCTTGGGCGGTAGTCGATCCGGTCCTCAAGACGCACCACCGGGTTCGACCTTACAGGCGCCATGGCTGGGGACCAAAGGACGCCGACACGCTCATAGCTCCAGACGGCTCCTGGCACAATCCAAAGCCTGAGAAAGCATCCGGATAAAGAGCGCGAACTCCCGATGGGTGATCCGTACCACGCGGCCGACTCAACTCTTTAACCTGTTGCACCGCAGTTATCCGAAATCGAGATTCCATGATCCCCGCGAACGCTCGTCAGCGAAATGATTAGCAAAACCCGGTTTTGCCGGTGCAGGGAGACTCTGGCGTTCCGCTCCTATTGATACTCCTGATGGGTGCTCGCGAGAATTAAGCTTTAAGTGGACCGGCCATTGTTCTTTGACAATCCAGCAGAACAAAAGGCCGGTCCCGGCTCGGAGGAGCGCCGGGACTGGCCAACCTGATGCTTACCTCTTAGACAGCCAGGTACATCGTGCTGCCGTTTCGGTTCACCAACAGGAGGGTGTCCTCTTTCGAGTTACCGACGGCGTGCTCGAAATCGGAGGTATTCTTCACGGGTTTGTGGTTGACTTCCTGAATCACGTCGCCACGGCGCAGGCCGGCGTCTGCGGCTTCGCTGGAGGGACTAACGTTGGTTACGACTACGCCTTGTGCATTAGCTGGCAGCTTCAGATCTTGCGCCGACTCAGCATCCAGGTTTTCCACCGAAACGCCAGACAGCACGCTGTTTTCTTTCTGGCCGTTTTGCTTGGCCGACGCAGTGGCGGTCGGCAATTCTCCCAGTTGCACGGCAACGTCGCGTTGCGAACCGTTCCGAGAGACCCGCAGGTTGATGTCGGCATTCGGCTGCATCATGGAGATCGTCATGCGGAGTTCGTTGCTATCGGCGACTGTTTTGCCATTCACATCGAGGATGATGTCGCCCTTTTCGATCCCGCTTTTCTGAGCAGGGCTATTCGCGCTTACGTCGCCGACTAAAGCTCCGTGCGCGTCCTTCTCACCGAATGCCTTAGCGATTGCAGGCGTCACGTCTTGAGGAACAATACCCAAATAGGCGCGGGTGACCTTCCCCGTTTTGACCAATTGATCCATAACATTGCGGGCCATATTCACGGGGACTGCAAAGCCAATGCCCTGATTTCCGCTGGAGCCGTGTGCAATGATCGCGGTGTTGATGCCAATCAGCTCACCGCGGTCGTTTACCAGCGCCCCTCCCGAATTGCCTGGGTTGATCGGGGCGTCGGTCTGGATGAAATCCTCGTACTCCTCGATACCGAGATGGGATCTTCCCGTAGCGCTGACGATGCCCATCGTGACGGTTTGTCCCACGCCGAATGGATTACCGATGGCCAGAGCGTAGTCGCCCACCTGAATTTTGGACGAGTCGCCGACCGTAACGCAGGGAAGGTTGGTGGCGTCGATCTTGATAACGGCGATATCGGACTTCGGGTCGGCTCCGATAACCTTGGCTTTGAACTGACGCTTGTCGGCGAGGGTGACGCGGATGCCCGTGGCACCGTCGACGACGTGATTGTTTGTGACGATATAACCATCCGGTGAGAGGATGACGCCGGAGCCCAGCCCTTGTTCACGCTGGTCCGGGGCTTCACGAGGAGTACCGAACTGCCGGTTCGAATCGTCGTTACCGAAGAATTGGCGGAACAGCGGGTCATCGGGCGCACCCTCTTCGAATGCCGTCGGGATCTTGGACACTTTCGTGGACTCAATACTGACGACCGCTGGCAACACCTTCTTAACGACCGGCGCGAAACCATTGCGGCTTGGGCCTTCGTCCCCGCTCGCCAGCTTTAACAAGACTGGGGAATTGGCGCTTTCGGCATGGCTTGCGGCGAAGCCGGCCACACCTAAGCCCACCGCCAGCGCTCCGGCCAGGAATACGGCTTGAGGGCGCCTCCAAAAAATCTGTTTGTTCATGTAGTCTCCATTGCGAACTTTCAATCGGCCGCCGCGCCGGGTAAGCCCCGCCGAAGTGGCTCTGCCTGATTGGACGAACGAAGGGGCCGCGGAACGTCAACGGGAAGTCGGTATCGTCGGTACCTGCGATTGGGTACACGTCACCGCACTTACGAGATGACGCCTTTGCGGACCGCGTACAGGATCAACTCGGGGACGCCATGCAGGTTCAGCTTTTGCATTACGCGCGCGCGATGGGTCTCGACGGTGTAAACGCTTAGATCCAGGAGATTCGCAATATCTTTGCTCGAGCTCCCCTCAGCTACGAGTTGTAGGATCTCCCGTTCGCGGGGTGAAAGGAGGTCGTACGAGTCCTCCGCACCGGTGCGTTGCAGCTTTCGCATGTAGTCTTCCAGCAGTACTTTGCCGACGGCGGGACTGAAAAACGACTTTAGCCGCTGCGGCTCGAATAGCCTGAGCCAGATCCGCTTCCGCGGAATCCTTCAGAAGATATGCTTTAGCCCCCGCCTTGAGCGCTCGCAGCACATAGCCTTCATCTGAATGCATACTGAGCATCACGAATTGCGTCTCCGGCAATACTTCAAGAATC
Source organism: Bryobacterales bacterium (assembly GCA_003167495.1). GTDB lineage: Bacteria > Acidobacteriota > Terriglobia > Bryobacterales > Bryobacteraceae > Bog-105. Next base: position 6,766 of record PMSX01000139.1, on the reverse strand, counting down.
TTACGGCACGCCTCGATTCCATTCAGGCTGGGCATTCCAATGTCCATCACGATGACGTCGGGTTTCAACGTTTGCGCCATGGCCACGGCTGCCCTTCCGTCGGCAGCTTCTCCCACAACCGAAAGGTCGGGATGCGCATCCACCACCATGCGCAAACCGGCACGAATTAAAGTGTGATCGTCAGCAAGGAGCACGCGAATCTTTGTCATGAGATCCGACCGTCGCTTGAGTGGAAAGGCAGCTCCGCGGTGAGGCTGACGCCATGGTCGGGCTGGGATTCAACCTTGAATGTTCCGGTAAGTCGCTTCACTCGTTCTTCCATTCCAAGCAAACCAAGTCCGCGCGTGCGCTGCAGGTTGAAGCCCCGCCCGTCGTCGCTGACCTGCACGATGATGCTCTTGGGGGATTGTCGGACACTTACCTGAGCATTCTTGGCCCCAGAGTGACGCACTGCGTTGTTAAGGGCTTCTTGAACCAGCCGGTAGACGCAGACTCGGTATTCATCGGGCAAGCCGTCCGAGACGTTTTCAGAATGGACCTCGACTTCGATCGCGCTCGTTCGTGAGACTTCGCGCCCCTGCCACTCCAGCGCTGCCACCAGCCCGAGATCGTCCAGCATCGACGGACGGAGCAGAAGTGCGATGTTCCTAACCGCTTGAAAGGTCCGCTCAGCCACGGATTTCATGCTGTCAAGCTGAGTTTTCACTTCTGGGCGCTCGTTGGATAGAGCGCTCGAGAGGCGGCCCAAATCTACAAGCAGCGCTCCCAGTGCTTGCCCTACTTCATCGTGGAGTTCCCGCGAGATGGACCGCCGTTCTGTTTCCTGGGCGTCCAACAGACGTGCCGAGAGTTGCTGTAATGCATGTTGACTCTGAGCAAGTTGAGTGTACCTGCTATGCGTCTGACGCTCGAGCCTCACGATGTAAGCCATGCCCGCCAGTACAAGCAGGAAGCCGCTGCCAAAACCAATTGCCAGCGCCCGGGCCAGGCCTCCTTGCACCGCAGCGAAATCGCTAACCAGCGCCTCGTCCGCATTCTTGAGCCGCTCCCCATTCCAGGTCTGGAGCTTCGTGGACCAGTCCAACACTTTCCTTTGGAGCGGAACCATCTGCTCGGCGATTACATTCGGCCCCCTGCGCAGTTCGTCCGGTCTTCTTGCGAGAACGGATATGTAAACAGTTCGCTGTTGAAGGAAAACGTCCTGAAATCCGTCTAAGAGCGCGGCTTCGGTGAAGTCGCGTTCAACGGGATAACGCTTCAAATCGGAGTCGATTTCCAGGGTAAGTTGATCGAGGTGCTGGTGAGACGGTTGAGACTGATCGGCAAGGGCGTCCACGACGAACTGCTGAACGCCTTCGTTGTAGCTTTGTATCGATAATGAAAGACTCGAAAGTATCTGGGCGCGCTCCGCCAATGCGCGCCTGACGGCCAGCTCTTGACCGTGCATTTTGTCCAGAAAGCGGACCGCCAGGATACCCGATACCAACAGGATGGCCAGCAGCGCCCCACAGACACCGAGAAACAACCAGCGCACTTTCCTGGAAGACGGAGCAAATTCCAGCCGCGTGGTTTCGGCCATGTTTGGATCCAATGTCATCATGAAATCAGGAAATCAAGGGACAGTATCATTATCCGTCCCGATAACCGCCAGACATTGCGGTCGGTTGTCCAAACCAGGCGGGTATAGCGGAGCCAAATTTCGCTGAACGGCCGTGCGCAATCGCAGGCTGAAATGAGGTCCGGCTCACTCGTAAGGAGGTTAGACGTGTTTGCTCGAATCCAACGATGCGGCTAGACGTGCCGACCACGAATCAATGTGAATGGCGATTCGGCCTGGAATGGAATCGTCGGCGACGGCCACCCGGAACTGCGCGGCCGCCAAGACTGCCGCGGCGTCGTGAACCGGCAAATTGTATCGATTACGATGTTCCTTCGACGCGCTGTATTCGGGAAACATTTCTTTCATCAAGTCGGAATTGACGTAGCGGCCTTGAAACGAGCGCGAATCTAGACGATACGCCGCGAGGAAACGCTCCGAATCGGCTTCGACGGCCTGGCTCACCTGCTCCTGAGCAGCCGCGCGATCCTGCTGAGAGAATTTGCGTCTGATGATTGGTTCGATGTCTGGCATGCGGTGTCTATGCGGCTACTCTCTTCGTGGGAGGAACCTGGCGCTTGCGGAGCTTGCCCAACTCGGCCAACGCCTCAGTGACAGCGCTCATTGTCTCAGAGACGGGGCCTTGGCGAACGATGCCGCCTTCGTGCTGCACCAGTCGGCCTGATTTCGTCTCGGCGGCAAGACGGTTAGTCCACAGCAGTCGATAGCAGCGGTTGCTCTCGCTCTCCAGGTAGTATTCGAAATCCAAAGCAAACAGCCCACCGATGGCTTGCACATGACCGAACGACTCGTGGAGCACGTCACGCCAAGACTTTACGGGTTCTGGCGGTCGCTTCATCGGAGGGCCTTTCTCGCGGCAGCAGCGCGGATTTCTTCCGTCATGTCGAACCGTTCTTTCGGGGCTGGCACAGAAGTCATTTGCAGTTGCGCCTGCGGTTCAGGAGAAATCTGCTTGGGCGGTGGCTGCGGCTGCTCCAGATCTACCAGCTGCCGTTTCAAGATTTCGTACTCCTCGGCTGCCCGACGCTGCTCCTCTCGCCTTTGTAGAACCCGCCGCTCAACGAACCAATCCGCGATGCTACTCAGCAGCAAGCCGACCGGGCTCTCTACTCGCCGATTGCGAAATACCTTGTGCGCCCGCTCACCGAAAAAGTGGCGGACTTCTTCGGGAGTGGCATCGGGCACAATCTGGCGTGCTTCCCTCCAGAGTCGGCGCAAAGCGCTTTCGTCGAGTTCGAGATAAGCATCCATGATCTGCAAGAATTCTTCGGGCGGTTCGGTGGATGGCGCAGTTGTTGCCGGCGGCGCCGTCGCCGACGACGATTTAGGTAAATTACTTAGGGAATTCTTTTCCTTATATGTGCTGTCGAAAATGTCACCCGTCGCTGCCAAAATGTCTCCCGTTGGGGCTGGAAGGGGTGACAAATTGTCGGGGGTGACGGGTGTCAAAATGTCACCCGTCGCTTGAGTCACGGGCGACTTTTTGTCACCCGTTGAGTTCGGCGCGTGAGCCGCGCCGCCGCGTTGACTGATCGTGCGCGCCGCCGCGACGCAAAACAGACATGGTTTGCCATCGGGATGAAGATGATACGTTACGCCTTCGCGCGGTCCGCCGGCGTCGCCAAAGGGCGTACCGATCCAACCCGCTCCCATCAGGTCGTCTAAAGCCCTTTGCACAGTTCGACTTGTGACCTTCATCCGGCGCGCGAGCGTGTCGACTTTAGGCCAAGCGAGTCCGGTATAGGAAGTGTGGTCAAGGCAGTCGCAGAGCGCGCCGTAGAGCTGGCAAGCGCTGCGCTTCAGCGGTGAGTTCTCGACATCGCGCCGGTGGGCGCGGCGTGGCCCGCTTTCGCTCGATGGTGGTTTCTTGGTTATGCAACGCACGCGGCCAGGCGTTTTTTCTCTTGAAGCCGCCTGGTCGGTCGGCGTATACTGCGATTGAGAGGCTGACAATCTCTCCGATAACACAAATTATCCTTTCCGCCCGGATCAGTTACGAGCTGATCCGGGCTTCCGTTTCTTAAGTCCCCTTACGCGGCAGCTCCCTTTTCTTCCTGGGTGTGTTCACGGGAGGCTGGTGTTTCCGCCTCCGCCGGCCATTCGATGCGGATCTCCCGCCCGCAAGCGGTACAGACCAAATCGCGCGTCTCACTCCGCAAGCGCTGTCCGCAAACACATTCCAAGCAGTAGAAGGAGGATGTGACTCTCATGGAGTGCCTGCCAGTCCGCGGTTCCGCCGTTGCAGAACGAATCGATCGCGGCGGTCGCGCTCAGCTTGGCGCATCGCGGCAGCTTGGTAGATGGATTCGTAGGTAGCGGTCAAGCTCTCCCGCTTGCCGAATCTCCGCAACTCCAGAAACTCGGCGTGCATGGTAACTACCAGTGGCCTGTGTTGGTCGGTGGCCTTAGTTTTCCGCGTGACGCTGGCGCCCTGTTCCAGTGTGGTCATGGCGTTTCCTCCCCAAGAGAAGCAGGCCGCTTACGCGGCCGCCCCTTTCTCCCTCTCGCCCTTTTCGGAATTCAGGGCGCTGATCGAAAACGCCACGATTTCCGCCACGGGCCATTCGACCTTGACGGGTCCCTCGGGTGTGTCGATCTCGCGCTCGAATTCGCGATACGTCATTTCGCCTTCGACGAAGACGAGCGAACCGGGCTTGATTTTCGCCGCATAGCTGGCGCTATCGCCGAAAATCACCACTTGGTGCCAGACGGGTTTGGTCTTCCATTCGCCGGCGTCGTCCTTGTAGCGCTTGTTCGTGGCCACGCTCAGCCGAGTGACTGGCTTACCTGCGGCGGTCGATGCGGTCTTCAGTTCGCGCCCGGTGTTACCGAGGAGCGTAATTCTGTTGAGATTATTCATAGGGGTTGGTACCTTTCTTTGGTTTGGAATGAGAGCTCGCGTTCTTTTCGGCGGCTTCGCCTTCCTAGGCAGAGCGAAGGGCGAAGCGTCCGAGGTTCGCCAGGGTTGCGAAGTCGCGCAGCGACTTTTTTGGGGACTGCTCGTGGCGGAGCCAAAACCTGCCAAGGCGTCGCCCTGGCGAACGAAGGGCCGGAGCAGTAGGTTCGCGGAAGGAAGGAGAAGCGGTCTCGACCGTGCCTAAACAGCGTAAACATTGCTGACCTCATAACGATTCAAGTCGGAACTGAACCGTTGAACGTCAAGTACTTCAGCAACGAAGCGATGCGTATCCTGCAAACGAACATGAACCGACAGGTCGATCAAATCTCCGACTTCACACTGAAGAGCATGATGAGGAACGCCTGAATCGGCGCGAATGGCCAGCGAAGTCAAGCGAGACAAAGCGTGCTCAGCGGAATTGGCATGCAGAGTCGAGATGGAACCGGTATGTCCGGTGTTTAGTGCGTCGAGAAGATCAAAGGCTTCCGGACCTCTTACTTCGCCGATAATCACGCGATCTGGCCGATGGCGTAGAGACGCCTTCACCAAATCACGAATCGTAATCGCCGAGGTGAGAAGGTCACCGTTCGAAGCGCGCCCTTCCGGCCGGGCTTCGAAGCGGAAGACGTTGGGGTGATCGATCTTCAACTCGCGGGTATCTTCGATCACGGCCAGACGTTCGGATAGCGGTATTAAATCGACCAGCGCTTTGGTGAACGTTGTCTTGCCGGTGCCGGTCCCGCCGCTGAGCAAAATATTCTTGCGCTGCTGCACTGCTTCCCTGAGAAGCTCGGCGATCTGCTGGGGAAGGGCGTCCGCCTGGACGAGTTGTTCGAGGGTAAACCAGTGGGGACGAAACTTGCGAATGGTCAACAGGACTCCTTCGGTGGCTGGCGGAATGGCGGCGGCGATGCGTGAGCCATCCGGCAAGCGGCAGTCCAAGAGCGGCGAAGCTTCGCTGATGTCTTTGCCTAGCGACCGGGCCATGTTCTTGACAGCCGTCAAGACGTGGCGCGGGTCCAGTGTCGCCTCGAACGGTTCGACGACGCCCGAACGTTGAAAGAAGACAGTGCCATTCGCGTTGACCATGACTTCGGAGATGCCGGGATCGGTGATGAGAGGAGCGATGGGCTTGAGATACGGGAGTATGGTTTCGAGAGACATAGTGAACGTTTCCTTACATGGAAATGAACTGCGCGGCCTCTTCGGTCTGTTCGCGTTGCGCCGGTTTGGGCTGGGCGCGCTGGAGAGCGTCTTGTGTTTGCTCTCGACTGAGGGCGGTCGCGTTCTGATGTTGGCGCCCTAAAGCTCGGGCGAGATCCCCGCCGTTGTCCGTGAAAATCTGCACGTCGTAGCGGGGACGCGAACCAGCGACATAGGCAAGGGTCTGGTCAATCAGAGCGCGAGCCCTGCTGTCTGAAGTATCGACGTGAATGAGAGCGCGGTCAACCGTTACGCCCTGGGCCGAGTGGCTGGTCATCGTATAGGCGTAATCGACATGGGCGTACTGGCGGAGATTCCATCCCACCGTTCGACCCGAATCGTCGAGACGGACGCGGATGTTGCCGCTTTGGTCGAGGTAGGTCACCGTCGCCAGATCGCGATTGGCGATCGCCTGATCTTTCCAAGGCGTGGTGAATTGAATGCGCTCGCCGACAGCCAGGGGCCGCAGTTCCGGCGTGTAAAGACTCACACCGCGCAAACGGGCCGGGTCATAATTCACCACCCTGCCGTCGTCCATCTTGACGGTGACTTGGTTGGCTTCGTGGTCGGCGGCGAGAACGGTGCCGTAACTCTTCGGGGCGATTCCAAACACATTGCTACCGTTGCGGTAGCGAATGGAGTCGCCCGTGCGGTACGTGGTCGCACGGCCCTTGTCGGCGGCCGTGACATCTTGCCGGTGGGTCAGGACAGATGCACTCAGGATGTCGTCGTTCAAGTGGCCAGCGCTCCGCATAGCAGTGCGAATCGCGTGGTTGAGTTCTTTGCGGCTTTCGTTATCGGGCGAGATGACCAGCGTACCCTCCGGACTGGCGGCATATTCTTTGGCGATGGATTGAAAGCGTTGGTCGCGATGCGTGACTTCGCGAATGCGCCCTTGGCGTTCAAGTAAATCGAGAGCATCGCTAGTCTTGCCAACGGCCAGCAATTCCACTGCTTGGCGGAGGCCCTGCTCTTTCTGGCGAACGATCTTGGACAGTGTCGCGGTTTGCATGCCGGCGTCTTGGAGCTGGTCGAAGATCCGGCCC